>CAWZZK010000278.1:0-2864 GCA_963966455.1 Kaistia sp. | reverse complement strand
AGGGCCGGCGGAAGCCGGCCCTATCGGGGGCCTGATGCATGACGCATGACGAAAACCCGGCCGGCCGGCCGACCAGTGAGACCGGCGCGCCCGCCGACGGCGCGCGCCGCGAGGCGATGCGCAAGCTCGGCAAGGGGATCGCCTATGCCGCGCCGCTCACCATCGGACTCTTGAAGGTCGACAAAGCCGCGGCGGCGAGCTGATCGGCCCCGATAGAGACGGGCCACATCGTCACGGGCCGGAGCCGTTCGACAGGCGCCCGGCCCGATGACGTTCCACCGCGCAGCGCGCCTGGCTGGGGGGCCACGAAGCTGATGCTCCCAGGACCGGACGAACAGGCACTGATCGGCCGATTCCATTTCCGCCTCATCGACGACCACCTCGCCGTCGTCGATCTCGCCTCCGGCGATCTGCATCTCCTCAATCCCGCCGCGGCGCGGCTCTTCCTCGAACTGCTCGACACGCCGACCGCGATCGATGCTCTGGCCTCAAGCTGGGCCGAGGGCTTCGCGCCTGACCGCGCGACGGCTCGCGCGGATATCGAGGCCTGCCTCGCGGACTGGCGCCGGCAGGGCTGGATCGAAACCCTGGACGATGGCCGCGTCCTGGTCTCGTCGGCGGCGACCATGACCTTGGCCGAGCAGCCGGTTCGGGCGGAGCCTCCGGAAGGAGAGCCCTTTGCCACGCTCCGCCTGCGGCTCGGCGGCCGGGCGATCCAGCTTTCGCTCCACCAGACGGAGGCCGAGCCACGCTCGACCATGGTCAACCGGGCCTTGGGGCTCTTTTCCGGCCTCGCCGGCGACGACGCATCTGTGCCCGGCGCGCGGATCGGCCTCTCCTCCGATGGCCCGCGGCACAGCAACGGGCTCGACGGCGAGTGGACGCTGGCGATGGACGATGTCGAGGCGCTCGGCATCGCGATCACGGCAATCTTTGCCGCCGCCTATCCCGATGCCCGGATCGTGGCCTCCTTCCACGCTGCGGCCGTCGCCCATGGCGACAGCCTGACGCTCTTTCCCGGCGTCTCCGGGGCCGGCAAGAGCACGCTCTCGGCGCATCTGGTCGCGAAGGGGTGGCTCTACGGCAGCGACGATTTCGTGAGCTTCGCGGAGGCCGGGGACGGAACGCTGTCGCTGCTGCCGCTCTACAATGCGATCTCGATCAAGGAGGGCAGCCTCGCGCCGCTCGCCGCCGACTATCCGGACCTCGCGGCCCTGCCGACGGTGGCCTATGGGCCGAAGCTCGGACGGTTTCTCGTGGTTCCGACGGAGCGCCACATCATCCGCCCGCTCGCCGCCACGCGGCTGGTCTTCCCGCGCTACCAACCGGGCGCGGCGGCATCGCTGACGCCGATCACGGCAAGCGAGGCGCTGCTCGGCCTCATGGAGGCGCGTTTCTCGACGCCCTATCCCCACGACAAGCAACGCTTCGAGCGCATCTTCGACTGGGTGGAGACAGTTCCGAAGTTCCGTCTCACCTATGATGATCTCGAGGAGGCGCGGCGATGGCTGGAACGCCCGATCAAGACGCCCGCCTCCGCGCGCTGAAATGGACCGCCCGCGCGGTCTCGCCCCTCTCCTCCCGGGAGGCAATCGCGAGCGGATGGCCGCGTGAAGCGGACTGGCCGCTCGTCGTCGCAGCGGCCGACCAGGGCCTCGTCCTGCCGAGCCTCAAGGCCGCTCTCGACCGGCACGCGCTCGCCGGAGAGGTTCCGGATGAGCTCGGCGCCTTTCTCGACATGGTCTTCGCGCTGCATATCGAGCGTCGAACGGTCTTGCGCCGGCAGGTGAAGGCCATCAATCGCCTGCTCGCCGCCGCAGGCATCCGGCCCGTCTGGCTGAAAGGCGCCGAGACGCTGCTCGACCCGGACTTCGCCTCCGGCACCCGCGTCATGCTCGATCTCGACCTCTGGGTCATCGAGCCCGCGGCGCAGCAGGAGGCGCTCCGTCTGATGGCCGGGGCGGGCTGGCGGAGCCCGCCGGAAACCGATCGCCAGCGCGGCTGGGCGGAGAGCCATCACTTCAAGCCGCTCAAGCACGAGGACTGGCCAGCCTTTGTCGAGCTCCACCGCTGGCCGACGGAACGCTGGCAGGCCGGCGTGATTGCGCCGGAGGCGGCGGCGGCTTCGATCCGCTGGGCGGACTGGGACGCCGGCCCGTTCGGCCGGCTCTCGCCGCTCGACGGCGCACTGCTTGCCATCATCCAGGCGACGTCCATGGCCTATGCCGATTTCCCGCTCGGCCGGGTCCGTCTCATGAAGAGCCTCGATGCCGTCGAGCGGATTGTGCGCGAATTCGGTGGCACTATCCCGCCTGCGATGGCGGCGCGGCTCGCGCAGCCCGCAATTCGGACCAAGGCGCGGCAATGGCTGACCTTCGTCGCGACCTATTTCGGCATGCCACAGGAGGGGCGTCCGGACGACACCTATTGCCGTGCGGTGGTCCGTGACATCCGCCATCCGCGCCTCAACGCAGCGCTCGGACATGGCGCCGACATCCTGCAGCGACGGCTCGGCGGCCTCGCCCGGGAGCCGCACCGGCTCCCGGGCATCATCGCGGACATGACCGCGAAGGCACTCCGCCTCCGCTGAGCCTACCAGCCGGCGACGACCACCTTGCCGATCATGCGGCCGCTTTCGACGAGCCTGTGGGCCTCGCGGAGATTGGCGGCGTTGATCGGCGCGAGCGTCTTGGTCAGCGTGGTGCGGATCGTGCCGGCGTCGATGAGCGCGGACACGCGGTCGAGAATTTCGTGCTGCCGCTCGATCGCCGGCGTGCCGAAGCGCGAGCGGGCAAACATGGATTCGAACTGCAGGCCGACCGCCTTCTGGTAGAGCTGGCCGAATTCCGCAGGGCCGAAGCCAT
>CAWZZK010000277.1:0-4958 GCA_963966455.1 Kaistia sp. | reverse complement strand
GCTCCGACTTCCCGGCGGCGCGGGTCGACGAATCCGTCGACGGGCTCCTCTCCATCAACGACCAGCTCGAAGGCACGAAGCTCCCCCGCGTGAGCGAGGAGACGATGCACCGCATCCTCTGGTCCAACCCCTTCGAGCACTGGTGGAAGGGCGACAACCCGCTGGGGTAGGGCGCTTGCGCTCCTTCTGATTTTTGGCATAGGGTTCGGACAACAGACCAAATAGTCCGGACCCTTCGATGCTGCATGCCCTCGACGAGGCGATCGCGCGGGAAAGCGAAGCGGCCTTCGACCTGCTCGAAGCGCTGGTCGCGGCGCCGAGCACCGTCGGCCGCGAACAGGCGGCGCTGGAGGTCTTCGCGGCGGCGGCGGAGCGCGTCGGGCTCGACGTTGAGCGGCTGCCCTTCGCGGCCGGGCCGGTCGCCGATCCGCGTGCCGGCGTAGCGCCGCCGGCGGGTGCCGTGTCGGATGAACGCTATCAGGTCGTCGCTCGGACGCCTGGCAGCGGTCCGCTCAAACTGCTTCTGAACGGCCATATCGACGTCGTTCCGGCGACGACGCCGACACTCTGGACGACGCCTCCCTTTATCCCGGCCCGCCGCGACGGTCGCCTCTATGGCCGCGGAGCGGGGGACATGAAATCCGGTTTCGCGGTCGGCATGCTGGCGCTCGGCGCGCTGCGGCAGGTGGCGCCCGATCTTTTCGCGAAGAAGCGGCTCGGCTTCGTCGCGGTGATCGAGGAGGAGTGCACCGGCAACGGCACGCTTCGCTCGATCACCGACCACGGCGTCGTTGCCGACGAAGTCGTGCTTCTGGAGCCGACCGGTCTCGGACTGCTCGCCGGCGGCGTCGGCGTGCTGTGGGCCGATATCACGGTGTCGTCGCCGGCTGGCCACGCGCATGCCGCCGGCAGCCGGGCGAGCGCCCTCGATCTCGCTCTCGGGCTGGTGGCGCGGCTCAAGGAATGGTCGCAGGAGCTGCGGCTCTCCGAGCCCGAGCCGGGCATGGCCGGGGCGAGCGATCCCTATGTCGTCAGCGTCGGAACACTGTCGGCCGGCGACTGGATCTCGACCGTGCCGTCGGAGGCCCGCATCGGCGTCCGCATCGGCTTCCCGCGCGCGTGGACAGCGGAGCAGGCCGAGCAGCGGCTGCGCTATGCCGTCGCCTGTCATGCCGCGCGCAGCCCGTTCGCGGTGCAGCCCGTGGTGTCCTTCACCGGCTTTCGTGCCCGCGGCTACCTGCTGGATGACGGCAACGCCCTGATCCGCGACCTCTCCGAGGCGCATCGGTCCGCCCATGGACGGGCTGCCGAGAGCTTCATGCTGGGCAGCACGACCGACGCGCGCATCTATCTCAACGAATTCGGGATCCCGGCCGTCTGCTACGGTGCGACGGCGCATGCCATCCACGGCGTCGATGAATCGGTGGAACTGGACAGCATCGTCGCCGCTGCGCGGACGCTGGCCCGGTTCATCCTCGCGCGCTTCACGGAGGACGGGCGATGACCGATGCCGGCGACAGCGGAGCGCATTGGGGCGGGCCGATCGTCGCCCGCCACGTCGCCGACGATGTCGTCGACCGCCTCGTCACGGCCGTGGCACTCGGTGTCTACGTCACCGGTCAGCAATTGCCGACCGAACGCGAACTCGCCGCGATGCTCGGCGTCTCACGCTCCAGCGTGCGGGAGGCGCTGAGGCAGCTGACCGAGACCGGCTATCTCGACGTCCGCCGCGGCCGCAATGGCGGCTATTTCGTGCGCGCCGACTGGGGCCCGCGCTCGGCCGAGCATGTGCAGCGGCAGATCGTGGCCAACTGGTCCGAGTTCCTGCACATCTTCGATGCGCGCACGCTGGTCGAGCCGCTGATCGCGAGGACCGCGGCTTCGCGGCGGACCGAGGCCGATATCGCGGCGATGACCGCGGCGCTCGCCGACTATGTCGCCGCGCCGGATCACGACGCCTCGCGGCGCGCGGATTCCGCGCTGCATCTCGCCATTGCCGAGGCGACGCACAATCCCATCCTCGTCGCTATGTCGGTCGATCTTCGAGCGCGGATCACGCTCAATCTCGGCGCCGAGCCCTATTCCGACGAGGCACGGCGCACGGCGCTGGTGCAGCATCACGACCTCGTCGCCGCGGTCGTCGAGGGACGCGGCGAGGAGGCGGCCGCGATCGCCGCGGTGCATTTCACGATCTCGGAGAAGCTGATCCGCGAGCTCGTCGCGCGGGCCGGGGCGGGCGCCGAGGTCACGCCATGACCGGGCCGCTCGCCTTCGTGCTCCGACGCCTCGCCATCACCATCCCGATGCTCGTCGTGATGAGCGTCGTCGTCTTCCTCATCCTTCGTCTCGTGCCCGGCGATCCCGTCAGGACGATGCTCGGCTTCCGGGCGACCGACGAGAATGTCGCGACGCTGCGCCAGCAACTCGGCCTCGACCGCAGCCTGATGGAGCAATATCTCGCCTGGGCCGGGGCGCTGCTGCGGGGCGATCTCGGCAAGGACATCGTCAGCCACGCGCCGCTGTCGCAGCTCCTCGCGCAGCGCCTGCCGGTAACGCTGGAGCTTGCCGGTCTCTCGATGCTGATCGCCGTCCTGGTCGGCGTTCCGCTCGGCATCGGCGCGGCGACCGGCGGCCGCTGGCAGCGCCGGCTGACCGAGGGCTTCGTCGTGTTCGGCATCAGCGTGCCGGATTTCTGGCTCGGCATCATGCTGGTCCTGCTCTTCTCCGCCACGCTCGCGCTGCTGCCGCCCTCCGGTTATGTGCCGTTCGCGCGCGATCCCATTGGCAATCTCCGCTACATGGCGCTGCCGGTGCTGACGCTGGCGACCGGCGAGGCGGCCTATATCCTCAGGACGACGCGCGGCGCGATCGTCGGCGTGCTGGGCCGTCCCTTCGTCACCTTCCTGCGCGCAAAGGGCGTGTCGCCGCGCCGCATCCTCTACGGGCATGCGCTCCGGAATGCCGGACCGGCGATCGCAACCGTCGTCGGCATCCAGGTCGGCGTGCTGCTGGGTGGCGCCATCGTCATCGAGACCATGTTCGCGCTGCCCGGCGTCGGAAGGCTGATCGTGACCGCGATCAACCAGCGCAACTATCCCGTCGTGCAGGCCGGCGTCCTCGCGGTGGCGACGCTGTTCATCCTGGTGACGCTGGTGACCGACCTCCTCGTCGCCTGGCTCGACCCGCGTGTTGCGGACGGAGAATCGCGATGACGGTCGCGGCGGCGGAGCAGCGTCCGGACGCCCGGACACGCGAGAGCAACCGGCTGATCCGCATCGGCGGCGGGCTGATCGCGGCGCTTGTCCTCGTCGCCATCGCCGCGCCGCTCCTGGCACCGCACGATCCCGAAACGGTCGAGGTCAGCCGCGTTCTCGGCGCGCCGGACCTCGCGCATCCCTTCGGTTCCGACGTGCTCGGCCGCGACGTGCTCAGCCGCGTGATCTTCGGCCTTCGCGCCAGCCTCGCCGTCTCGATCGCCGCGGTCCTCGGCTCCTTCGTCGTCGCGGTGCCGCTCGGCCTCGCCGCCGGCTATTTCGGCCGCTGGACCGACAGCGCCATCTCGCGCCTGCTCGACCTGATCCTCGTCTTCCCTGCGATGCTGCTCGCCGTCGCCTTCATCGCCGTGCTCGGGCCGGGCAGCAGCATCGCGGCGCTGGCGATCGCCGTCATCTATCTGCCGATTCTCGCCCGCGTCATGCGCGCGAGCACGCTGATCGTCAGCCGCAACGACTATGTCTCCGGATCCCGCGCCCGCGGCGCCAGCCATTGGCGGGTGATCGTGCAGCATGTGGCGCCGAACGCACTGGGGCCGGCCGTGGTGCAGGCTTCCGTGCTGGCGGCCTTCGCGCTCCAGCTCGAGGCGGGCCTTTCCTTCCTCGGCCTCGGCACGCAGCCGCCGACGCCCTCGCTCGGCGGCATGCTCGCCGACGGGCGCGAGGTGCTGGTGCAGGCGCCCTGGGTCGAGATATTCCCGGGCCTCGCCATCGTCATCGCCGTGCTCGGCTTCACCTTTCTCGGCGAGGGGCTGCGGCGTGCGCTCGATCCGCGCGGGGTCGCCGAATGACCGCTCCGCTCGCCTTCGACGACGTTCGGGTTCGCTTCGGCGCGGCAGAGGCCGTGGCGGGCGTCTCGCTGGCGCTCGAAGCCGGCGAGATCTTCGGCATTGTCGGCGAGAGCGGCAGCGGCAAGTCGACGCTCGCCAATGCGGTGATGGGACTGCTGCCGGCCGCGGCCACCGTTTCCGGCAGCATCCGCGTCGACGGCCGCGAGATGGTGGGTCTCGACGAGGCGGCGCTCAGGACCATGCGCGGTCGCTCGGTCTCGATGATCTTCCAGGACCCGACGGCCAGTCTCGATCCGACCTGGGGCGTCGGTGACCAGATCGCCGAGACGATCCGGGCGCACGGCCTCGGCAGCGCCCGTGAGGCTCGCGCCCGCGCCATCGCCTTGATGGACGAAGTCGGCATCGTCCGTGCGGCGGAGCGCTATCGCGACGTGCCGCATCGCTTCTCGGGCGGACAGCGGCAGCGGATCGTCATTGCAGCGGCCCTCGCGAACGACCCCAAGCTGCTGATCGCCGACGAGCCGACCACCGCGCTCGACGTCACCATCCAGGCGCAGGTGCTGCAGCTCATCGATCGCCTGCGCCGCGAGCATGGCACGACGGTGCTCCTGATCACGCATGATCTCGGCGTGGTGCAGATGGTCTGCGACCGCGTCGGCGTCATGTATCGCGGCCAGTTGCTCGAGATCGCTGCCACAGCCGATCTCTTCGAGCGGCCGTCGCATCCCTATACGCGCGCGCTGATCGCGGCGCGGCCGGCGGCTGCGAAGCGCGGTGCGCGGCTGCCGGTGATCCCGCGCGAATGGAGCGTGGAGAGCCTCGAAGCGCGCGAGAGCGAAGGTGGGGAGGCGGCCGATGGCTGAGCTCCTGCGCGTCGAGAACCTCGTGCAGACCT
>CAWZZK010000276.1:0-9411 GCA_963966455.1 Kaistia sp. | reverse complement strand
TTTATCTCGACGTCATTATTTATGACATTATCCCACATATATTGCTTTGTTTCTCTATTTAGATTAGCAATTGACGTCTCTTTGAGACCATTACCTTGATTGATATTTATGTTGATGACGCCGTGATTTATGACGGTATGTCCGATGCGGACGGCGGGCTCTATGGCTTCGGCAAGCGCGGCGACATCACCGCTGCGCACCCTCTCCAATGCTTGGACTGAAGCAGGCGTATTATCTTCTCTTGCGCCGGTCACCCTACGATATACCGTCTTAAGTAGGTCGGTTAAGAGATTTCCGGCAACTCCACCCGCTAAAACTCCTGCAACAGGGCCTCCGATGACCGCCGCAGTATATGCTATTTCGTAGACTGTCTCGAAGCTTCCAGGACGTTGCGCAACCATATTAAAGGTCATTGGTACCTGACCGAACTCGCGTCTACGTACGCGACCTTCGACTAGGAAATTTGTTACGATCAGTATTGACCGAGTCAGACCTTCAAGCGACTTTGCGCCGTCGTATGCAGGAAGTCTGTGTTGATCGGCCAGTCCACCTTCAAACTTGATTTCCAACAGCATTGCGGCCACCCCGAAGTCACAATCATCGGCAGCCTATCTCCAGTTGGTAAGTTTGCAACTCGGTCAACCACCATGAGACGGGCGCCAGTAGTCATGGAACATAAATCAAGAATTATGCACCAGCCCCACTCTGGCCGAGATAGCGGTAGAGGGTGGCCTTGGAGACACCGAAACGCGCAGCCACCTCCTTCGCCGTGAGCGTCCCGTCGGCCAGAAGCGCTCGAGCTGCGGCCGCATCCTTTTCCGAGAGGCTGCGCGGGCGCCCTCCCCTCTTCCCTTTCCGGCGGGCCTCCTCGAGGCCAGCGGCGGTCCGCTCCCGGATAAGCGCGCGCTCGAACTCGGCAATCGCACCGAGCATGTGAAACACGAGCATTCCACCCGGGGACGAGGTGTCGATCGAGTCCGTCAGCGAGACCAGGCCGATCTTGCGGGCCTTGAGATCCTCCGCCGTAGCGATGAGCTGCTTAAGCGAACGGGCCAGCCGGTCCAGCTTCCACACCACCAGGGTGTCGCCTTCACGCAGCATGTCACTGAGGAGCCGTCCTAGCTCCGGTCGATCGATGCGAGCGCCCGACGCTCTCTCAATCACGAGCTTCTCGCATCCAGCATCGCGGAGCTTCTGCAGTTGAAGCTCAGGGTTCTGGTCGAGGGTCGATACTCTGGCGTAGCCGATGCGCATATTTGTCTCAATTCTCGTCAAGACGATGACATATTGCGACTCTGGTTTCAAGACTTGTTTTGAGACGTGCAAACGGCCTTGGTTGTGTTACGGTCGACTGCACGCGAGATCGTCTTAAAAACGGTAATTATTGGGACTGTGGGGGCCAATGATGAAAGTGAAGCTATTCGCTTTTGCATGCGCGATGTTGTTTTCCGACTTTGCCTCTGGGGAGGAAACCAAAATAGAGCTTGGTTGGGGAAATTTGCCGGAATGCACAAGAATGGTATGTAATGGTGGGCTTATTTGCCCCGACACTCTAGAACATGCCCCCCAAAGGATTACTGCATACCTAGTTCTGAATGCCCCGGATGTTAATTCAATTATGGGTGTAGCTGGTCAGTGTGCAGGTGAAGCTACAGCGGCGGCCGGTATCGCATCTATATTGGCGAGTCCATCTGTAGCTCAGCCAGTATTTTTTGAGCGCTTTAATAGTTGTATGCAGTCATACGATTGGGCCAGCATGAGGCTGGATGTCGAGACTGAGTGTGAATGGTGATCTTTTGATATTTATTCATAACTTCAGCGGCTATTTCGTCTGAATTAATAAGATATTTGCACCAAAACTAAACCACGGGCGCGATTGTGCTTTTCTGGTGCAAATATCCGGTGCATAATGGCGGCATGATTTACGGCTATGCCCGCGTCTCCACCGAGGCCCAGGATCTCACCGACCAGCTCCAGAAGCTGACGGCGGCGGGCTGCACCAAGATTTTCCACGAGAAGCGCAGCGGGAAGAGCCGGGATGACCGGCCGCAGCTGGCGAAGCTGTTGAAGGGTCTCGCCCCCGGCGACACGGTGCTGGCCACGGTCACCGACCGCATCGCCCGCGATCCGCTCGACATGCTCAACATCATGACCGAGATCCGCGAGAAGGGCGCCGGGCTGCGCCTGCTCGAGGAGCCCTTCATCGATACGACCTCGGAGATGGCCGACCTGGTGGTGTTCCTGGTTGGCTGGGCAGCGAGGTGGCAGCGGCGGCGCATCCTCGAGAACACCGCCAGCGGCCGCGAGCTGGCCAAGACCCGTGGCGTCAAGTTCGGCCGCAAGCCGAAGCTCACCCCGCATCAGCAGCAGGAAGCCCGGCAGCGCATTGAAGCCGGTGAGCGTACCCGCGAGGTGGCCCGCTCCTACAATGTCAGCCACAGCACGATCTCGAGGCTGTCGAAATGACCCCCCTCACCTACCTGACCCGCATCGACCCGGCACAGCACAGAACATGGCCCGGTTCTACCGGCTGGACATCCAGCCGACGCTCTTTGGCGAATGGGCCCTGGTCAGGGAATGGGGGCGCATCGGCTCAGCCGGACAGCTGCGATGCGACCCGTTCCCCACTGAAGCGGCGGCCGAGGCGGCGAAGGCCAGGATGGAGCAGGCGAAGGGCAGGCGGGGCTATGAGCCATACAAGAACTTCGTCTAGGTGGGCAAAAGGGCTCGCTTCACGCAATCTGCATCAGCGTAGGTTCAAGAAGCGGCTTACTTCACTCCGAGAAATGCTGGCCCGCTGCCCAGACGACGGGTTTCTTCAGCTCGCATGGGCAGTTAACATGCTGCAATCGGATGTCGGAACGGACGTCCGTCCTTATCTTCGCTATCCGCTAGAAGCCGCCGCCACCCACCCTGACTCCCCTTATGCAATTCACAAATGGGAGATTGAAACTCTCCTGACTGTTTTGCTGACCACGACAAAGCGCGCGGAGTCACAAAGCGTTCGGTTTGATGTATTCGATGTATTCTCCGGTGCTTGCAACCTTCTTCGGTCTATAGAAGATGACGAGTCCGCAATGCTCCTTCAGCACGAAAACTTTATGCTGGAGTTGCATAGGATTGCGCACAGGCAATTTGGCTGGCAACGGGGATTCGCATCAACAGAGCGGTTGTATCGATTCGTCTACGTTTATGCTCAGGGCGCTTGCGCAGACTTCTTTGAACGTAAGTACGGCATATCGGTGCAGGATTTTCTCCGGGTCGGCTTCCTGCTATTCACTCAACTTCATCGAAGTCCATGGACGCGGATTGTCTCTCTAGATCAACTTGGTGTTGATTTATCGATGATTGAGAGATCCCTTAGGTTACTATCCCGATCTCTGCCAGAGATAAGATCGGAGGCGCGGGCACTAATTGATCGTTTCAGGCAGAACTCTCCTGTGCGAGTAGCCTATTTGCCCAGTGCACTTCGTCAATTCCCGATAATCACCTCTCCTGAACATGGAACTTATATATCTCCACTGCCACAACTAATTATGCTGCGAATAACGACCGGATTATATTACGATCTCGTGGATGGACCACAGAACCTTATCAATGAAGCGAATGGCAGATTTGAAGAATACGTGAGGATCCTACTTAAAGGGTTCTTCACTCGCTTTGAGATACTGCCCAGTCAACCATATGGCACAAAGAAGGCGCCAAAAGCATCGCCGGATATTCTCATAAAGGATGGCGACCAGATTGTCGCAATTATTGAATGCAAGGCCACAAAGCTAACGCATGAGGCACAGTTCGCGGTTAATCCAATGGAGGACGCGGTAAGGGGTTATGCTCAGCTGGTAAAAGGCATAATTCAAGTTTGGAAATTCTTCTCGGATGCCCGCCGTGGAGTCTTCAACGCCATTCCATTAGCGGACGGCGCCTACGGTATCTTATTGACAATGGACGCATGGATGCAGATGTCTGAGGGACTCCAGAAGGAAGCGATGGCGCTAGCTAGGAAAAATTTGGTGGATGCGCCGGATATAACTGAAGCGGATATGAAGCCAATCATATTTTGCTCTATGCAGGAGTTATCGGACATCATGTTTGTATCGACGGAGGACCAATTCCTCACAACGCTGGAAAATGGCATCAGTGAGAGTTTTGTGGGGTGGTCACTTCGAGAAGTCCGGCGAAAAGTAGCGGGCGAAGAACAAAGGCACGAGTATCCGTTGGATGTTTCGGAGCTGTTGCCATGGTGGGGTCGGTTTCAGCCATCTAGTCATACAACTTAAGCGCGCTTCTCGATGAATCGCGCGCTCCAATGTCGAGGTAACCCAGCGGTTGAGGCTTACCCCCTGCCCGCTTAGCGGCCGTGACGACCGCCCGGTGCAGCTCAGGCTCCGCCCGCACGACAAACTGCCCTGAAAACGGCTTCTCCGGCTCCTCGCCGCGTTCCTTGCAGAAGGCCAGGTAGTCGTCGACGGAATCCTGAAAGGCCTTCTTCAGCTCGGCCACGGACTCGCCCTGGATGTGATCACGTCACGCAGGTTGATCACTTCGCCATGGAACAGCTCAGCGTCTTAGTCATAGGCGACGAAGGCTTCATATCCCTTGGAGTTCATCGTGTTCATGGCTCGATCTCCGCTTCCGTGAGGAGGCGCCGGACGGACTTCACCGCGCCCTTGTCCGTTTCTGCGGATGGGGCCGGTGAAATACGGCGGGATGCCATTCAGGGAGCCTGGACTTCTGTATTCGGACGAGGCGGCTCCGGCTTGACAGACGATCCCGCTCCGGTTGTGCTCAGGCTCCCTCCAGGAGGCTGCCATGCATTCGATGCGCGCTCTATCGGTTGGTTCGTTCTTCCTTCTTTCCGCGGCTGCAGCCGTCGCTCAGTCACAGGAGGCCCCGACGCAAAGCCTGCAACAGCTGCTCGCCGCCGGCTTCGAGATCAAGGCCGTGACAGCGGTGGCGCCCGAGATGCTGGGATTCAAGGCCGAGAATGGCGCCGGGAAGGCGCTTGTGACGCTACAGCATGAAGCCTCCATCGCCGTTTGCGAGCTTGCATTGATCAATTGGGACAGGCTGCCGAAGGCGTCAGTAGAGAACCAGCAGCTTTGCAGCGTGATCATCGGCCCGACAGTCGGCACGTCAGCGTCGAGCGCTGCGCCGACGCCAGCGACATCCGGTCAGACGCCGGCGATCGCGGTTCCAGCGATCATCACGCCGCCACCGGGTGCTTCGTCGACGGGTGACGACGAGTACATGATGGAAGGGAATTGAGCGCCTCTGCCGCTTTCCCTCGGCATAACGGCCATATCGAGCCGACCTCTTCGTCCAGCGCCCACGCGCATTGCAACGGCAATTGCTTTTGACATAAAGCGTGTTAAAAGAGATTAGCTGAACACCGGCCATTGCCATGACCTTTCCATCCGAAAGCACCCGCCTGTGGTTTGTCCGCTTGCGCGAGAGCGGCGCAGCGATCGGGCTGTTCTGGGCGAGTTGGGGCGGGATCCGGCTGCTGCTGCCGCGCGAGGTCGATCCGGGCGCCTGCGAGGCAGCGGAACTGGTAGTGATGACCGGGGTCCTTTTCCCCGACGCACCGAAGCTGCACGAGGCAGCGACGGCCGGCTGGGGCGATCACCGCATCCGCTTGACCGAAGGCGTCGCAGGACTCCTGTTCGACAATGGCGCATCGGGACTGGACGATCTTCGCTTCGAGCCGCTCTACACGCCGCCAGACCTTGCCGCTCTCGCCGCGGGCCTCAGCGACGATGAGTTGCTCGGGCAGTGGCGCGAGATCGAGGGGTTCGGCTCGGCTAGCCCGTCGCTGGAAGAACACGCCATCCGAGCCGAAGTCGAGCGACGCGGCTATCTCGGCAAGAAGGGGTAAGGAACGGCCATGGCGATCAAGGATAATCTCGGTGCGTTTCTCCGTCTCGTCGTCGTCCTTGCCTTGATAGGCTGGTTCTGGGGCGCTCATCGGCAGGCGAGCGAGCGAAGCTGCATTGAGCTCAATGACCAGAATTCAAGCTTTGTCGGCGGCATTGTCGATGCCATCACGCGCGGCTGGGACTGGCCCATTCACTGGCTGAACGGCACGACGCCCGAACGCATCCCGTGCAAGGGCGGTGGGCAGTATGTCGAATAGCGACTGAGGCGAACGTCCGATGATCCCCGTTTCAGGCAAGCTTCATGTCCGACAGCAGACGCTGGAAGGGGAGCGGCGGAGATGACGGGTTATCGGGAAAGAGCGCCGAGAGGATCGTGTCGGGAGCGGCTGACTGCCGGAAAGCAGCGGCCGCGAGCAACCCGACGGCAAGCTGCTCCGTCGGCAGGCGCAAAGCCGTCGACGTGGCGATGACATCTGAATGACGGGCAACCGCGCGTACCGCCAAGGCCGCGTCCTCGGGTAGATGCGCAGCGTCGCCGGACCGAAGGGCCAGAACCCCATCCCTCGACCAGACAACCAGCGGCGCCGCGGCCCGAAGACCTTGTCCGAGTTCGGCAAGGCTGGGGTCGCGGGACTTCGGCCGCAGCGAATGCCGCAGCCAGTTCGCGAGCCGCGTGATCCACGGCGCCCTTGCGGCGGGTCGCTCAAGGCGCGGCCGATAGCGGCCGGCTCGACCGGGTCTAGTCGAACCCGGTTCTTCGAGGATTTCGGGCCGCGGCGTCTCCTGCCATTCCGGCACGGTCTGCAAGACGGGCGGGAATGCCGGCAAGGCAGGCGCTTCGGGCGATGCACTGCGTCCGTCGAACAGCGCCACCTTGCGCATGACCGGCAGCACGCCGTTCGCTTCGCCTTCGGGGCCGATAAAGACAAGGCTGGTCTCTGCTGTCAGCAGATTGGCTTCGAGCGACAGCGAGCGAATGGCGGGGCGATCGACCGGCTTGGGGCCGGCGAGGATCGCGGCGATGCGCTTCTTTGCGTCGAGGGCAGCGGCTTCAGCGCGGTCTTCCGCCGATGAGGGCGTGGCAGCACTCACATCGAAAGCGGTGGTGACGCGAAGCGCCAGTGGCGCGCCGTCGACCGCAAAGGCGCGACCGATCGGCAGGAAGGTGGCGTCAACGCTGATCTCGACTTCTTCGCCGGCCCAGACGGTCAGCGTCATGGGATGGGCGGTTCCGGTGAGGCGAGGCGTCTGATGGTCTGGCAGGCGCGCTGTCGATCGATTGGCGTCCGCCGCGGGGCGCAACACCAGCTGCGTCGTCCCTACGGCGAGGTCGACGACACTGTCGATCTCGATCGCAGCCTCTTCGCCCGGTGCGATGCCGGCGACCGAGAACACGCGCCAGCCCTGCTTCCCCTCCTCGAGCAGGAATGCACGCCGCCCTTCGACGGCGGCTTCGTCATAGGCCGTCTCGCCGCTGCGATGCGCACGCGCTCTCCCCGACCAGCGCTCACCACCAATCGTCACGGCTGCACCGAAGACAACCTCGCCGTCGAGGGCGGGCGGCAGCGTCAGCACAGCCTCCAGCGGCTGTGTCTCGTGATTGACGAGCACACGTGTGGCCCGGAGCCGGGCCGAACCGGGCGTAACATAGAGCTCCAGATCGGTGCGCGTCAGAAGCAGCGGCGCCGGTGCGGCCGGAGCGGGTCGCAGAAATGGCTGAAGCGGGTCGATGAGCGGTTCCGTCATTGAAGGTCTGTCCTCGTCCCGTCTCGAGAGGAAATCATCACGTCGCCGATCTCTTCGCCCGCTTGGCGGCTTCAGGTCCCGGCTTGCCCAACACCGCGCGCAGCCGCGCCGCGGTTCGTTCCACGAGTGGCTCGACATCGACATCGCTGCCGATGAGATCGGTCGCCACAACGAGCGTGATGCCATCGGCAACCGGGATAGGCGTCCCCTCGCGGGCGTCCAGCAGGATGCGGATTGCCGCATTGGGAAAGCCGAGCGCCTTCAGCCGCTGGAAGCGGCGGATCGCGCGCACATGCTTGTCGTCATAGCTCGCATAGGTGCGACCGCCATCGGGGGGCGGCACGAAGCCCTCCGCAATCAGAAAGCGGATCTGCCGGACGGTGGCCTCTGTCGTGGCGGCGAGCTCGTCGATCTTCATGCAGGTCTTTTAACACAGTCCTTGTCGATACGGAACGCCCTGCGCCGACACCGGGCATTCGACGAAGCGAGATGCGTGTTGCTTTCGACAAGATATATGTTAAAAGAAGTCATCGGGCATCGCTGTGAAGCCCGGCCATCCAAGAGGACTTTCCATGTCGAAGATTGCACTGCTCGCGCTGGCCTTTGCCGCTGCCCTTGGCGGTTCGCTTCTGGCCGCGACGCCCGGGAAGGCGCAGGATGCGCGCTGCGCGGTCACCTGCAACGGCACCGACAACGCTTGCTATCGGGCTTGCACGGGTCAGTGACACGATGGCGGCCGGGCATTGCCCGGCCGCCCGCGAAACCCATTGGAAGCCGCACACCGAGGTCCGACATGGCTCGACACCTGCGCAGATCCCTTCTTCTGACACTGGCGGTGCTGATGGCAGGCAGCGCAGGAGCAGCAAGGGCAGATGATGCCGAGAACAGCCGCATCGCCGACAAGATCGTCGCCTGTGTCAACGCGAAGCGCGAGGCGGCGCCCGACGCCGAGCTCCAGTGCGACCACCTGACAGACGTTGCGGCGCCAGCGGAGACGGGCGATGCGTCTTCGGCTCCAGCCGCTGAACCTCCGTCGCCAGCTGCCGACGCGGCCGTCGACGACCTCGCCCAGAGCCTCGAATGCTTGAAGGAAAAGGGAGAGGACGCGCAGCTCGCCTGCATGGAGCGGCTGAAGGCTGCCAAGGCGAAATCTGAAACGAGGTCTTCTGACGCTGCGCCTGAGCCTTCCGCCGATCCGGCCTGCTGGTCCGATAGTGTGTCGCTCGCGGACAAGCGCAGCCGTCATTGCATCACCGCCGAGTTGAAGACGGGGCCGGGATCGGATCTCGCGACGCTCGATGACCTTGCTGGGCTGCGGGTCACCTGCTGCGATGGACTCGCGCCGCGCTTCAGTGAGGCCATGCTGCCCGACGACGCACCCGAGGGCCTCGTCAAACGCTGGACGGCGCTTATGCCGGACCGATCAGTCTTCATGATCGACGGCTATGACAGCGCAGCGGCCGCCCAGCAGGCGGCGAGCTTTGCGAGCGCCCTGGGCCACGGGTCCGAGGCTCTGGCGCTGGCGGAGCGCTATCAGAAGGCTGCGGCGGCGATGGGCGATCATGCGCCGCCGGCGCGGGCCGATATCGACCCCGGCGTCATTGTCACGGTCGAGGCCGGCTCACTGCCGATTCCCGGCGATCGGGGCAAGATCAAGCTCTACACGCGCTGCTTCTCGATGGCGGTGAAGCGGACCTATGTGCTCTGCAATGCCTATCTGCCCGGCACGCACGCTGTCGCGACCTATCTCCGTCGCACCAGCTCGGTCGACGACAAGGTGAGCTCG
>CAWZZK010000275.1:0-3722 GCA_963966455.1 Kaistia sp. | reverse complement strand
TCCAGCGGATGCCGCGCTTCTGGTTCACGGGAAAGTAGCCGACGCCCTCGTTGTCGCCGGCATTGAAATCGGCGGTGGCGGGAATTCCCATCTCGACCGCCGCGCGCGCCACCTCATCGAGGATCGGCCACTTGAGCCGCTGCTGCTCGACCCGCAGCTCGCCCTCGGTACCATGCGCCGCGTCGGCGGCGCCGAAGTGATGCTCCGAGCGGCGGAAGAGCGGCAGCACCTCGTCCCAGCCCCAGCCGGGATTGCCGAGGGCACGCCAGCCGTCATAGTCGGCCGCCTGGCCGCGCATATAGATCATGCCGTTGATCGACGAGCAGCCGCCGAGCACCTTGCCGCGCGGATAGAGCAGGCTGCGGCCGTTGAGGCCCGGCACCGGCTCGGTCTTGAAGCCCCAGTCGAGACGCGGATTGCCGATCGCGAACAGATAGCCCACCGGGATATGCACCCAGGGATGGTTGTCGCCCTTGCCCGCCTCGACGAGCAACACGCGGCGATTGGTATCGGCCGAAAGGCGGTTGGCGATGACGCAGCCCGCCGAGCCGGCGCCGACGACGATGACGTCGAACATGCCGAAATCGGCCGCTCCGCCGGAAGGATCGGTCATGCGGAACGCTCAGACGAAATGCGAGGAATCGAACAGCGAGATCGCGCCTTCCAGCTCCTTGTGGAGGCGATGCCAGCGGCGGTCGAGATAGACGAGCGAGTGATGTTCGGGCGGATCGTCGCCGCCCCTCACCTCGCCTTCCAGCAATTCGGCGGCGACCAGCGTCGCGCCATCGATCGGCAGGAGGCCAAGTTTCTTGGCGCGGAACCAGGTCGAGACGCGGGTATAGCGCGGCTCGCCGGTCGGCATCCGCTCCCAGGCGATGCCGGGGCCGAAGCGTTCGGCGCCACTCGTCGCGCAGAGCTGGGCGAGCTCGATATCGGCGAAGCGCAGCAGATGGATGATCATCGTCTCGGCCTTCAGCAGCGGCGCCGAGGAGGCCGAGCGGGTCGAGAGCGAGAACGCCACGACGGGCGGCGCGGCGCTCACCGAGATCAGCGACGAGACCGTCATCGCCACCGGCCGGTCGCCCGGATCGGCGGTGATCACGGCGACGCCGGCCGGATGGCGGCGAAAGGCCTCGCGGAAGGCGTCGGTCATCGGGTTCGGCTGGCTCATCGCATGTTCCTTCGGGGGAAGGCGGGCCGGACGGCACGACGCCGCCCGGCCCTCTTGCTCACTTCTTCTCGATCAGGTCGTAGAACTGCCAGACGCGGTTCGTCCACTGGCCGCCGATATTGCGGCCCGCCGAGGTGACGATCGACGGCGCGATGGTGAAGTGGTTCGCCGCCACCATCATCTCGCGGAAGGTGCGCTGGATCACGCCCGCCCGGAGGCCGGCGCCGCCCGAGGCTCGATAGGCGAAGTTGCAGATGTCGACGCCCGCCTCGTGGATCTCGGACTTGGCGAGATGGACGAGGCTGATCTGCTGCGTCGTGACGGCGGTGCCGGCCTCGACGGTCGCCTCGATGTCGCGCCAGGTCTCGAAGACGAAGGCGCGCGCCGCCCGGTAGCGGGCCTCGGCGCGGCCATAGTCGTACCAGAACTTCTCGCTCTCGCCGAGCAGGCCGGCCCGGCCGGACTTCGAGCGCGCGAATTTCGCGATCTCGTCCAGCATGCGGCGGCCCGTTCCGAGCGCCCAGCCGGTATGGCCGATGGCGGCGAGGCCGACGACGCCGAGCGAGAACAGCTCCTTGAGGCGCTGCGGCGGCGCGGTCAGGATCGGGAAGACGAGGTCTTCGGCGATGAAGACGTCTTCCGCCGCATAGTCGATCGAACCGGTGCCCCCGAGGCCGAGCACGTCCCAGTTGCCGAGCTGGACATGCTCGCCGATCGGCGCATGCGCGCACATGACGATGACATTGCCGTTCTCGTCCTTGGCCGGCTTGCCCGTGCCGTCATCGACGAAGCAGGCGCTGTGCGAATAGGTGGCGTGGCTGAAGCCGCTGCCATAGCTCCACTTGCCGGTGAGGCGATAGCCGCCCTCGACCTTCTTCAGCATGCCGAGCGGCGCGCCCTGGCCGGAGAAGCGGTTGTCGGTGCCGGGCCCGAACAGCCGCTCGACGGCGCTGTCCGGCAGGAAGGCGGCCGACATGGCGCCGATGCAGCAATGCACCATCGACACCCATCCAGCCGAGCCCGAATGCCAGGTGACGGCGGAAAGCAGCTCGAGCACCTGCGTCGGCGGCAGTTGCGCGCCGCCCAGACCTTCCGTGGCGAGGAGATGCGAGAAGCGCAGCGGCTTCAGCGCCTCGAAGCTCTCTGCCGTCAGCTCGCCCTTCTCCTCGTCGGCGGCGGCGTTCTTCTCGAGGATCGGTCCGATCTCCTCGATCTTCTGCAGAAGCTCGCGGTAATCGACCTGGGAGCCCCAATATCCGTGCCTGATCGGCTTGTTCATGTCCTGTCCTCCTCCTTCGATGGGTCAGCGGTCAGCCGGCGAGGAAATCGCCGATCTTTCCGAGCGTTTCGGGTTTCTCCTGCATGACGAAATGGCCGGCATCCTCGACGATCAGCAGCTTCGCGTCGGGCAGCGCCGCGACGAAGAGCGGCGCCTGGCTCGACGGCAGCAGCCTGTCCTCGCCCCCCCAGACAACCAGCGCCGGATTGGTGATACGGGCGAGGAAGCGGCGCAGATTGGGGTGGCCCATACCGAACGGCGCCAGAAGGCGGCCAAGCGTCTCGCCCTCGCGGGCGCGGTCGGCGCCGAAGCGCTCGGCAAAGACGATGTCGGTCCCGTCCGGGAAGTAGCGCAGCGCCACCGTCACGTCATGGGCGAGGTAGCCCGGCAGATCCTGCGGCGCGAGCGCTCCGAGATTGGTCGCGGGATGGTCCGCATCGTTGAGACCGGCCGGCGCGACC
Source organism: Kaistia sp. (assembly GCA_963966455.1). Taxonomy (GTDB): domain Bacteria; phylum Pseudomonadota; class Alphaproteobacteria; order Rhizobiales; family Kaistiaceae; genus Kaistia; species Kaistia cartagenensis. Next base: position 811 of record CAWZZK010000275.1, on the reverse strand, counting down.
AGCACCACCTTGTCGAATTTCTCGCGGGCGAGCGCCGCGAGCTCAACCGCCATCCAGCCGCCCATGGAGAAGCCCATGAGATGCGGCTTCTCGGCGAGGTCGAGCGCGTCGAGAAGGTTCAGATAGTGCAGCACCATGTCGGCCATGCCGGCGACATGCGGCGCCTCGCCCGAGAAGCCGAAGCCGGGATGGCTCGGCGCGAGGACGCGGAAGCGGTCGGCGAGGCCTTCGGCGAAGTCGAAGCCCTCCAGCGTCGCGGCACCGTGCAGGAACAGCACCGGCTTGCCGCTGCCGATTGCCTTCACCACCGTCCTGACGCCGCCGATGTCGAATTCGAGCGTCTCGAAAGCCGCCATGGATGTTCCTCCTCAAACCTGTTCCGGCTGGATCAGCACCTTGCATTGCGTGGTGCGACGACGAAGTCCTTCGAAGACCTGCGGCACGGGCGACAGGTCGATGCGGTCGGTGATCAGCGCCTGCGGCGCGAAGGGGCCGCCGGCCAGCGCATCGAGCGCCGGGCCGAATTCGTTGCGCTGATGGAAGAAGACGGAGAAGAGCAGGCTGATCTCCTTGGAGAGCGCCTGGAACGGGTCCCAGCTGTCGCCGCCGACGCAGAGGCCGACGCCCACGACCGTGCCCTGCAGCCGCACCGCCTTCACCGCCGCCTCGATCAGGCCGCGCTTGCCGACGCATTCGAAGACGATGTCCGGCGCGCCGCCGCAAAGATCGGCGAGCCGCTCGGCCAGCCGCGCGTCCGAAAGCGTGAAGCCCGTCGCGCCGAGCGCCAGCGCCCGCTCCTTCTGGTGTTCGG
>CAWZZK010000274.1:0-9221 GCA_963966455.1 Kaistia sp. | reverse complement strand
GGGGCGCCACCCGCCTGTTTGCACTGCTGATGCTCGGCGGCGCGGGCGTCTTCCTCGCGCTTTCCGTCAGCGTTGTCCGTCTCGGCCGCGCCGGCCGCGTGCTCGTGCATTACGGCCCTTGGTTCGTCGTGCTCGGTCTCTGGTTCGGAGCCTGGGAGGTGCTGACGGCCAAGCTCGGTTGGCTGCCTAAGCCCTTCTTCTCTCCACCGCAGGGGCTGCTTCATGTCTATGTGACGGACTGGGAACGGCTGCTTGTCTGCATCGCCTATACCGGACGGCTCTGGGGACTGGGCTTCTTCTCTGGCATCACCGTCGGCTTCGCGGTGGGTGTCGCGCTCGGCTGGTCCAGGCGGTTCGCCTATTGGGGCATGCCGCTCCTTAAACTCATCGGGCCGGTGCCGGCAAGCGCCTGGATTCCCTGCACCTTTTTCATCTTCCCCTCGACCTTCCACGCCTCGATCTTCCTCGTGGCACTCGCCTCCGGTATTCCGGTCGCGATCCTGACGGCGGCCGGCGTCGGCCAGGTCAACCGCGCCTTCTACGATGTCGCCCGCACGCTCGGCGCCGACAGCCGCTTCCTCATCTTGAAGGTCGCGATCCCCGCAGCGCTGCCGAACGTCTTCGTCGGCGTCTTCATGGGGCTCTACTACTCCTTCGCCGTGCTTGTGGTGGCTGAGATGCTTGGCGCGAAATTCGGGCTTGGCTGGTACATCCAGTTCAACTCGGCCTATTCGGCCTATGCCAATGTTTATGCCGCGCTGATCGTCATGGCACTGATCTGCGCCGGCCTCGTGCGCCTGCTCTTCGTCGCGCGCGACAGGCTGCTCGGCTGGCAGAAAGGGATCCTCTGATGGCGCTTTCAGACGCCGCCGCACCGGCCCGCAACATCGCGCTCGACGTCAAGGCCGTGTCCCATCGCTACGAGCACGACGGACAGCCGCCGCTGCCCGTGCTGGACGCGGTGAGCCTTACCATCGCGCCGGGCGAGTTTGTGGCGCTGCTCGGCCCCTCTGGCTGTGGAAAGTCAACGCTCTTGCGTCTGGCCGCCGGGCTCGAAACGGCCAGCGAAGGCGAGGTTCTGGAGGACGGGCGACCGATCCGCGCGCCGAGCCCCGACCGCATTCTCGTCTTCCAGGAAGCGACGCTGTTCCCGTGGCGCAACATCCGCGCCAACGTGGCCATCGGGCTCGAAGCACGCGGCCTTCTTCGCGGCAACGGCGCGCGCATCGACGCAGTGCTGCGCCGCGTGAAGCTCGAGGGGTTCGCCAATTTCTATCCCCACCAGCTCTCCGGCGGCATGGCGCAGCGCGCGGCGCTTGCCCGAGCGCTCGTCAACGATCCGAAGCTGCTGCTCCTCGACGAGCCCTTCGGAAAGCTCGATTCGCTCACCCGGCTGAAGATGCAGAACGAGCTTCTGCAACTCTGGGCCAATACGGGCTTCACCGCGCTTCTCGTCACTCACGACGTGGAAGAGGCGCTGCTTCTAGCGGACCGCGTGATCGTGCTCTCCGACCGGCCGGCCACCGTCGTCGCCGAGGTCCGGGTTGACCGGCCCCATCCGCGCCGGCGGGATGATGGCGCACTCGTGGCGCTGCGCGCTGCTCTTCTCGACAAACTCGGAATTTCCCATGATGGATAGCGGGACGCGTCTCGACCATCTCGTCGCCCTTCTCGGCGGCTTTCTCGCCCTTCTCGCGTTCGGATGGTGGTGGCTGATCTTCAGCAAGGTGGTGGAGAACGACTATTTGACCGTCGGCCAGGCCATCACCTGCATCGCCGGCGCCACCGACCTCTGCACACTCGCCCAATCGCTCTGCACTGACGACCATCTCTACGGCATCCGCTGGTACGCGCCCGAAGCCTTTTGGGCAGCCGCCGCCATCCTTTTCGTCGGCGTCGTCCTCTCCATCCGGCCATCCCGGCCCTGAGCCAAACTTTTTAAAGGAGACTCTGCATGACCATCCATCACGCTCCCGAGACCGTGCCTCAAGAGATCGTCACGCCGCCGCACGGTGCCCCTGCCTTCAAGAGCCGCCATCCCGAGACAATCGCGCTGCATGGCGGCAGCTTTCGTTTCGACCCGACTAGCGGCGCGGTGGCTGTGCCGATCTACCAGACCTCCTCCTTCCAGCTTCCCGGCACGGAGGGCGCCGATAAGCTCTTCGCGCTCGAAGCGGCCGGCCATCTCTACACCCGCGTTTCGAACCCCACTCAGGATGCCTTCGAGCAGCGCCTCGCCGAGCTGGAAGGCGGCGCCGCGTCGCTGGCGCTCGCCTCCGGTCAGGCGGCTTCTGCCTTCGCCATACTCAATCTCGCGCGCAGCGGCGATAATATCGTCAGCGCGGCGGGGCTCTATGGCGGGACCTGGGCGCTCTTTGCCGCCACGCTGAAAAGCTTCGGCATCGAAACGCGTTTTGTCGATGCCGGCGATCCGGAAGCCTTCGCTCGTGCGACCGACGATCGGACGCGTGCCTATTATGCCGAATCCCTGCCCAATCCGAAGCTGGAGGTCTTCCCGATCGCGGAGGTCGCGGCCATCGGTCGGCAGAACGGAATTCCACTGATCGTCGATAACACGGCCGCACCCCTGATCATCCGGCCGCTGGAGCACGGCGCTGCAGTCGTCGTCTATTCCACCACGAAATACATCGGGGGCCATGGCACGGCGATCGGCGGCGCCATCGTCGATGGCGGCACCTTTCCCTGGGCCGACCATGCCGCGCGCCACCCGAATCTCAACGAGCCGGATGTAAGCTACCAGCATAAGACCTGGATCGAGAAGGCAGCGGCGATCGACTTCCACCCCTATATCCTGCGGGCGCGCGCGGTGCTTCTGCGTGATCTCGGCGCCGCGATCAGTCCGCAGAATGCTTTTCAGTTCATCCAGGGTCTCGAGACCCTTCCCCTGAGGCTGCGACAGCACAACGAGAATGCCGAGAGGGTCGCGCACTTCCTTAATGACCATGCCAAGGTTGAGCGCGTGATCTTCCCGAAATTCCAAGAGGGCACCGCGAGGGCGCGTGCTGAGCGCTATTTCAAGCCTGGCTATTTCGGCGCACTGGTCGGCTTCGAACTGAAGGGTGGGCGCGAGGCCGGTCGGCGCTTCATCGACCCTCTGCAGCTTTTCTATCATCTCGCCAACATCGGCGACGCCCGCTCGCTGGCGATCCACCCCTCCACGACCACGCACTCGCAGCTCTCGATCGAGGATCAACTGTCAACAGGCGTGACCCCCGGCTATGTCCGCCTGTCGATCGGCCTTGAACATCCCGACGATCTCATCGCCGACCTCGACCGTGCCATCTCGCTAGCCTGAGCGATTAGCAGCCACGCCGACCTTTCCGGCGACCATAAGCGGGCGGTCCAACGAGGACCGCCCGTTTTGGTTTAGCGCGGGCCGCTAGTGCAGGCGGTCGCGTTGGAACGACCGCGAATCGTGTCGCTCCGACGGCCTTTTTTCCACGTTGGGACAGCAGCCTCCCGACCTCGCGGTCTCCAAGATATCGGAGGATTTTCCGCGATAGCAGAGTGTTCGTCGCCTCCGCGCAGAGAGGCTGGGCATTCTGTTGGACGAAAGTTTCTTGGAATGAATTCTCTTCTTGAGCCTAATATGCGCATCTTTTATCTCTCAATCATCGAAATGAAAGAATAGCCACCGGCTAGGAGATGCGCAATGAACCCTGCAATGAACATGATGCCGATGATGAACGCGATGATGGGCAATATGGGCCAGCCGATGATGATGCCGATGACGAACGGCATGCCCATGGGCGCCATGATGCCGATGATGGGCGGCATGATGCCGATGATGATGCCCATGCCGATGATGTGCATGATGACCTGCAAGATGACCGACACCGGTATGATCTGCGAAATGATGCCGATGGAAGGCATGGATCAGGCCATGTTCATGGAATGCTGCAAGCGCATGACGTCGATGATGACCGCTGGCATGCCGATGATGATGATGTGCGGCGGCATGACCATGTGCTGCATGATGGCGGCCTGAGCGGCCAGATCCCATCAGATGCAATAAAAGGCCTCCTTTGAGAGGCCTTTTCCAATTTAGACAGTGCTGATCGGCGCACGGATACCGCCGAGCGCGGAAGGCGCCGTGGTCGTCAGCCTAAGTCGGATGCCCGTCCCGGCACGTCGAAACAAGATAGAGCGTTGCGATGGCGCCCGTCATATTGCGGTAGACATGGGGTACGTCCGCCTGGAATACCAAGGCATCGCCTTCGCCAAGGATGTGCGGCTGCCTGCCAACGATCACTTCGACGGTACCCGCTGCCACGACAAGGTTCTCGATCGTCCCCGTGGCATGCGCATCGGCGCGTTCTGCATGATGCGGCGCGAGCGTGAGTTCGTAGAACTCCACCGTGTGGTCGCCGTCATAGGGAAACAAGGCGCGGGTGACGAAGCGCCCGTCGCTTGCCGAGAGGGTCTTCGAGGCCAGACGGGTGAGCACGACCGCCGTCGGCTCATCCTTCTCTGCGATCAGCGCGCCGCAGGAGACGTTGAGCGCCGCGGCGATCTTCGCCAGCACCGTCAAGGTCGGGCTGCTCTTGCCGGTCTCGATCTGCCCGAGCATCGCCCGGCTGACACCTGAAGCCTTGGCCAGTCTGTCGAGCGAGTAGCCAGCGCGCGTTCTCAATTGGCGGAGATTGCGGCCGGTGCGCAGGCCGATCGCCTCAGCAGGGTCATGGAGTGTTTCGTGAGCAAGACCCGCAAGGGCATCACTGCGCATGAGCCCACGGCCCGGCCATGACGGGGAAGAAGGTCCACATCGGGACCCAGATTATCATCGGCTGCAGCTGCGCCGGATAGGCAAGCGCAGCAGCCGGACCCGTCGACGGGGCATGGCTCGCCGCCGCCTTTGCGCGCGCATCTCTGTAAGCCTTCAGATCGACTACGTTCGCACTCGTTGCTGCCATGATCGCCCTCTGCATAATTGTCTACAAGAATGCTGTATTTTTTCGATCTTTCAAAGAAAGCCACAGTCGAGTTTCGACGGCGGCAGGAAAAGTTTTCGCCAGGCCGGTCGTATTGGTGAAACGAAGTGCCGCTTTTCGTACTTGAGAAGATTAGGCGGTGCGCCCCTTCGTCAGGCGCGCGACCGTGCATCGACGAGATGCAAGAGGTGGGCGTAGTGCGCGGTCGCGACATCCAGATGGGAGCGCAGGCGGCACTTGAGGTGGTTGATGCCGACTTCGCGGAAGATCGGGTTGAGCGGATCAACCGTCACGCCGCGCTCGCTTCGATTAACGCATCCGGCAGGTCGATCACCGGGATGGTGGCGTCGTAGCGCGCGCCGAGGAAGAAGGCGACCGAATAGCGCTCGGTTCCGGCTGGCGGTGTAACGACGTCATGCACATCGGCGCGCACGAAGCCGTTGGTCGCCAGCTCCGGCAGTTCGCCGCTGTTGATGATGAAGCTCCCCGGCACCGGCGGCGCCTCGATCCAGACGCCCTCTTCGGTGCGGATGCGCAGGCCCGGCGTGGTGTCCTGCAGCACCACGGTGACGAAGCCGCCATCCTTGTGCGCGCCCACGCCCTGTTCACTACCGGTGCCGTCACGGCCGGGACGAGATTGTCGGCCTCGGTCAGTGCACCTCGTCGATCAACGCTTGCGGCACGCCATGGCCGGTGAGGTAGCAGAAACCGTGGTCGTGGAGCTCGTGTGTCAGGTCGCGGATGAAGGCGGCCTCTCCTTAACGGTGCCGTGGAAGCGCGAGAAGTCGACGGCCGGCAGCGTCTGCACGGCGTGCAACAAGGATGGTCATGTCTCTCTTTTCTTGAAAGGGGGACCAGACGACGATAAGGGCTGTTGCGCACCGTCGTTTCCCGTGACGCCGATCGCACTTGCGTTCCCGCGAGGGCGATCAGTGCGCGTGGGCGCCCGATCCTATGCCGGAGCCTGGCCGATGCGCCATTGATAGGGCGGTGGTGTACCGTTGACCGCATAGTCACCCACGATGCGGTCCTTGTAGATCCTCGGATTGTGAGACGAAAGCGTGCGCGCATTGCGCCAGTGCCGGTCGAGCGCCGAAGGCTTCTTAACGGCGGATGCGCCCAGTGTGTCGAAGAGAATGGTCGAGGCTTCAAGCACAAGACTGCTGACGATGGGCAGGGCCTGGGAGGTTTCGATCTCGGCAATAATATTGGCTTGCTCGATCGCTTTCTCGTCGGTCCGGGTCTGGGCCTGATGCGCCCGCTCCAGCGCACGGGCCACCTGGAGGACGATGGCGCCCGCGGCATAGGCGTTGGCGCGGATGCGGCCAACAACCTGGAGAACCTGCGGATCCTGGCTCGATCGCGGCCCCGCGCCGTTGGTGTAGTGGCGCGTACGCTTCGCCACCGCATCCGCCGTCTCCGCCGCGATCGCCCGGCCAATGCCGGCCAGCGTGGCGAGATGGACGGTCTGGTAGAAACCGGCGCCATAACGGAACTGCGCTTCGTCCGGCACCACGTCGTCGGCGTCCACCGTGGCGTTGTGGAAGGTCGTCGTCCCCGACGCGGTAAGGATCTGGCCGAAGCCGTCCCAGTCGTCGATGATCTCGACGCCGGGGCTGTTGCGCCGGACCTGGGCGGCGCTGCTGTCGCCTGAAAGCCCCGTCACCCCGACATTGATCCAGTCGGCGAAGAGCGAGCCGGTGGTGTAGTATTTCGCGCCGTTGATGACCAGCCGGCCGTCCTTCTCGGTCACCCGCGTCGAGAACGCTTCCTGGCTGGCTGGACCGATCTCGGTCCAGGCATTGCCGACGAGGTCGCCTGCCGCGATCCGCTCGACCCAGCGTGCGCGGCCCGGCCCCTGCGGCCGGTTGACGACATCCTCCAGAAACCCGAAATGGCCGCGCAGGGCCTGGGTGATATTGCTGTCGGCGGCCGACAGCTCGATCAGGATGGCGAAGAGCTCCGGCAGTGTCGCGCCGAGCCCGCCCTCAGCCTCGGGGATCCGCAAAGCTCCGAGGCCGGCCGTCCGCAAGGCCGCGATCTCAGCCACGGGCAGCCGGCGTGTCAGTTCCCGCTCGTGCGCCTCCTTTGCAATCTCCGCGAAGATCGGGCGGAATCGCGCGGCCAGTGCCTCGTAACGCGGTGAGGGGCCTTCGCCCCAGGCGAGATCGGTCTGTGTCATGTCTATTGTCCTTGAAGGTCTGCACGTCGAAATATGCGGTCAAGCCGTCGCGCGGGCGGCGGAGCCGAGGTAGAAGTCCTGAATGTCGCTGCGGGTGCCGAGTTCGGCCGCAGGCCCCGTCAGCGCGACGCGCCCTGTCTCCAGCACGGTGGCGTGGCTGGCGTGACGGAGCGCGAGGTTCGCGTTCTGCTCGGCGATAAGGAAACTGACTCCCCGGTCGCGGTTGAGCCTGCTCACGATCTCGAAGATCTCATGGACGATAATCGGCGCCAGGCCCATGGAGGGCTCGTCGAGAAGCACGAGCTTCGGTCGCGTCATCAGAGCTCGCCCGATCGCGACCATCTGCTGCTCGCCACCGGAGGTCAGGCCCGCCTTCGTGGCGCGTTTTTCCCGTAGTCGCGGAAACCAGCCATAGACCTCCTCGAGCGCCGCGCCGAGCTGACGCCGGCCTGGGCGGCGGACGAAGCAGCCGGAGAGGATGTTTTCCTCCACAGTCAGCTGAGGAAAGACATGGCGGCCCTCCAGGACTTGGACGATGCCCCGCGAGACGAGATCGGAAGGCGACAGGTGGGTGACGGGCTCGCCCTCCCACAGGATCTCCCCTTTGCTGACCCGCCCACGCGCGGGACCGAGCAGGTTGGAAATAGCCTTGAGTGTTGTTGTCTTGCCCGCGCCGTTGGCGCCGAGGAGGGCGACGATCGCGCCCTCCTCGATCTCAAGCGACACATCGCGCACGGCGAGGATCGCCTGACCATAGAGCGCCTCCACATTGCGGACCTCGAGGCGTCCCTTTCGGATGTTGGTCATGATTGGCGATCCTTCCGTGGCGTCAGTTGCTGGCCGCGTCGCGGGGCGTAATGCTCTTCTCGGCGGCGTAGGCGGTCGACTTGGCCTTCAGCACATCGGCGAAGAGAGTCGGGTCCGCCTTTATCCAGTCAGTCTTGGTCTCCCAGGCATTACCGTTCCATTGAATGATCTTGGCGGCGATCGTCTCGCCCTTGTGATTGTCGATCGAGGTCTTGAGCGGGCTGATCAGCCCCTTGGCGCCGAGTTCCTCGATGCGCTTGTCGTCGATGTTCAGGTTCTCGAAAGCCCATTGCGCCTCGGCTGTGTTGAGCGGCTTGTTGCCGAACTTCTTTTGCCCGGTGCGCAGCGCCTCGACGAAGGTGATCGCTTCGATGACGCCGTAATTGTAATAGACGGTGCCGAACTTCGAGGCGTCCTTGAGGTCGGACTTGCCCTTGTCGAGGATATTCTCCTTAAGCTTCTTGAGGATGCCGTAGTCCGTGCCCGGCGGGAAGACGGAGACGGCGAGATAGCCCTTGGCGGCGGAGCCTGCCGGACGCGCATCGTCCTCCGATCCACTCCAGATATCGCCGATGATCCGGTCGACAGGAAAGCCGACGCGGGCGGCCGTCTTGATCGCGACCGGCGTCATAACGCCCCATCCCCGCAGGAACACCCAGTCGGCCCCGGTGCGCCGGATCTGCTGCCATTGCGACTGCTGCTGCTCGCCCGGATGGGGAACAGGGATCTGGATGTCCTCAAAGCCGTATTTCTTCGACAGGATGGCGAGGGGCTCGATCGTGTCGCGGCCGTAGCCGGAGTCGTGATAGAGTGTCGCGATCTTCACGCCCTTGAGCTTGTCATGGCCGCCGACTTGGGCCGCGATGTAATCGACGATGATCTGGGCTTCGCTCCAGTAGTCGAAGATCAACGGGTATTGATAGGGGAAGACGCGGCCATCGGTGGCGATGTTCTGCCCGCCGCCCGGGCTGACGATCGGAACCTTGTCGATCCGCGCCTTATCCGTCAGTGCGACGTCCAGCCCGCTGGAATGGGGGTAGATCGCGGCGGTCACGGCGCCGTTGAAGCCGTTCTTATAGCGCTCGTAGCATTCGATGCCGCGCTCGATCGTATAGGCGGTCTCGCATTCCTGGATCAGGATCTTGACGCCGTTCACGCCGCCTTCGACCTCATTGACATAGCGCAGATAATCGATGTTGCCGGCGCCGAAAGGGAGGAAGGAGGGTGCGTAGGGGCCAGTGCGGTAGGTGAACAGCGGATCGAGCTGCTGGCCGGCGCCG
>CAWZZK010000273.1:0-4564 GCA_963966455.1 Kaistia sp. | reverse complement strand
GCTCCGGCCGTCCGACCTCGCCCTCATCGAACCGCATCTCTCGGTCGGCGAGGTCAAGGCCGGCGACGTACTCTACGAGCCGGGCGACGACGTCAAGCGCGTCTTCTTCCCCTGCGACGCGACGCTGCTCGCCTTTCGCGTCATGCTGGCCGACGGACGCGCCGTCGAGCCGGCGCTGGTCGGGCGCGAGGGTGCGCTGGCGGGTATCGTCAGCCAGGGCCGGCTGCCGGCCTATTCGCGGGCCGAGGTGCAGTTCGGCGGGCCGCTTCTTTCCATGGATATCGAGGCGCTCGACCAGGCCAAGCTCAAGTCGGCGGCGATCCGCAACGTCTTCGCGCGCTATGCCGACTGCCTGATGGCGCAGGTGTTCCAGTCGGTCGCCTGCAACGCGGCCCATTCCATCGAGCAGCGCACGGCCAAATGGCTGGTCTCGGCGATGGAGCGCACGGGCGACGCCTCGCTGCCGGTGGCGCAGGATCACCTCGCCGGCATGCTCGGCGTCGGCCGCAGCTATGTGAGCCGCGTGATCCAGACGTTGAAGCACCGCAATCTCGTCGAGACGAGGCGCGGCCGGCTGACCGTCAACGACCCGACGGCGATGGCGGAACTGTCATGCGCCTGCCAGTCCGCCGTCCGCCGCCATTTCGACGAGGTGCTGCGCGGGGTCTATCCCGAGGAGCCGATCCGCGGCGCCAACGGGGTGATGCACCCCGCGGTCGCGATGCGGGAGGACTAGAACCGGTCCTGCCGTGGTCGATCAGTCCTGGCCGTCCTTCGGCGGCATGATCACGAGGCCGGAGATCGGCTCGACGCAGACGAGGTTGTCGACGACCTTCCTGACGCCGGGAACGTTCTCGCAGACGACGCGTGCCGCGGCGCGCTCGCGCTCGTCGAAGATGGTACCGGTCAGGTCGACCTCGCCATCGGCGACATGCACGCGGATGAGGCCGTTGCCGCTCCAGGACTGCCGGCCGAATTCCTTCGTCAGGGCGGCGCGGATGGCGTTGTCGTCGTCGGGGGCGGTGGCAGCCTCTTCCCTCGCCTTCACCAGCGCCTTCATCAGATCCGAACGGCTGACGATGCCGACAAGCCTGCCGCCGGCATCGACCACCGGCACGCGCTTGACCCGGCGGCGGGTCATGATGTCGACGATCGCCTCGAGCGAGGCATCGCCGGTCACGGTCTCGACGTCATGCGTCATCACCTCGCCGACCCGCGTCGCATGGGCCTGGACATAATCGGACGCGGCCTGGCCGGGCGAGAGCAGGAATTCGAGCCAGCGGGCGCGCTTCTTGCCGGTGCCGAGTTCGCCGCGACGCAGGAAGTCGCCCTCGCTGACGATGCCGACCAGCCGGCCGTCCGTCTCCACGACCGGCAGGCCGCTGATCCTGTGCGAAAGCATCAGCTTCGCCGCGTCGTCGATCGTCGTCTGCGGAGCGACGCTGATCACGGGCGAGGTCATGACGGTTTCGGCGCGCATGGCCGCTTCTCCTTGGATGCTGGGCACTCGGGCCCTGTCTTGGCGGACGGTGAGTCCGTTCCCCGGTGGGCGGGCGAAGCGGCCGTCGCTGTGGCGAGGGCGGCATCATAAGCCGCCCGTAGAATTACGCCACGGCCAAGTCGCCGCTCTCCTGTCGCTCTCTTGTCGCGCCTGTCAGCGCGGATCGAGCAGGGCGCGCAGGCGGCGAGCGAGCGCCTCGGTCGTATAGGGTTTGCGCAGCCAGGTCCCCGTCGCCGACCGGCCGCGCTCGGCGATGCTCGGCTCGGCATAGCCGGAGGTGAGCAGCACCTTGATCGCGGGCCTCACGGCGCGGACGCGCGCGGCGAGCGTATCGCCATCCATGCCGCCCGGCATCACGACATCGCTGAACATCAGGTCGATATCCGGCGTCTCGCCGACGATCGCCAGCGCCTCGTTCGGATCGGCGGCCTCGATGACCCGGTAGCCGAGGTCGCGCAGCCGCGCGACGGCGACGCGGCGGACGCGCGGCTCGTCCTCGACGACGAGGATGGTCTCGTGACCGCCCGGCAGCGACGGCTCGGGCCGGACCGCGGGACCTGCCGGGTGGCTCTCGGCCGGCTTCTGCGCGGAGGGGAGATAGATGCGCACGATCGTGCCATGGCCGGGCTCGCTGTCGAGCCGGATCAGGCCGCCGGACTGCGTCACGAAGCCATAGACCATGCTGAGGCCGAGGCCCGTGCCTGCGCCGGCCGACTTCGTCGTGAAGAAGGGCTCGAAGGCGCGCTGGCGCACCTCGGCCGTCATGCCCGTGCCAGTGTCGGAGACGGAGATGAGCACATAGTCGCCGGGCCGCATGTCGGGCCGCACGCCCGATTCCGCCGGGCTGATATCGGCATGCGTCACCTCGACGGTGAGCCTTCCGCCGCGCGGCATGGCATCGCGGGCGTTCAGCGCCAGATTGAGCAGCGCGTTCTGCAATTGCGACGCGTCGATCATCGCGTGGTTGGACGAGCCGGTGACGACGGTGCGCAGCTCGATCGTCTCGCCGACGGCGCGGCGCAGGAGATCGGAGAAGTGCGCCACCAGCTGGCCGACATCGGCGAGCTGGGCATGCAGCGGCTGGCGGCGGCCGAAGGCGAGCAACTGGCCGGTGAGGCGCGCGCCGTCATCGGCCGCCTCCTGCGCCGCCTGGATGAGTTCGCGGGCCGGACCTTCGGGCACGCGGCGCTCGACCATCTCGAGATTGCCGGAAATGACGGTGAGGAGATTGTTGAAATCATGCGCGATGCCGCCGGTTAGCTGGCCGATCGCCTCCATTTTCTGCGCCTGGCGGAGCTCCTCCTCCATCTTGTGGCGGCTGGTCAGGTCACGGATGAAGCCGGTGAAGATGCGCTGGCCGCGCGTCACCGTCTCGCCGACCGCGAGCTCCATCGGGAAGCGCGTGCCGTCCTTCTTGAGGCCGGTGACGATGCGGCCATAGCCGATGATGTGGCGGCGGCCGGTGGCGAGGTAGCGGGAGAGATAGAGATCGTGGTTGTCGCGGTCGGGCGGCGGCATCAGCATGCTGACATTACGGCCTCGGACCTGTTCCGTCGTATAGCCGAACAGCTTCTCGGCCGCCGGGCTGAAGGAGGCGATCTTGCCCTCCTGGTCGATGACGACCATGGCCTCGGGCACCGTTTCGAGGATCGAGCGCAGATGCGCCTCGCGCGCCGCGAGATCGGACTGGGCGCGCTTCAGATCGGTGATGTCGTGGTTGATGGAGAGCAGCCCGTCCTCGGGCAGGGCGATGAGGCGGCGGCGGACGCAGAGCGCGCGGCCGTCGCGGTGTCGCTGCTGGACCTCGCCCTCCCAGCTCCCGGTCCGCGCGACCGTCGCATCGACGGCCTCGCGGCCATCGGCCGGGTCGGTCGCGAGAAGCTCGGCCTCGACGCGGCCGATCGCTTCGCCGCGCGGCCAGCCATAAAGGGCCTCGGCACCGCTCGTCCAATGCGTGATCGTGCCGCTTCCGGCCGATCGCACGACGATGCTCGCGCCGTCCAAGAGCGCGGCGATGGCGTCCAGAGTGCCGCCGGAAACCGGCGCGGTTACGGTCGTGTCGATCACGATCGGGCCTCTCGCGGAACCCGTTAGTTGGGCCACACCGCCTGACGGGTGTAGGCGACGCCGATCGGGTCGTGATCGCCATCGTCGCCTTCGCCGGCCAGAAACTCAAGCTTGGTGAGTTGCCGCACGACGATGGCATGGCGACCGCAGGCGGCGATGACGCCGCGGCCGGTGAGGCGCGTCATGATGCGGGAGACCGTCTCGATGGTGAGGCCGAGATAGTCGGCCATGTCGAGGCGGGTCATCGGAAGTTCGACCACCGGCTGCACGGGCGTATCGCCGGCGAGGCGCCGAACGAGCACCAGCAGGAAGCTCGCCACACGCTCCTCGGCGCTCTTGCGGGCCAGCAGCACCATCTGGTCCTGCGCGGCCGCCATCTCGTCGGAGAGGCGGGCGAAGAGCTCGGGCCGGAGCGTCGGCGAGGCGTTGACCTCCTCGTCGAAACGGCTGCGCGCGAGGCGGCGGATTCGCACCTTGGTGACCGCCTCGGCGGTGTAGAGATAGCGCTCGCGCAGCGACAGACCGACGAGATCGCCCGGATAGAGGAAGCCGGTGATGACGCGGCGGCCGTCGCCAATGATCTTGTAGACGCGCAGCACGCCCTCGGCGATCTGGAAGAGATGAGTCGCGGCGTCGCCTTCCCAGAAGACGGCCGCACCGGGCTCGAATCGCTCGCAGGGCTGGCGGCGGAAGAGGCCGGCCAGACCCTCGCAGGAGCCGGTGACCGGAAGCTGAGGTTCGTGCCTGGCAGGGGCGATCAGCTGTTCGCTGTACATGGGGAGTTCCTCGCTTCAGTGGTGTTCGCTTGAGTGCCATCTGAGGCGGGATCGGTGACGCGGGAACGATAGCCATGCTACGTTTGGTGCGTCATTGTAACAGTGTGTGACAACCTCCGATTTCATGACGTTCCGCGAGTCGTTTCCCCATGGCTGAGCCGGCCCGGCGACAGGAGCATCTGCTGGTCGTCGACGCCGACGGCCGCATCCGCCAGATGCT
>CAWZZK010000272.1:0-33009 GCA_963966455.1 Kaistia sp. | reverse complement strand
AGCATGTCGGCGAACCGATCTATACGCTCCTCGGGGGGCGCAGCCGCGATCGCATCCGCGCCTACAACACCTGCGTGGGCTTTGGAAAATACGACGATCTCACCGCCTGGATGACGGGCCGCGCCGGCGAGTTGGCGACCGATCTCCTCGCCCAGGGGATCACGGCCATGAAGATCTGGCCCTTCGACCAATTCGCTCCAACGCTCTCCGGCCCCGCCGACAGCCGCAAGCCCATGGTGATATGGGGTGCACAGTCGGCCGCCGGCCCGCGCGGCGCCTCGCTTTCCAATGACGATCTCAAGGCCGGCGTCGCCATCATCGAGGACATCCGCCGGGCGGTCGGCGACCGGATCGAGATCGCCATAGAGGGCCATGCGCGCTGGGATCTCGGCACGGCGGTGAAGATCGTGCGCGCCATCGAGCCGCTCGATATCCTCTGGCTCGAAGAAATCATGCCGCCCGACAATGTCGAGCCCTATGTCCGGCTCAAGCAGGAGACCAGTATTCCGATTTGCCAGAGCGAGCGCGTCTTCACCCGCTTCGGTTTCCGGCCCTGGATCGAGCGCGGCGCGGCCGATATCGTCATGCCGGATCTGTCATGGGGCGGCGGCTTGACGGAGGGCCGCAAGGTCGCCGCCATGGCCGATACCCATTTCCTGCCCGTGACCTGCCACGATACCATCGGTCCCGTCGCGCTCTGGGCGGCGACCCATCTGATGCACCACATCCCCAATGCGATGATCATGGAAACCGTGCGCGGCTATGTCGACGGCTGGTACGATGACGTCGTCACCGACCGCATCGAGATCCGCGACGGCCATATCCACCTCCCCGACCGCCCCGGACTCGGCACGAAGCTGCGCGACGATCTCTTCACGCGCCCGAACGCCCGCGTCGAGACCACGACGGAGGAGACGCTGAAGAGGTGGTGAGCACCGAGCGGCGTCGGTCCTGCGTGACGGCGGCGATGCCGTTCAGGGCCGTTGCGCCAGCAGCCCTTCGGCGAGGAGGCGGAAGGCTTCGACGGCTTTCGGCAAGGCCGTGTGCGGATCGGGGCTTGCGGCGACCCATAGGGCGGCATTGAGCGCTGCGCCGCTGAGGAGACGCGCCGCCGCATCAACGTCGACAGGCCGCAGGACGCGATCGGCGAGGAGGGCCGCAACCGTCGCCTTCGTGTCCTGGAGACAGGCGTTCTGGCTCGGCCATTGCGAGGGATCGCCGAGAAAAGCGGGGCCGTCGAACAGCACGATCCGCTGCACCTCCGCGTCCAGTGCCATCTTGATATAGGCCTCGCCTTCCGCGAGCAGCCTCTCCCAAGGGGAGAGAGCTTGCGCGGCGGCTGCCTTCGCGCGCGCCGCCATATCGCCGTCGATCTCGGCGACGACCGCGGCCAGCAGGCCCTTCTTGTCGCCGAAATGATGATAGAGCGCGCCGCGCGTGAGCCCGGCATCCGCCGTCAGCTCATCCATTGAGGCGGCCGAAAAGCCCTTTTCCGCGAAGGCTTTGCGCGCCGACGCCATCAGGCGGGCCCGGTTCTCCTCCATGGTTTCGATCCGCCGTCTTCCCGACATTGTTCGCCTCGATTTCAAATACGGAACGTATGTGAATTGACATGCGCTCCGTATGTCACTTACTGACATACGGAGCGTATATCAAAACTTGCGGGCCGAGCCATGCGCGAACTCGTTCGGCATGCGGCGAGCAAGAATCGGAAAAGGAACGACCAATGCCCCATCGCGACGCCATTTTTCCCGCCAACCGGCACGCTCTCTATGAGCAGCACGGATATTCGGCGGCGATCCGCTCCGGCGATCTGCTCTTCGTCTCCGGGCAGGTCGGAAGCCGCACCGACGGTTCGCCTGAGCCGGATTTCGAGGCCCAAGTGCGCCTCGCCTTCGCCAATCTCGAAGCGACGCTTGCTGCAGGGGGATGCGGCCTCGACGACATCGTCGACGTGACGAGTTTCCATACCGACCCGGACGCGCAGTTTCCAACCATCATGGCCGTGAAGCACGAGGTGTTCCCCAAGGCCCCTTATCCGAGCTGGACAGCCGTCGGGGTCAACTGGCTCGCCGGCTTCGACTTCGAGATCAAGGTGATCGCCCGCGTGCCTTGAAAGCCCGGAGTAGCCCGAGATCCCTCAAAGGACATTCTATCTGCGACATCGTCGTTGGCGTCACGGTATCGACTGACGCGCTCATCGCGCGAGGGATGTCGGCTTCATCCGTCGCCGACCTACACCATCTCACTCAGCGCCGTGGACCATGCTTGAGACTGTCTCGGCATAGGATTTCGGCGTGCGGCCCGGACAGCTGCAGCTTGCCGCGCAACGTCCAGGACGTGCCAGAGATCGAAGCCAACGCCGGTTCGATACGCCCGGATGGCCTGAATCACTCCCACTCAATCGTACCCGGCGGCTTTGACGTGACGTCGTAGACGACGCGGTTGATGCCTTTGACCTCGTTGATGATGCGGGTGGCCGCGTTGGCGAGGAAACTCATGTCGAAGTGATAGAAGTCGGCCGTCATGCCGTCGACCGAGGTGACGGCGCGAAGTGCGCAGACGGAATCGTAGGTGCGGCCGTCGCCCATGACCCCGACCGTCTGCACCGGCAGCAGCACCGCGAAGGCCTGCCAGATCGTGTCGTAGAGGCCGGCCTTGCGGATCTCGTCGAGATAGATCGCGTCGGCCTTCCTGAGGATGTCGAGCTTCTCGCGCGTGATGCCGCCGGGGCAGCGGATGGCGAGGCCGGGACCCGGGAAGGGGTGGCGACCGACGAAGAAATCCGGCAGGCCGAGCTCGCGGCCGAGCGCCCTCACCTCGTCCTTGAAGAGCTCGCGCAACGGCTCGACCAGCTTCATGTTCATGCGGGCCGGCAGGCCGCCGACATTGTGGTGCGACTTGATCGTCACCGACGGCCCGCCCGAGAACGAGACGCTCTCGATGACGTCTGGATAGAGCGTGCCCTGCGCAAGGAACTGCGGCGCGCCGCGGCCGTCGGCGGCGATCTTCTTCGCCTCCGCCTCGAACACGTCGATGAACAGGCGGCCGATGATCTTGCGCTTCGTCTCCGGGTCGCTGACGCCCTCGAGCTCGCCAATGAAGAGATCGGACGCATCGACATGGACGAGCGGGATGTTGAAATGCTCGCGGAACAGCGAGACGACCTGCTCGCTCTCGCCGAGCCGCATCAGCCCGTGATCGACATAGACGCAGGTCAGCTGCTCGCCGATCGCCTCGTGGATCAGAACCGCCGCGACGGCGGAATCGACACCGCCGGAGAGCGCGCAGAGCACCCTGCCCTCGCCGACCTGCGCGCGGATCTTCGCGATCATCTCGGCGCGATAAGCGGCCATGGTCCAGTCGGACTTGAGGCCGACGACATGGTGGACGAAGTTCGCGAGCAGCTTGCCGCCATCCGGCGTGTGCAGCACCTCGGGATGGAACTGGACACCGTAGAGGCGGCGGCGTTCGTCCGCGATGGCGGCGAAGGGCGCGCCTTCCGAGACGGCGATGACCTCGAAGCCTTCCGGAATCGCCGTGATCTTGTCGCCATGGCTCATCCAGACCTGGTGGCGGCTGCCCGTCTCCCAGAGCCCTTCGAACAGGGCTGAATCCTTCTTCACCTCGATGAAGGCGCGGCCGAACTCGCGGTGATGGCCGGTCTCGACCGCGCCGCCGAGCTGGGCGCTCATGGTCTGCTCGCCATAGCAGATGCCGAGCACGGGGATATCGGCGTCGAAGATCGCCTCCGGCGCCCGCGGCGAACCGATATCGACGGTGCTCGCCGGGCTGCCCGAGAGAATGACGCCCTTCGGCTTCAGCCGTTCGAACGCCTCTTCCGCCTTCTGGAACGGATGAATCTCACAATAGACGCCGGTCTCCCGAAGCCGCCGCGCGATGAGCTGCGTCACCTGGGAGCCGAAATCGACGATGAGAATGGTGTCGGTCATGAGCGTTCCGGTCGAAAAGGGAATGGCTTCCGGTTAAGGGATCGGCGCGGTGACTGCAATTGAAAGACGAAGGCCGGCGCAAGGCCGGCCTTCGTGATCCTTGGCTCAGGGCGACGTCGTCGACGCGCCCGGCGCGGCGGGCTGTGGCGCGGCCGGGGCGCCGGCCCAGCTCGGGAAGGCGGCGCAGCCCTCCGGCGCCGCGATCGGGCCGAAGCGCTCCTTCAGCTTGTCGCAGGCGAACTGCCGCGCCTGGTCGGGCATGTATTTGTTGATGGCGACGCCGAAGCGGTCATTCGGGTCAGCGGCGGCGAAGACGTAATAGGCCCAGTATCCGCCGACGACGATGATCGCGAGGACGATGAGCCGGACAAGACCGCGCATGAGGAACTCCGTTTCTGGAAGCCGTAAGTGCCCCGCCCTTCTAAAAGGGCGAGGCCATGGTGTCGAGGCGAGCGTCAGCTGCGCCGTGTCATGACCGCGACGAAGAAGCCGTCGGTGCCGCTCCGCAGCGGCGTCATCATCAGCCCCTGCGGCAGAAGGGTGACGGCGTCGCCGAGCACAACCATCGCCTCGGCCTCGTAGGCCGCGACGACGGCGGCTGGATCGAGAACCGAGAAGCGCGGATGCCGATCGAGGAAGGCGGCGACCTGATCGCCATTTTCCGAGGGCAGCAGCGAGCAGGTGACATAGGCGAGGCGGCCGCCGGGCTTGACGTAGCGCGCGGCCTGGTCGAGCACCGCGACCTGGTCCTTGATCCGCTCGGCGAGGCTGCCCGGGCGGATGCGCCATTTCGCATCCGGATTGCGGCGCCAGGTCCCGGTGCCGGTGCAGGGCGCGTCGACGAGCACGAGATCCATGCGGTGCTCGAGATCGTCGAGCACGTCGCTGTTCGGCTTCGGCGCGCGCACCTGCACATTGCGGATGCCGGCGCGGGCCAGCCGGTCATGGATCGGCGCCAGGCGGCGGCGGTCGGAATCATAGGCGAAGATCTGGCCGTGATTGCCCATGGCCGCGGCCATGGCGAGCGTCTTGCCGCCTCCGCCGGCGCAGAGATCGAGAACCTGCATGCCCGGCCGCGCGCCGGCGAACTCCGCCGCGAGCTGGCTGCCGAGATCCTGGATCTCGACATGGCCTTTCAGGAAGCTCTCAGTGGAGGCGATGTGCGGCTCGCCGCGCTCCGGCTCGACGGGAAGACGCAGACAGAGCGGCGCCAGCGCCGGCCGCTCGGGCGTGCGGCCGAGCTCGTCGGAGAGTTCGCGCGCCGCGCGGTCGGCATCGCATTTGAGCGTGTTGACGCGAAGATCGAGCGGCGCGACCTCGGCCATCGCCTGCATTTCGGCGATGATGGTGTCGCCGAGCACGCGGCCGAGTTCGTCCGCAAGCCATTCGGGATAATCGCCGCGCACATGGTCGGGCGCGGCGGCCAGCCGATCCTCGGCGAGCGCTGAGCGTTCCTCGGCGGAAAGCGGTGCCGGCGCAAAGCGTTCGCCAGCGATCTGCCGCTCGACGCCCGCGAGGTCGAGCCCGCGATGGGTGCGCAGGAGGCCCAGCATCACCGCGCGCCCGTCTTCGCCGCCCGCCGCCCAGGCGGCCGAGGCGCGGTGGCGGAGCGCGTCGAAGACGAGATCGCCGATCGCACGGCGGTCCTTCGAGCCGGCGAAGCGATGGGCCAGCCCCCAGTCCTTCAACGCGTCGGAAACGGGACGGCGGCGGTCGAAGATGTCGTCGAGAACTTCGATCGCGGCGGAGATACGGGCAACAGGCGTCATTCGTTCAAATTATCCCTGCCGCCATCACCACGGATAGGCGGCCATCACAAGGAGCCCGCCGACAACGAGGCCGTGCACGAGCACATGATTGACCTCCTGGGCGCGGGCCTGTCCGGCGAGGTTCCAGAAGTCATGCACCATCGCCGTCGCGGCGATGACGAAAAGCGCCATCGCGAGGAAGGTCAGCCACGGCGCGAATCCGGCGATCGCCGCTCCGCCAAGCACGATCTCGACCACCCCGCCGGCGCTGGCGACGAACAAGGGCAGCGGAATCTTCTTCGTCGCCAGGAGGCCTGCCACGGGATGGCGCGCCAGCAGCAGCCGGGCGCCAATCACGACGAAAAGGAGGCCGACGAGGATACGACCTGCAAGCGCAAGGACCGATGTCTCCGCCACTGAGCCCCCCACGCCGCGCTAGATGAGCCGGACCGCCAGATCGATCCACATCGCCACCACTATCAGAAAGCCGGCGGCGAAGCTCGCATGGCGAAGCATCAGGGCGCTCGAGAAGATGGCGATGAAATGCGCCACGCGGGTGGCCACGAAGAGCCAGGCGAGCGCCAGTTCGAGGATCGACACGCCGTCGATCAGGAACAGGAAGCCGATCACCACGAAGAAGAGGACCGGCAGCTCGAACTGGTTGGCGACGGCGCGGCGCCCTCTCGCCGATTCCGGAGGCTCGCTGCCCGGCGCGAAATCCGTGTCGCGCACCGAACCCGACCGGACGGCGCCGGATCGCGCCATGCCGAGGCGGATATAGGTGAGGAAGATCAGCGCCGCCTGAGCAATGGCGGGCCAAAGAATGACAGTCTTCAACATGGTTCGATCACCCGATGCCCGGATAGTTCGGGCTCTCGCGCGTGATCGTCACGTCGTGTGTATGGCTCTCGCGCAGACCCGCGGTCGAAATGCGGATGAACCGCGCCCGTTCCCGGAAGCTCTCGAGATTCTCCGCGCCGACATAGCCCATGGCAGCGCGGAGGCCGCCGGCGAGCTGGTGCAGCACGCCGCCGACCGGCCCCTTATAGGGGACATGACATTCGATGCCTTCCGGCACGAGCTTCAACGTGTCGCGCACCTCGGCCTGGAAGTAGCGGTCGGCCGAACCGCGGGCCATCGCACCGACCGAACCCATGCCGCGATAGGCTTTGAAGGAGCGGCCCTGATGCAGATAGACCTCGCCGGGGCTCTCCTCGGTCCCCGCGAGGAGCGAGCCGATCATGGCGCAGCGCGCACCGGCGGCCAGCGCCTTGGCGAGATCGCCCGAATACTTGATGCCGCCATCCGCGATGATCGGAACATCGGCACCCTCGGCGACGGCGACCGCCTCCATGATGGCGGTGAGCTGCGGCACGCCGACGCCGGCCACGACGCGGGTGGTGCAGATCGAGCCGGGACCGATGCCGATCTTGACCGCATCGGCGCCCGCGTCGATCAGCGCGCGCGTGCCGTCGGCGGTGGCGACGTTGCCGGCGATGATCTGGACGCGGTTGGAGAGCTTCTTCACCCGCTCGACGGCATCGAGCACGCGCTGGGAATGGCCGTGCGCGGTGTCGACGACGATGAGATCGACGCCGGCATCGATGAGACGCTCCGAGCGCTCGATGCCCTGCTCGCCCACGGTCGTCGCGGCGGCGACGCGCAGGCGGCCCTGCTCGTCCTTGGCGGCGTTCGGATGGAGCTGCGTCTTCTCCATGTCCTTGACGGTGATGAGGCCGACGCAGCGATAGGCGTCGTCGACGACGAGCAGCTTCTCGATGCGGTGCTTGTGCAGAAGGCGCTTCGCCTCCGCCTGGCTGACGCCTTCCTTCACCGTGATGAGGTTCTCGCGCGTCATCAGCTCGTAGACGCGCTGTCCGGGATTGGAGGCGAAACGGACGTCGCGATTGGTGAGGATGCCGACGAGGCGGCCCGGCGTCGCCGTCCCCTCGACGACCGGAATGCCCGAGATGCGATGCGCCTTCATCAGCGCCAGCGCTTCGGCGAGCGTCGCATCGGGGCCGATCGTGAGCGGGTTCACGACCATGCCCGATTCGAACTTCTTGACCTGGCGCACTTCCTCGGCCTGCTGCTCGGGCGAGAGGTTGCGGTGAATGACGCCGAGACCGCCGGCCTGCGCCATGGCAATGGCGAGACGCCCTTCTGTGACCGTATCCATCGCCGAGGAAATGATCGGGATGTTGAGCTCGATCTGGCGCGTCACGCGGGTGCGGATGTCGACCTCGCCCGGCATGACGAAGGAATGCCCGGGCTGCAGCAGCACGTCGTCGAAGGTCAGCGCCTCGCGACCGGTGGTGAGTTCGACGATCTGGGCCATGCCAACACTTCCCTTCGAGATGCAGCGAACCGGCCGGCGGCTCGGGGAGCCATCGGCGGGCGGGGGACGAAAATGAGGTTGGCGCGTGCCATTAGCATGACAGACCGGCGCTTGGGAAGCGCAGCTGTTGCGCAATTGCGCAGGGCTGCCATGCGGCAGCGGGAAGCGCCGGCGGCAGAGGTTCAGCGCACGACCGTCAGCCGCTCGGCGGCGCGGGTGATGCCGGTATAGAGCCAGCGGCTGCCATGGTCGCGGAAGGCCCAGCTCTCGTCGAACAGGACGATGTCGTCCCATTGCGAGCCCTGCGCCTTGTGCACGGTCAGCGCATAGCCGTAGTCGAACTCATCGGAGGCGCGGCGCTGGGCATAGGCGAGGCTCTCCCCGCCATTCTCGAAGAAATCGGGATGCACGGCGACCTTGACCGCCTTGTTGCCGGGATCCTCCTCCGGCACGACATCGAGCCGCAGCAGCGTCTTGCGCGGCGCCCCGAGCCTCGCGACCGTCCAGGTGCCGCCGTTGAGGAGACCCTTCTGCTTGTCGTTTCGGAGGCAGACGAGCTTGTCGCCCACCGCCGGCATCGGCGAGAGGAGCCCCTTCAGCTCGCGGATGCGCTGGTTGTAGGCGCGGCGCGTCTTGTTGGTCCCGACGAGAACCTGGTCGCTTTCAAGGATCTGCGCGGCGTCGATGTCGCGGCGGCCGATGATACGGCTCTCGCCATAGCTGCCGAGCGCGAGCGGCCTCCCCTCGCGCACATCCATCGAGAGGCGGATGATCGGATTGTCCTGCGCCTGCCGGTGCACCTCGGTCAGCATCGCGTCCGGCTCGGCTTCGGTGAAGAAGCCGCCGCCCTTCACCGGCGGCAGCTGCGCCGGATCGCCGAGCACGAGGACGGGCGTCCCGAAGGACAGGAGATCGCGGCCGAGTTCCTCGTCCACCATCGAGCATTCGTCGATGATGATCAGCTCGGCCTCGGAGGCGGCGCTGTCATGGTTGATCGCGAAGACCGGCTGCTCCTCGTCCTCGCCGGCGCGGGGGCGGTAGATGAGGCTGTGAATGGTGCCGGCGCCCTCGCAGCCCTTGGAGCGCAGCACATGCGCCGCCTTGCCGGTGAAGGCCGCGAAGGCGACCTTGCCGTCGATGTCCTCGGCGATGTGCTTGGCGAGAGTCGTCTTGCCGGTGCCTGCGAAGCCGAACAGGCGGAACACGGGCGAATCGCCACGCCGCAGCCACTCGGCGACGGCGCGAAGAGCATCTTCCTGCTGCGGCGACCAGCGCATGGATCGGCCTCTTCACCAATGGCGGACGATCGGGCGGCGCGGCCCGAGGCCGCGCGAAGGGGTGAACTACCCGATTCCGGCGCCGGGGTGACAGCAAAATGTGGCATCGCCGCAACATCGGCGCGCACAACGGCGATCATGGCCGAACCAGGGCGGTCCTGCCTTCGTTTGGGCCAAGGCGTCGCCCACAGAGGGTCGACGCCGCCCGCTCGCCAGCCGGACGGAGATGTTGCCGATTTGCCATCCACCCGCATTTTCGCGGGCGCCGGGCCGGTTGGTTACCATTCCTATGATATGGCGAACGAAAATGGCGGAGATGGTCGTCGCGCACGCTGCGCCGGCGCCGATCCGAATTAGGAAGTCCATGCTTAGTCGAAAGGGTCAGGCTTTGAACGAAGCGAAGCCTCGCGAGACGACTGGAAGGCTCAGCCGTCGCAGTTTCATGATCGGTCTGCCGATCGCTCTGGCCGGGTGCCAGTCCGTCGACGTGTCGTCCCCGGTCGCGACGCCCGTCGCCGGCCCGGTCCTTGACCAGGGATGGGCGCAGATGTACGCCGCCATTGACACGGAGCCGTTCCCGGTTCCGGCGGTCAACATCACCAAGATGGACACGCAGTTCCT
The DNA here is from genome assembly GCA_963966455.1 of Kaistia sp. GTDB lineage: Bacteria > Pseudomonadota > Alphaproteobacteria > Rhizobiales > Kaistiaceae > Kaistia > Kaistia cartagenensis. The sequence continues at coordinate 23,072 of CAWZZK010000272.1, read as the reverse complement.
GCGCCAGGTGGTGAACGTGCCGCCGGAGATCGCCGCCGAGCCGGGCACGATCGTCATCGATCCCTATAACCACTTCCTCTATCTCGTCTTCGAGAACGGCACCGCCATCCGCTACGGCGTCGGCGTGGGCCGGCAGGGCTTCGCCTGGTCGGGCGACGCGACCATCCAGGCCAAGCGCGAATGGCCGATGTGGCATCCCCCGAAGGAGATGCAGGCACGTGATCCCGAGGCGGCCAAGTGGCCCGACGGCATGCCCGGCGGCCCCGGCAATCCGCTCGGCGCCCGCGCGATGTATCTCTATCAGGGCAAGGTCGACACGCTCTATCGCATCCACGGCACGACGCAGCCCTGGTCGATCGGCAAGTCGCTCTCGTCCGGCTGCATCCGCCTGATCAACCAGGACATCATCGACCTCTACAGCCGCGTGCCGCTCGGCACCCGCGTGCGCGTGCTCGGCGATGCGCAGCCCGATCCGCAGGCGGTCTACAACGGCCATGGCGGCGCGGTCCCCGACCCGACGCCGCCGCGCACCTCGGCGAACGGTCTGCCGCCCTACGGCAATGCCGGCTGACCATCGGTCACAGCGTTAACGACAAAAGGGCCTCCGCTTGCGGAGGCCCTTATTTTTTCAGGGCTTTCGTCGATCGGCGGTTGATCCGCGCCGGTGATAGCGCCACCTTGGCCATACATCCCCGCAGCGCGACAGAAAGAGGACAGTCGACCCTTGCCCCATTACACGCCGCTCATCGCGACGATCGTCGTTGGCCTCGTCCTGGCCTTCATCCTCGGGGTCATCGCGCAGCGGCTGAAGATTTCCCCACTGGTCGGCTACCTCCTCGCCGGCGTGCTGGTCGGACCTTCGACACCCGGCTTCGTCGCCGACCAGAACCTCGCCAACGAACTCGCCGAGATCGGCGTGATCCTGCTGATGTTCGGCGTCGGGCTGCACTTTTCGCTTAAAGACCTGATGTCGGTGAAGGCGATCGCCGTGCCCGGCGCGGTCGTGCAGATCGGCGTCGCCACCGCCCTCGGCATCGGCCTTGGATGGACGGTCGGCTGGCCGATCGCGGGCGGCCTCGTCTTCGGCCTCGCCCTCTCGGTCGCCAGCACGGTCGTTTTGCTCCGCGCGCTGCAGGAGCGGCGCCTGATGGACACCGATCGCGGCCGCATCGCCGTCGGCTGGCTCATCGTCGAGGATCTCGCGATGGTGCTGACCCTCGTCATGCTGCCGGCGCTGGCGGAAATCCTCACCGGCGGCAATGTCCCCGCCTCCGGCCTAGCCGGCTCGAGCGGCTTCGGCCTCCTCGGCATCCTCGCGCTCACCATCGGAAAGGTCGCCGCCTTCGTCGCGTTCATGCTGATCGTCGGCCGCCGGGTCATTCCCTGGGCGCTGCATTACGTGGCGCACACGGGCTCGCGCGAACTCTTCCGCCTCGCCGTCCTCGCCATCGCGCTCGGCGTCGCCTTCGGGGCGGCGGTGCTCTTCGGCGTTTCCTTCGCGCTCGGCGCCTTCTTCGCCGGCATGATCCTCAGCGAATCGCAGCTGTCTCAGCGTGCCGCGGAGGAAACGCTGCCATTGCGCGATGCCTTCGCCGTGCTGTTCTTCGTCTCGGTCGGCATGCTGTTCGACCCGCATATCGTCTTGAAGGAGCCGCTGCTCCTGATCGGCACGCTGGCCATCATCCTGGTCGGCAAGTCGATCGCCGCCTTCCTGATCGTGAAGGCCTTCCGCTACCCGACCTCGACGGCGCTGACGATCTCGGCCAGCCTTGCGCAGATCGGCGAGTTCTCCTTCATTCTGGCCGCGCTCGGCGTCGATCTCGGCCTGCTCAGCGAAACGGGGCGCGACCTGATCCTTGCTGGAGCAATCCTTTCCATCCTCTTGAATCCGCTGATGTTCACGCTGGCGCGGCTCCTCCTCGTCCGCTCCGGCAAGGCCGAGCCTTCGGCGGGCGGCCCGGCCACGGCGGCGCCGGCCGCTCATGCGGATGAGGAATTGAGGCCGACAGCGCTTTCGGGCCATTCGATCGTGATCGGCTATGGCCGCGTCGGCCGCATCGTCGCCGACGGCCTGCGCAAGGCCGGCCGGCCCTATCTGGTCATCGAAAACGACGACGCCCGGACCCGCGAGGCGCGCGCCGACGGCGCCGAGGTCATCGCGGGCAACGCCGTCTCCGCCGAGGTCATGGCTGCGGCCAATGTCGCCGGCGCGTCGCATCTGCTCGTCGCCGTTCCCGAAGCCTTCGAGGCCGGCCAGATCGTCTCAAGGGCTCGCGCGCTCAACGCCCGCCTGGATATCTTAGAGCGTGGCCTTTCCGACTCCGAAGTCAGCCATCTCTTCGATAGCTTCGCCAATTTCGCCATCATGTGCGTGCGGGTGATCGCGCTCGGCATGCTCGCCTCGGTCTCGGGCGATCCGGCGCCGCGCCCCACGATGGTCGTCGTCGACGCCGACGCGGCGGCAACCGGAGCGGTCTGATGCCTCGTCGGCGTCTTCACGCTGCGAGGTCCAGCCTGTAGGCTCCCGCTGCGCCATCATGGCGGCTGCGGGGACAACGATTGCCGAGGAACAGCCCGACAGCGCCGGTGTGGCGCAAACGGACCTGCGGTCTCGCGATCTTCGGCCTGATGATCGCGGCCCTCGCGGGCTGTGCCTCGCGTCCCTCGGGCACGCTCGAGCCTGTAGCTGCCGAGCCCTCGGTGGCGAGCACCGTCGACATGCTCGTCGCCACCAGCCGGCAGGCAGACCCCACGCCGGGCGTGCTCTTCAACGGCGAGCGCGGCCGCGGCCTGTCGCTGGCCGAGATCACGGTCTCGATCCCCAACCGGCGGGCGGTCGGTACGGTCAACTGGCCACGCTCCGTGCCCGGCGATCCGGCGCGCGATTTCGTGGCCACATCGGTCGAGCCGCTGCCAAAGAAGGCGATCGGCTCGTGGTTCGGCGCGCTGAAGGACAGACCGCGGCCGGTGCTGATCTTCGTGCACGGCTTCAACACGCCCTTCGACGCATCCGTCTTCCGCTTCGCGCAGATCATGCATGACAGCGGCGAGAAGGCCGCGCCCGTGCTCTTTTCCTGGCCGTCGCGCGGGCGGCTGCTCGACTACGCCTATGACCGCGAGAGCGCGAATTTCTCGCGCAGCGACCTCGCCTTCGTCATCCGCGCGGCGGCGCGCAGCCCGGCCGTCTCCGAAGTGACCGTGATGGCGCATTCCATGGGCGGCTGGCTCGCCGTCGAGGCGCTGCGCCAGATCGCGCTCGAGGATGGGCGCATTCCGGCCAAGGTGGACAATCTCATCCTCGCCTCGCCCGATCTCGACGTCGATGTCTTCCGCCGCCAGGTCTATGAGATGGGGCAGCATCGACCGCACATGACGATCTTCGTCTCCGCCAACGATCGCGCGCTGCGCGCCTCGCGGCTCATCGCCGGTGGCGTCACGCGGGTCGGCGCCATCGATCTCACGCGCGAGCCCTATCTCTCGGCCCTCGAGAAGGCGACGGGCGTCACGATCATCGACCTGACGCAGCTCAACAATGGCGACCGCCTCAACCATTCGAAATTCGCGACCAGCCCGGAGATCGTGCAGCTTCTCGGCGGACGCATCGCCGCCGGGCAGCTGATCTCCGATGCCGATGCGCCCGGGGCGAAGCTCGGCACGTCGGCGCAGGAGGCGGGGCAGGCGATCGGCTCGGTCGCCGGCGTCGTGCTCTCGGCTCCGGTGCTGGTCTTCGAAAGCCGGCGATAGGGATCAGGCTTCGCGGTCGCCGAGCCAGTCCTCGACATAGAAGCGGATGAGCGCGATGCGGCCGACCGCCATCAGCGGCATCGCGAGGGCGACGCCGAGCGTGCCGAACAGGGTTCCGAACAGCACGATGCCGATCAGCGTCCAAGCCGAGGGCACGTCGGCGGCGCGCTTCTGGATCATCGGGCCGATGATGTAGCCCTCGATCGTCTGGATCACGGTGTAGATGCCGACCGCCCAGATCAGCATCGGCGTGCCGAGCGGCATGGCGACGAGCGCGATCGGCACCGCCGCGACGATCGGGCCGAGATAGGGGATGAAGTTGAGTAGCCCCGCCTGGATGCCGAGCACGAAGGCCCCGGGCACGCCGAGCAGGTAGAGCGACGCCCAGACCACGACGCCCATCAGCAGCATGCGCACCGCCTGGCCGAGCAGCCAGGCGCGCAGCACGGCGCCCATCTCGTCGAGGACGGAGCGCACGCGCGGCCTTGCCCGCGGCGCCACCAGCACCAGTGCGCTGTCCCGATAGCCCGCCGGATCGAAGGCGAGCGCGAAGCCGACGAAGATGATGACGATGGTCGTCGTGAGCACGCTCGTCGCCGTCCCCACCGCGACGGTCGCATGGCCGAAGAGCTGGCCGATATCCGGCAGCAGGCGCTGGAAGCTCCGCCCGTTCTCGGGTCCCAGCGACTCGATGCCGAACTCCATGAGGCGGTTCTGCAGTACGTTGAGCTGGGCGTTGATGACGGCGACCAGCGAACGGATCTGGTCCGGCAGCTTCGCGACGCCGCGCACGAGGGCGAGCGCGGTGACCGCCGTCAGGATCACGATGACGATGCTGAGGCGCCAGACCCGGTCGATCGGCAGGATCGGCCTCAGGCCGCGGGCGCAGGCATCGAGAAAGGCCGCGAACAGCACGCCTGCGAAGACGACGAAGAGGCTCGACGCCGTGTACCAGAGAAAGGCGAGGACGAGGACGACCGCGATCACCACCAGAAGGCCGACGGCGATGGATCGCCAGCCGCCGCGCTCGAGCAGGGCGAATTTCGGCGGCGTCTCGGGCATGGGTGGCCTATCGGTCGGAGGAAGTCGCGCCCGGCGAGCTGGCAGAAGCATCGCCCGGCGCCGTCACGCCGAGGATCGACGATCCGGCCCCGGCGGGCAACTGCGGGTTCAGGCGGCAGCGGGCGCCGGCGCGGGCGGCGGCTCGGCCGCTACCGGAGCGCCCTCGCCTTCCTTCGCACGGAAGAAGGTGACGTAGAGCGTCGGCAGGAAGACGAGCGTCAGCAGCGTCGCGACCAGGAGACCGCCCATGATCGCGAAGGCCATGGGTCCCCAGAAGATGGTCGGCGCAATCGGGATCATGCCGAGGATGGTCGAGATCGCCGTCAGCATGATCGGCCGGAAGCGCGACACCGTCGCGTTCACGACCGCATCCCAGACCGGCTGTCCCATCCGCCGCTCCGATTCGATCTGCTCGATGAGAATGACGGCATTCTTAGCGATGAGACCCATCAGCGACAGGATGCCGAGAATGGCGACGAAGCCGAGCGGGCGGTTGAAGATGAACAGCGCGCCGACGACGCCGATGAGCCCGAGCGGCACGACGCTCATCACGAGCAGCAGCCGCACGAAGCTCTGCAGCTGCATCATGAGGAAGGTGATCATCAGGAACAGCATGAACGGCACGACGACCATGACCGAGGCCTGCGAGGAGGCGCTCTCCTCGACGGTGCCGCCGACGGCGATCTGATAGCCGGCCGGCAGCGAGGCCGAGAGCTCGGCGATCTTCGGCGTCAGGTGCTCGACGACGGCTTCCGGCGAGCTGCCGGGCGCCACATCGGCCTGGACCGTCAGCGTCGGCACACGGTCGCGCCGCCAGATCAGCGGATATTCCTGGCTGAACTCGAAGCGCGCGACTTGCGACAGCGGCACGGTGCGGCCATTGGCGAGCGGCACCTGCAGCGTCTGCAGGTTGGACAGCGACAGGCGGTCTGCGCTGGTGGCGCGGGCGACGACATCGACGAGATAGATGTCGTCACGCACCTGCGTGACCGTGGTGCCGGACACGACGGAATTGAGCGCGGAGGCCAGCGAGGCCGAGGAGAGACCAAGCAGCCGAGCCTCGTCTTGGTCGATGCGCACGTGCACCATGCGCGCCGGCTCCATCCAGTCATAGTTGACGCGCAGCGCATCACGATCGGACGAGACGATGCCCGCGAGCTTCTGCGCGATCGAACGGACCTGTTCAACCTCGGGACCGCTCACACGATATTGCACCGGCCAACCGACCGGCGGCCCGAGCTCGAGCGGCGAGACGCGCGTCACCGCGCCCGGGAAATCCTCGGCGAGCAGCTTCTCGAGCTTGTCCTGCAGCCGCAGCCGCGCCGGCACGTCCTTGGCGATCACCACCGCCTGTGAGAAGAACGGATTGGCGAGCTCGACATTCAGCGGCAGATAGAAGCGGATCGCGCCGCGGCCGACATAGGTGCTCCACTGCGCGACATCGGGGTCAGACGCCAGGAAGGCGTCTAGCCGCGCCGAGGCGTCGGCGCTCGCTTCGATCGAGGCATTCTGCGGCAGGCGGAGATCGACGAGCAGTTCGGCCCGGTCCGAGGACGGGAAGAACTGACGCGGCACATGCGGCAGCGTCAGCAGCGCCACCACGAAGGCGGCGACCGCGATGCCGATCGTCACCCAGCGCATGCGCATAGCGGTGAGCAGTACGGCGCGGAAGCCCTCGACGATGCGGCTCGGCTTGGCGTCAGCCTTTTTCGGCTCCGGCTTTTTCAGGAGCACCGCCGCGATCAGCGGCGAGAAGGTGACGGCGCCGATCCATGAGACGACGAGCGCGATGCCGACCACCGCAAAGATCGAGAAGGTGTATTCGCCGGCCGAACTCTGGGCGAAGCCGATCGGCACGAACCCGGCGGCCGTGACGAGGGTTCCCGTCAACATGGCGAGCGCCAAAGTCTTGAACGTATTCGACGCGGCTTCTTCCTTGCTCTCGCCCGCCGCGAGCCGCGACGAGATCGAATCGACCGTCGTCATCGCGTCGTCGACGAGCAGGCTCAGCGCGATGATGAGCGCACCGAGCGAGATGCGCTGGAGATCGATGCCGGTCGCGTCCATGACGACGAACACCATCGCCAGCGACAAGGGAATGGCGAGCGCCACGACGGTTCCGGCGCGGATGCCGAGGCTGACGAAGCTGACCACGGCGATGATCGCGATCGCCTGCCACAGCGAGGTGGTGAACTCGCCGATCGCGACATCGACCACCTCGGCCTGGTCGGCGACGAGGCTCGGCTCGATGCCGATCGGCAGCTCGGCGGTGATCGCCTCCATCGACGCGCGGATATTGGCGCCGAGCGCGAGCACGTCGCCGCCATCCTTCATCGAGATGGCGAGGCCGATCGCCGGCTTGCCGTTGACGCGGAACATCGGCTGCGGCGGATCGGCATAGCCCCGATGCACCTCGGCGATATCGCGCAGGCGGATCAGCCTTCCGTTCGAGACGAAGTTGATGTTGAGCAGGTCCTGCTCGGATTCGAAGGCGCCCGAGACGCGGACGGCGATGCGTTCATCGCCCGTCTCGATCGTTCCGGCCGGGCTGACGACGTTCTGCGCCTGCAAGGCCGCGAGCAACTGGCCGCGATCGATGCCGAGCCCGGCGAGCTGTTCCGTCGAGAACTCGACGAAGATTCGCTCGTCCTGCGAGCCGAGAATGTCGATCTTGGAGACGTCGGGCAGCGAGAGCAGTTTCGAGCGGACGCTCTCGACATAGTCGCGCAGCTCGCGCTGCGTGAAGCCGTCGGCGGTGAAGCCGTAGATCGTCCCGAAGGTGTCGCCGAAATCGTCGTTGAATATCGGTCCGACCACGCCCTGCGGCAGCGTCCCGCGAATGTCGCCGATCCCCTTGCGCACCTCGTACCAGATGTCGGGAACCTCGGCCGAGGTGATCTCGTCCTTGAGATTGACGAACAGCGTGGTCCGCCCGGCGGTCGTCTCGCTGCGGACGTCGTCGACCTCCGGGATCTCCTGGATCTTGCGCTCGAGCCGCTCCGTGACCTGCTGCAGCGTGTCGTCGAGCGTCGCGCCCGGCCAGGCGGCGCCGACGATCATCGTCTTGATGGTGATCGCCGGATCCTCGGCGCGTCCGAGATGGATGAAGGCCGTCACGCCCGCGACGATGAACGCGACCATCCAGTAGACGATGAACTGGCGGTGCGAGAGCGCCCAGGCCGAAAGGTTGAGCCCTTTCATGGCTGAGATCCGGCAGGAGCCGTCGCGGAGACGGTGCGCACCACTTGCCCCGGATGCAGCGCCTGCACGCCGGCGGTCACCACCACCTCGCCCGGCGTGATGCCGTCGGCGACGATGACCTTGCCGGGATCATGGCGGACCAGCGAGATATTGCGCAAGGCCACGGTCGAATCGGCCGGATTGACGACGAACACCGCCGGCTTGCCGTCGGATGTGGTGAGCGCGGTCGCCGGAAGGGCCATGACCGGCCCATCGCTGACCTTGACCGTGCCGGTGACGGTCGAGCCGAGCAGCATGGCGGCCGGCGGCTCGTTGATGCCGACGCGGACGGCGAAATTGCGGGTCTGCGCATCGGCCTGCGGCGCGACTTCGCGGACGCGTCCGACGGCCGTCACCGACGGATCGGAGGTCAGGCGGATCGTGATCTCGGAATCGGCCGGCGTGGTGCGCAGCACCTGCGGCGGCACGTCAAAGACGGCATCGCGCCCGTCCTGCTGTGCGAGGCGGACGATCATCTGACCCGCCTGCACCACCTCGCCAGGCTCGGCGCCGCGCGCCGTCACCGAGCCGTCGACATCGGCATAGAGCTCTGTGAAGCCGACGCGGTCCTCCGCGATCTGCAGCTGCGCCTCGGCATCGTCGAGTGCAGAACGGGCAGCGCGCAGCGCCTGGTTCGCCTGGTCCCAATTGGCCCGCGTCGTGAAGCCGTTGGTGAGAAGGCGATCCTGCCGCTCGAAGGCGTTCTCGGAGGTGACGAGCTGTCCCTCGGCGGCGGCGACGGCCGCCTGCGCCGAGCGCAGCGCGTTGAGTTCATTGGCCGGATCGAGCTTGGCGAGCACCTGCCCCGCCTTGACGCGGTCGCCGACATTGACCGGCCGATCGATCATGCGCCCACCGATGCGGAACGCCATCGCCGCCTCGTTGCGGGCCTGAATCTGGCCGGTGAGCACGACGGTCTCGACGGCCGGGGCGCGCTCGACCGTGATGGTGCGGACCGGGCGCGGCGCGACGGCCGTCTTCTCTTCCTCGCGGCCGCAGGCCGAAAGAAGCGGCAGCGCCAGCGCCATCACGGCGACGCCCGCAAGGCGCCGCTTTCCCCACGCGGTGCTCATGTCTCTGCCTCTCTCAACCATGCCCAGCCCTGTCCACGGCAGTGAGGCACGGTAGCCCATGCCTTGCAAGCCGCCTGCGGCAGAGCGCCACCGACACGCGATCGCACCGGTTCGCCAGCGCCTGCCTTTTCGCGCGGACCCTAACCATTCCACCGTCCCAAGTGATGAGCGGGCCGTCCCGGACCTGTGCGTAGAATCCCAATCCACCATGACGCGGCCATGTCGCCGCGGCCCTGCTTGTCAGCGGCTGGAAAGTGTCGTCATCCTCGCTCCGACGCCGACCGGGGGGAGCGATCCGCGCAATGGCCCGCAGCATGGGGAACGGGATGATGCGACACGCGCGCTCGGCCGGCCGCTTCGCAGCTTTTCTCGCGCTCTGGTGCATCCTCATGGGCCTCGATCCGAAGGACCTCGTCGTAGGGGTGATCGCGGCGGCCTGCGGCACGCTCGCGGCGGCTGCCCTCCTCCCCGATTCGGCTCGCCGGCCCTCGGCGCGAGGGCTGACGCGCTTTGCCGCCGCCTTCCTCAAGCAGTCGCTGCTGGCGGGTGCCGACGTGGCGAAGCGGGCCTTCTCGCCGCGCCTGCCGCTCGCGCCAGGCTTCGTCGAATTCCGCCCTTCCCTGCCGGCCGGGCTCTATCGCGACGCATTCGTCACGGTCTCAGCCATGATGCCGGGCACGTTGCCGGTCGGCAGCGACGGCAAGGACGGCGTCGTGGTCCATTGCCTGGACGAGCATCAGCCTGTCCTCCGCGAGATGGCGAAGGACGAAGCGCGGCTGCGCGCTGTCTTTTCGGGAGATCGCCGGCATGGCTGACGCGCTCACGCTCGCCGCCATCGCCGTCCTGGCCGCCGTCGCGCTCGGTCTCGTGCGCGTGCTGCGCGGGCCGTCCCGGCTCGACCGCATGATGGCCGTGCAACTGCTCGGATCGGGGGGCGTCGCCGTTCTGGCGCTGCTCGCGGTGGCGAGCGCGACCGACGCGATCCTCGACGTCGCGCTGACGCTGGCGCTACTCGCGGCCTTCGCCTCCGTGGCGCTCGCCCGCGCGCTCGGGAACGCGCGCAAAGACGGCGGGGAGACGGGGCGATGAGCGTGCTCCTCGGGCTCTACAGCACGGTCTCGATCGTTGCCGGCATCGTCTTCTTCGTCGCCGGCACGGTTGGCCTGCTGCGCTTCCCCGATTCGCTGACTCGGCTGCATGCGCTGACCAAGGCCGACAATCTCGGCCTCGGCCTCATCGTGCTCGGGCTGCTGCCCTATTCTGGAAGCCTCGGTGCCGCGCTGAAGCTCGTCGTGATCTGGGCGCTGGTGCAGTTCGCCGGCGCGACCGTGGCGCAGATGATCGGCGCGCTGGCGGCAGGCGAGCATCCGCAGTCCACGGGGCGCAGGCGGCGATGATGGGGCTGATCCTCGATGGCGGCATCGCCCTGCTCACGATCGGCATCGCCGCCTGGACGATCCGCGCGGCCGACGACTTCGCCGCCGTGGTCGGCTTCGTCGCCTATGGCCTCATCCTCACGCTGGCCTGGACGCGGCTTGGCGCCTATGACGTCGCGCTGACCGAGGCGGCGATAGGCGGCGGCGCGACCGGCGTCATCCTGATGCGGGCCGGCGCGCGCGTGAAACCGGCACCTGCGGCCCGCGCCTCGAAGCGGGCGCGGATCCTCGTAGGCGCGCTCTCCGCGGCGGTCGCAGCCGGCCTCGCGGCCATCGTGCTGCTGCCGCCCGAGCCGGCGCCGAGCCTCGCCCTCGAAGTCCGCGAGCATCTCGCTTCGACCGGTCTCGGCAACCCGATCGGCGGCGTGCTGATGGCCTATCGCGCTGCCGATACCTTCCTCGAAACGGTGGTGGTTCTGCTGGCGCTGTTCGGCGTCTGGTCGCTCGGCCGCGACGCCCATTGGGGCGGACGTCCTGGACCGGCGCCGCGGGCCGGGGAAGGCGGCGCGCTGCCGCTCTTTGCGCGCGTCCTCGTGCCGGCCGGCATCGTCATCGGCATCTATATCGTCTGGGTCGGCGCCGACGCGCCCGGTGGCAAGTTCCAGGGCGCCACCATCCTCGCGGCCATGGCGATCCTTGCCGGCATGGCCGGCCTCGTCGAGGCGCCCGCGACATCCGGCCGGCGCTTGCGCTGGCTGCTCTCCGCCGGGCCGATCGTCTTTGTCGGCATCGGCCTTGCCGGCATTCCGCTCGCCGGCGCCTTCCTCGCCTATCCGCCCGGCTTCGAGAAGCCGCTGATCCTCGTCATCGAGGTTGCTCTCACCGTCTCGCTCGCCGCCATGCTGGCGCTGATCGTCGCCGGGCCGCCGGAGCGCGCGAAATGAGCCTCGCACCGCTCGACGCCGCGACGCTTTACGGGCTGATGGGGGCCATCCTCGTCGGCCTCGGGCTCTATGGCGTTGTCCTGCTCGGTGGCTTCCTGCGCCGCCTGCTCGCCTTCAACCTGCTCGGCGGCGGCGTCTTCATCCTGTTCGGCGTCATCGCCCGGCGCGGCGCCGGTGCCGGCTTCAGTGGCGATCCGGTGCCGCAGGCCCTCGTCATCACCGGTATCGTCGTCGCCTTCTGCGCGACCGCGCTTGCGATCACGCTGATCGAGCGACTGGCGGAAGACGACGGCGACGACGCCTCCGGTGGCGGCTCATGAGCGCCGACGTCATCGCGACCTCGCCTGGCGGCGGCCTGCTCGTCGCCGCGATCGTGGTGCCGGTGATCGGCATCCTGCTGCTCTGGCTAGTCCGCCCCCGCGCCGTCGAAGGGGTGGCGCTGGCCGCACTGCTCGCCAATCTCGGCGTCGCCCTCGCCGTGCTGCGGACTGTCACGTCGAGCGATGCGCCGGTCGTCTATCTCATCGGCGGCTGGCAGCCGCCGCTCGGTCTGGCGCTCAGGTCGGACGGCATCGCCGCCGTCTTCATGGCGATGGCGGCCACTGTCCTGGTGCCGGTCGCGATCTATGCCCGCGGCGCGTTCGGCGAGCCCGGCGAGCGGCGGCCGATGGTCTTCTGGACCATGCTGCTCGCCATCACGGCGGCGCTGAACCTCATCTTCTGCGGCCAGGATGTCTTCAATCTCTATGTCGCGCTCGAGCTGCTGACCTTCGCCGCCGTTCCGCTGGTCAGCCTCGACGGCAGCCGCGAGACGCTGAAGGCAGCGCTGCGCTATCTCGTCTTCGCGCTGGCCGGATCGGTGCTCTATCTGCTCGGCGTCGCGATCATCTACGGTGCCTATGGCACGCTCGATCTCATGGGCCTCGCCGCGATCCGTGGGCCGGACGGCGCGCTACTGCTGGCGATCGGCCTCATGACCGCGGGGCTTGCGGCGAAGACCGCGCTCTTTCCGCTGCATCTGTGGCTGCCGCCTGCCCATGCCGGTGCGCCGCCGGCGGCGAGCGCAGTCCTCTCGGCGCTGGTAGTGAAGGGGTCGTTCTTCATCGCGCTGCGGCTCTGGTTCGACCTCCTGCCGCCGGAGCGGGCGGTGGCGGGATCGACGCTGCTCGGCATTTTCGGCGCCGCCGCGGTCATCATCGGCTCGGCCATGGCGCTCAGGCAGGCGCGGCTGAAGCTCCTCGTCGCCTATTCGACGGTCGCGCAGCTCGGCTATCTCTTCCTCGTCTTCCCGCTCGGCCTCGGCAGCGGCGCAGCGCCCTTCGAGAGCACGGCCTGGACGGCCGGCGCGCTGCAACTGATGGCGCATGCCTTCGCCAAGGCGGCGATGTTTATGGCGGCCGGCCTCGTCTACGAGGCGATCGGACATGACCGCATCGCAGAATTCCGCGGCCTCGGACGGATCGCGCCGCTGACCGTGCTCACCATGACGCTCGCCTGCATCTCGCTCATGGGCCTGCCCCCATCGGGCGGCTTCTCGGCCAAATGGCTGATGCTGACGGCGGCCCTCGGCGAAGGTGCGTGGTGGTGGGTGCTGGTCATCGCCGCCGGCGGCCTGCTCGCGGCGGGCTATGTCTTCCGCGTCCTCGTCCCGGCCTTCACGCCGCCCGAAGAGCCGATCGGGCGCGTGAAACCCGTCGTCGTCGCGCGCGAGGCGGCGGCGCTGGCGCTCGCGGTGATCGCGATCCTGATCGGCTTCCTGCCGCTCGCGCCCTGGCCGCTGCTCGCCATCGGCCGCATCGCAGCGGGAGCGCCATGATGACACCGGACGCCACGCTCCCGCCCTTCGTACCGCTGCTGCTCGCGCTCGCCAGCCTCTTCCCGCTCGGCCTGCTGGCCCTGACGCTCGCTTTCCCGGGCGTCAGGCCGCGCCTCGCCACGCTGCTGTGGCTGGCGCCGCTGCCGGGACTGGCGGCGGCCGTCTTCGCCCAGGCCGCCACAGTCTCGCTCCCAACGCCGCTCGAGCTCGGGCTCGCGCTCGATCGTCCCGGCGCACTCCTGCTCGGTTCGGCCGCGCTCATCTGGTGCGCGGCCGGGATAACCGCGCCGGCCTGGTGGGGCGAAAAGCTGCGCAGCCTTCCCTATCAGGCCTGGTGGCTGGCGACGCTCGCCGGCAGCATGACGGTCTTCGTCGCCGCCGATCTCGTCACCTTCTATCTCGCCTTCTCGCTGGTCAGTCTCGCCGGCTACGGGCTCGTGACGCGCGACGGCACGCCGGCGGCGCTGAAGGCCGGCCGGGTCTATTTCGCGCTCGCCGTCACGGGCGAAGCTTTCCTGCTCTCCGGCTTCGTGCTGCTCTCCATCGGTGCCGGCGGCGAGACACGCATTGCGGCCATCGTCGCGGCGCTGCCGTCCGCGCCGCTGATGGCGCCCGCGCTCGTCCTCGTCCTGCTCGGCCTCGCCGCGAAGCTCGGCCTCGTGCCGCTGCATCTGTGGATGCCGCCGAGCTATGGCGCGGCACCCTACCCCGCCGCCGCCGTCCTCTCGGGCGCAGCGGTGAAGGCCGGCGTGATCGGCCTCGTCCGCTTCCTGCCCTACGAAACGCCGCTGGAGACGCTCGGTACGGCACTGGCAGCCGCCGGCTTCTTCTCGGCCTTTTTCGGCGTCGCGATCGGCCTGACGCAGCGTCATCCGAAGCATGTCCTCGCTTATTCCAGCATCAGCCAGATGGGCGTCATCGCCGCCGTCGCCGGCCTTTCGCTTGCCGCCGGTCGCGCCGTGGCGCCCACCGAGATCGCCTATTACGGACTGCATCACGTCTTCGCCAAAGGCGGCCTGTTCCTGGCGCTCGCGGCGCTGTCGATGACGGGGAACCGCGGCCGGGCGGCGCTCTTCTGGCCCGTCGTGATCGTCGCACTCGGCATCGCCGGCCTGCCGCTCACGGGCGGCGCGCTCGCAAAGCTCGCGATCAAGGACGCGCTCGGCAGCGGCTGGCCGAAGACGCTCGGCAGCCTTTCGGCCGTGGCGAGCACGGTCCTGATGCTGCATTTCCTGACGCTCGCGACCGTGGTCCGGTCCCGGGACGCATCGGCCGTCGCGCCGGTCGCGATCCGCGCAGCTTGGTGGGGCATGGCTCTGGCGTCGCTCGCTCTGCCCTGGCTGCTGTTGCCGGCGGTTGGGGGCAGCCTCGCCTCGGCGCTGGCGCCATCGAGCCTCGTGGAGCTCGGCTGGCCGATCCTCGCGGGCGTGGCGCTCTTTGCGCTGCTGCGGCTGTGGCGGAACCGGCCAAGCCTGCCGCCTGGCGACATCCTGGCGGTGATCCGGCGCGGCGAGCCCTGGCTCGCGCGGCTCTCGAACGGTGTGGCGGCAATCGAGGGCTTTCTCACCGACTGGACGGTGGCCGGCGCGGTGCTGCTCCTGCTCGCGCTCGCGCTCGCCGGGGCGATGCTCTGAAGCAGGGCCCGATCAGGCGCTGAGGCGGTTCAGGATGTCGCCGAGCGATAGGCCGCCATTGCCCATGCCGGGCCGGCGCACGCTCGGCGCCGCCGTCCGCCGCGACAGGGCCGCGCGGGCATGGCTCGGGCTGTAGCCGAACTCGGCCCTGAAGGCACGGCTGAAGGCCGATGCGTCCGGGAAGCCGACCCGTTCCGAGATCGCGACAATGGCACTCGTTTCCAAGGGATCTAGCAGCGCCCGGTGCGCGGCGAGCAGGCGCTGGCGGCGGATATAGGCCGTGACACCGCCGAGCGGTTCGAACAGGCGATAGAGGCGCGAGCGCGAGACGCCGAGCATGCGGCCGAGTTGCACCGGGCCAAATCCCGAGGCGCCGAGATGCTGGTTCACGATTCGCCGCGCCCGATCGACGGTGGAGGCCGCGAGAATGTCGCTCGCCGCCTCGAGGCGGTCCGTGCCCGGCAGCAGGCAGGCGCCGATCATCTCGCGCGTCGCCTCGATCACCGCCGGAAAGGCCTCCGACGGCAGCTCCGGCAGGCGTCGCGACAGGCTGAGCATGTAGTCGGCGAGCAGCGCGGCGAGCGGACCCGGCGGGATGCGGTTGTCGAGCCGGTCGAGCGTCGCGGCGCCGCTGCGGAAGAGATCGCGCGGCACATAGAGGCTGATGATGGTGTCGGCCCCGCTGCCATGGCCTTCGAAGGGGCGCGCGAGCGACCGCAGGAAAAGCTCGGGCTCGGCGGAGCGACCCCGCTCAGGCATCACCAGCACGAGGCACCAGTGGTCGAGCGGATGGCGGTCGAGATGATGCCAGACGCGTTCGCTGCCTCCCGGCATCTTGGCGCGCGCCAGCGCCATGCTGCCGAGGTTCCAAACGTCCTGCTCCGCGTCGAAACCGCTTTCGGCTCCCGCCGGGAACTCGATGTCGATGGCGGCTGACATGAAATCGCGCCATGCCTCGAACTGCTCGGCGAGCGCGAGTTCCTTCGTGACGATGCGAATCGGCTCGACCTTGCCTGCCGGCAGGATCGGCGAACCTTCCCGGACGGGAACGGCCATGCCCATGGTGCGAACCCCCGATGCCCGCGACCTCCGGGCGACATTACACCGGCTGCGACAAAGTCGCAAAACGGGCCTCCGAAGCGCGGCAATGCGCCTCTGGGATAGCGCTTGTCATGCGGCGAGGCGAGGCATTGTGTAGTTTTGCACATTCGGAGCGGATGGGAGCCGGCATGGCCAGGAACACGCGAACCCGGACGAACCCCGCGGATGCCCCCAAGGCAGGCCGAGCGGCACCCGCAGGCCAGCACGAGGGCGAGGCCGCGCGCAGCGCGACTGCCGAAGGACCCGTCCTCATCGATCTCGCGCTGCAGGGTGGCGGTTCCCATGGCGCCTTCACCTGGGGGGTGCTCGACCGGCTGCTGCAGGACGAGCGGTTCCAGATCGACGGCGTTTCGGGAACGTCTGCCGGCGCCATGAACGCGGCCGTGATGGCGGCCGGCTTTGCAAAAGGCGGTGCGGACGGCGCGCGGACGGCGCTCGATGCCTATTGGCGCAGCGTCGCCGATGCGGCGCAATTCAGCCCGTTCCAGCGAGGCCCGCTCGACGTCCTGCTCGGCCGCTGGACGCTCGACCATTCGCCTCTCTTCGTGACGATGGACATGATGTCCCGTCTGTTCTCGCCCTACGACTTCAACCCCTCCGGCCGCAATCCGCTGCGCGGCATTCTCGAGGAGGCGATCGATTTCGAGGCGCTGAAGGCCTCCCCGATTCGCGTCTTCATCACGGCAACCAATGTGCGCACCGGCCGCGGCCGCGTCTTCCGCAATGCCGAGATCACGCCCGACGTCCTGCTCGCCTCGGCCTGCCTGCCGACCCTTTTCCAGGCGGTGGAAATCGACGGAGAGAGCTATTGGGACGGCGGGTATTCCGGCAATCCGACGATCACGCCGCTGGTGCGCGAATGCCAGTCGCACGACACGATCCTCATTCCGATCAACCCGGTCGAGCGGCCGGGCACGCCGGAGACGGCGCGCGACATCATGAACCGCCTCAACGAGATCTCGTTCAATTCCGTGCTGCTCAAGGAATTGCGCATGATCGCCATGCTGCGCCAGGTCGCCGATCCCGGCCATAGCGAGGGGGCGCAATGGGCGCGGATGCGCATCCACCTGGTGCGCAACGAGATCATGGCGACGCTCGGCTATTCCTCGAAGCTCAATGCCGAATGGCCGTTCCTCTCGATGCTGCGCGATGAGGGCACGAAGGCCGCCTCCGATTTCCTGGCGATCAATGGCGATGCGATCGGCAAGCGCTCGACTTTGGAGCTCGACCGGCTGCTGGAGGGCGTGTGATGGGTCTCGCGCTCGGGCTCATCGGCATTCTCTGCGGCCTCGGGCTGCTGGTCTTCCTCGCCTATCGCGGCTGGAGCGTCCTCCTGCTGGCGCCGGCCGCCGCGCTCATCGCGGCGCTCTTTTCCGGCGAGCCGCTGCTGGCGCACTGGACGCAGACCTTCATGGGCAGCGCCGCCCTCTTCATCGGCCAGTTCTTCCCGCTCTTCCTGCTCGGCGCGCTGTTCGGCAAGCTGATGGAGGACAGCGGCGCCGTGGCCACGATCGCGGAGTTCATGACCGAGACGCTCGGCACCGGACGCGCGGTCCTCGCCGTCGTTCTCGCCGGCGCGATCGTCACCTATGGCGGCGTCAGCCTTTTCGTGGCGCTGTTCGTGATCGCGCCGATGGCGGAAGCGCTCTTTCGCTCGGCCGATATCCCGCGCCGGCTGATGGCGCCGGCGATCGCACTCGGCACCTTCACCTTCACGATGATGGCGCTGCCCGGAACGCCGGCGATCCAGAACGCCATCCCGATGCCCTTCTTCGGCACGACGCCCTTCGCGGCGCCCGGCCTCGGCATCATCGCATCACTGATCATGCTCGGCTTCGGCCTCTGGTGGCTGGCGCTGCAGGAGGGCAAGGCCCGGCGCGCGGGCGAGGGCTTCGGCGGGACGAAGCTCGCGACGGACCTCGCCGATCCGGTCCTGCGCGAGCGGGCAACGACGGCGCGCGAGTTCGATCCGGCCGAGATCGCGCATGGCCATCAGAGCGCGGAGCACCCGCCGATCGCCGTGGCGGCGCTGCCGCTGGTGCTCGTCATCCTCGTCAACCTGTTGATGTCGTTCTTCGTTCTGCCACGGCTCGACGTTGCCTTCCTCGCCGAGCCGCGCTGGGGCGGCATCGCGCTGGCCTCGGTGAGCGGCGTCTGGTCGGTCGCCGTGGCGCTATTCGTGGCGATCGTCGCGACGGTGGCGCTCAACCGGCGGCGGCTGCCGAAGCTGCGCGAAACCATGGATGCAGGCGCCAATGCCTCCGTGCTGCCTATCATGGGCGTCGCGAGCCTCGTCGGCTTCGGCGCCGTGGTGGCGGCCCTCCCCGCTTTCGCCCTGGTGCGCGATTGGGTGCTGTCGATCGGCGGCGGACCGCTGGTCTCGATGGCGGTGGCGACCAACATTCTCGCCGCGCTCACCGGCTCGGCCTCAGGCGGCCTCACCATCGCGCTCGATGCGCTGGGCGGCACTTATCTGAAGCTCGCCGCCGAGCTCGGAATCGACCCGTCGCTGCTCCACCGCGTGGCGGTGATGAGCGCCGGCACGCTGGACAGCCTGCCGCACAGCGGCGCGGTGGTGACGCTGCTCGCCGTCTGCGGCGTGACGCCGAAGGACAGCTACCGCGACATCGTGATGGTGGCGATCGTCGGCGCGATCCTCGCGCTCGTCGCCGTCATCATCCTCGGCTCGCTGTTCGGATCCTTCTGAAAAGCCAGTCCGATCAATGATGTAGGATCTGGCTGAGGAACAGCTTGGTCCGTTCGTGCTGCGGGTTGGTGAAGAAGGTCTCCGGCTCGGCCTGCTCGATGATCTGACCGCCGTCCATGAAGATCACGCGGTTCGCGACCTGGCGCGCGAAGCCCATTTCATGGGTGACGCAGATCATCGTCATGCCCTCCATCGCGAGGCCGACCATGACGTCGAGCACTTCCTTGATCATCTCGGGATCGAGCGCCGAGGTCGGCTCGTCGAACAGCATGACGCGCGGATTCATGCACAGCGAGCGCGCGATAGCGACGCGTTGCTGCTGGCCGCCGGAGAGCTGGCCCGGATATTTCGCCGCCTGCTCGGGGATCTTGACGCGCCGCAGATAGTGCATCGCGACGTCTTCCGCTTCGGATTTCGGCATTTTCCGAACATGAATCAACGCAAGTGTGCAGTTTTCTAGAATGGTCAGATGCGGGAAGAGGTTGAAGTGCTGGAACACCATGCCGACCTCGCGCCGCACCTCGTCGATGCGCTTCAGGTCGTTGGTTAGCTCGATGCCATCGACGACGATCTTGCCCTTCTGATGCTCCTCGAGCCGGTTGATGCAGCGGATCATCGTCGACTTGCCGGAGCCCGACGGCCCGGCGACGACGATGCGCTCGCCGCGCATCACCTTGAGGTTGATGTCGCGCAGCACGTGGAACTCGCCGAACCACTTGTTCACGTCGACCATCTCGACTGCGGTGTCGGTGGCCGAGACGGTGAGCCGCGGCGGCTTGGTCTCGATTTCGGACGAGAGGGTCTCGGACATGGAATCCCCTTGTGACAGCCTTATCGGCGGCGGCCTCTGTCGAGCCGCCTTTCGGTGAACGCGGCATAGCGGGACATCGCGAAGCAGAATGCCCAGAACACCATGGCCGCAAAGATATAACCGGTGATGCCGGTGACCGGCGATGCCCATTTCGCGTCGTTCGCGGAGGCCTGGATCTGACCGAGCAGATCGAACAGGCCGATGATCGCGACGAGCGTCGTATCCTTGAAGAGCGAGATGAACGACCCGACGATGCCGGGAATGACCAGCCGCAGCGCCTGCGGCAGGATGATGAGGCGCATGCGCTGCCAGAAGCCGAGGCCGAGCGCCATCGCGCCTTCATACTGGCCCCGCGGGATTGCCTGCAGGCCGCCGCGGATCACCTCGGCGAGATAGGCGGCCTCGAACAGCGCGACGCCGACCAGCGCGCGCAGCAGCTTGTCGAAGGTGACGCCGTCGGGGAGGAAGAGCGGCAGCATCACCGAGGCCATGAAGAGCACCGTGATCAGCGGCACGCCGCGCCAGAACTCGATGAAGGCGATCGACGCGGTGCGCACGACCGGCATGTTGGATCGCCGCCCGAGCGCCAACCCGACGGCGAGCGGCAGCGACGCCACCATGCCGGTGACGGCAACGACGAGCGTGACGAGCAGCCCGCCCCAGTTCGACGTCTCGACGGGCACGAGGCCGAAATCGTAGCCGGTGACGAGGAAGACGACCGCGAGGCCGGCGATCACCACGCCGACCGTCGAGCCGGACTGCGCGGCCGGGCTGCCGGTCAGCCAGCTGGCGAAGCCGGTCGCGAGCAGCACGGCGCCGGCTATGAGCGCGAACTCGATCGCGAAGCGCAGCGGCCCCGGTTCGACGATATCGGCCGGCAGGAAGCTGCCGCGATAGCCGAGATGGCCGCCGGTCAGCAGCACGAAGGCGGTGAGCGGATAGACGGTCAGAAGCAGGATGCCGTTGAGACGCTTCCACGGCACGCGCGGGATCAGCATCGGCACCAGCATGAGAACCAGCAGCAGGAAGACAATGTCGACGCGCCAGCGCTCCGGGATCGGATAGCGGCCATAGATGAACTGCGGCAGATAGGCCTTCACATAGGCCCAGCAGGCGCCGGTCGCCTTGGCGCAGGCTTCGCGATCCTCGCCCGTCCAGACCGCGTCGATGATCGTGAAGCGGATCACCGGCACCAGGCACCAGACGATGAAGGCCGCCGCGAGGATCGTCAGGACGGTGTTGAACGGGCTGGAAAAGAGATTGGTCCGCGCCCATCCGATCGGCCCGACCGTGCTCGGCGGCGCCGGACGCTCAGCGATGATCTGGTCGCGCACGAAGCTCGCGGGGGCGGCGGTGTCGCTCATCGCTTCACCGCTCCACCAGCGCGACGCGCCGGTTCCAGATGTTCATCACATAAGAGGTCAGGAGGCTGAGCCCGAGATAGAAGATCATCCAGATGCTGACCATCTCGACCGCCTGGCCGGTCTGGTTGAGCACCGTGCCGCCGACCGAGACGAGATCGGGATAGGCGACGGCCACGGCCAGCGACGAGTTCTTGGTGAGGTTCAGATACTGGTTGGTCAGCGGCGGGATGATCACCCGCATCGCCTGCGGGACGATCACGTAGCGCAGCGTCTGGCCCTGGCGGAGACCGAGCGAATGCGCCGCTTCCGTCTGGCCCTCGTTGACGGCCCGGATGCCGGCGCGAACGATCTCGGCGATATAGGCCGCGGTGTAGATCGAGAGCGCCAGCAAGAGGCCGAAGAATTCCGGGATGACCGTAAGGCCCGAGCCGGCCTGGAAGCCGCGCCGCAAGAGCGGCCCCTGATCGTTGAAGACCGGCATGTCGAAGGAAATCGGACGCCCGGCGAGGAAGAAGACGACGAGCGGCAGTCCGACGATGAGGGCCACGCCGATCCAGCCGGAGGGCGGCGCCTTGCCCGTCGCGTCGAGCCGTTTCCGGCCCCAGCGGGCGACGATCAGCGCGGCCAGAATCCCGATGAGAAGCGCTGCGCCGACCAGCGCCGAGCCCTCGGCGAAGACGGGTCGGGGAATGTGCAACCCGCCGATATTGATGTGGAAAAGCCCGAGAAAGCTCCATTTCTCGCGCATGCCGGGCACGGAGCGGAGCACGGCGAAATACCAGAAGAAGAGCTGCAGCAGCAGCGGGATGTTGCGGATGATCTCGACATAGGCGGTCGCGATGCGCGCGACGAGCCAGTTGGACGACAGCCGCGCGACGCCGATGAAGAAGCCGAGCGCCGTGGCGAGAAGGATGCCGAGGCCGGCGACGAGCAGCGTGTTGAGCAGGCCGACGAGCAGCGCCCGCCCATAGGACCGCGCCTCGTTGTAGTCGATCAGCGCCTGGACGATGCCGAAGCCGGCGGTGCGGTCCAGGAAGCCGAAGCCCGAGGCGATATTGGCCCTCTGGAGATTACGCGCCGTATTCTCGACGATGTCATAGGCGAGCCAGCCCAGCACCGCGAGAAAGGCGATCTGGAAGAGAACGCCCCTGACCTCGGGATTGTTGATGAAGCCGGCCGCCCTCGAGCCCCTGCGGTCCGCGCCGTGTCCGCCTGATGCCATATCCCCTCTTGCGCCGGAATCCGGCCGCTCTGGCGATTGCGCCCCATCCGCGCGCCCGGGTCTTCTCGCCCGGTATCGATCGCGGATGCCGGCCGCGAGCGTCGCCGCCCGCGGCCAATGCGTCAGGATCAGCGAATTGGCGGGGCGTACTGGATGCCGCCCTTCGACCACAGATTGTTCAGGCCGCGTGCGATGCCGAGCTTGGTCGAGGGGCCGACATTGGCGTCGAACAGCTCGCCGTAATTGCCGACATCCTTGACGACGTTGTAGGCCCAGTCGTTGGTGAGGCCGATGGCGGTTCCGAAATCGCCCTCGACGCCGACGAAGCGCTTGATCTCCGGGTTATCGGAGGTCTTCTTCTCGTCGATATTGGCCTTGGTGAGACCCAGCTCTTCGGCGTTGAGCAGCGCGAACAGCGTCCACTTCACGACCGTGAACCACTTGTCGTCGCCCTGACGGACCGCCGGCCCGAGCGGCTCCTTGGAGATGATCTCCGGCAGGATCATGTGCTCGTCGGGGCTCTGCAGCTTGAGGCGCTCGGCATAGAGGCCCGAGGCGTCGGTCGTATAGGCGTCGCAGCGGCCGGCCTCATAGGCCTGCAGCACTTCCTCGTTCTTCTCGAAGGCGACGACCTCATAGGGCATGTTGTGCGAGCGGAAATAGTCGGCGAGGTTCAGCTCGGTGGTCGTGCCGGTCTGCGCGCAGACCTTGGCGCCGGAGAGTTCGAGCGCCGAGGAGACGCCGAGCGACTTGCGGACCATGAAGCCCTGGCCGTCATAATAGGTCACGCCGACGAACATCAGGCCGAGTGAGGAATCGCGCGACATGGTCCAGGTCGTGTTGCGCGACAGCATGTCGATCTCGCCCGACTGCAGCGCCGTGAAGCGTTCCTTGGCGTTGAGCGGCACGAACTTGACCTTGGTCGGGTCGTTGAAGATCGCCGAGGCGACGGCGCGGCAGAAATCGACGTCGAGGCCG
>CAWZZK010000271.1:0-40880 GCA_963966455.1 Kaistia sp. | reverse complement strand
CAGGCGCTCGCCTGCATCGCCGGGAAGAGCGGGATCGCCGTCGATGCCGGCGACGGCGCCGCGCTGTCGAAGGCGCTGACCGATGTCAGTGCCGCCGCCGCGCCGACGCCGCCGGCGCCCGCCCCGGCGCCCGAGCCGGCGCGCACTGCCGAACCCGCCCCGCCAGAGCCGTCGCCGCCGGTTGCCGCGCCGCCCGCCATCGTTCCGGCACGGCTGGAAGCGGTGGTCGGCGACAGCGCGGTGCCGGGTCCCGTCCGCTGGCGGATCGTCCCGAAAGGCAGCGATGCGGCGGTCTATGAGGGCGAGTCGCGCGCGCTGGCGCTCGATCTTCCGGCCGGCGCCTATCGCGTGGCGGTCGCAGGCTCCAACGCCACCGGCGAGGCGGACGTCCTGATTTCAGCCGCGGCGACGCAGCCCCACAGGGTCGCGATCGATGCCGGTCTCCTCAGCCTTTCCATGGTGGCGGCGCCGGGGCGGGCGATCGCCGAAACCGATCTGAAGGGCGCGCCCGTTTATCGGATCGAGCCGCTCGACGGCCAGCCGACCGCCGAGGCTGCGGCCGCGCTTTCGTCCGACATCATGCTGATGCCCGGCCGCTATCGCGTCACCGGTTCGCTCGGACCCTTCTCGGCCAGCCGGACCGTCACGGTGCGCCGCGGCGAGGCCCAGTCCGTTGAGATCGATCTTCAATTCGGCCGCGTGACGCTTGAGGCGATCGCGGAAGGGGCGAGCGAGCCGATCGCCGAAGGCATCGGCCTCGACTGGGCGCTCGAGCCGCTGGACGGCGCTGGCGGGCGGCAGAGCGCGGTCGCGACCGCGAGGCCCGCCTTCGTCGCCGCGGCGGGCCGCTACCGGGTGGCGCTGACGATCGACGGCGCGACGCTGGACACCCCAGTCACGGTCACGGCGGGCGGGGATGCCACAGCCCGCATCGTCATTCCGTCCGCCGCCTTGACGCTGGAAGCAGGGCTCGCCGCCGGCACGCCCGCCTTCGACGACTGGCGCGACACGCGCTGGACCGTGACGCCGGTCTCGCTCAGCGGCGGTGCAACCGCCGGCCCGGCCATCGAGGACAAGTCGGAGACGCACCCCGCGCTCGTCCTCCTGCCCGGCCTGTGGCGGGTTTCCGTCGTCTCGGGGGAGGCCCGGGCGGAAGAGGAGATCCGCCTGCGGCCGGGCGAGCACCGCGCCCTGCGGCTCGATCTCGGGGCTGGGCGGCTGACCATGGCCGCAGCGCCGAAAGGCGGTCCCACGCCGTCCAACATCGTCTTCTCGGCCTTTCCGCTCTCACCGGACGGGGTGCCGGCCGAAAGGCCAGTCGCGACCGGCGGCGCCCGCGACCAGCTCTCCGCCATCCTGCCTGCCGGCCGCTATCGCATCACCGCCGCCGACGAGATAGGCCGGGCGGCGAGCACTGATCTCACGCTCGCAGCCGGCGAGGTGAGGCGGGTCGATCTCCAGCTCGAACAAGGTGCCGCGCCATGATCCGTCTCTCCCCGCTGCCGCTGCGGCTCGCCGCGATCAGCATGATGCTCGCTCTCGCCGCGCCCGCGATGGCGCAGACCGAGCCGCCGCCGCCTGCCGCGCCGGGCCTGCCCGCTATTCCGAATCTGCCCGGCGTGCCGTCGCTGCCTTCCGCCGAGACGCTGAAGCAGCATGGGACCGAACTCCTGAACGGCGCGAAGGACAGCGCCGTCGATGCGGGCGCGGGCCTCGCCAAGGATGTCCTGCCCTCCGGCGCGGCGCCCTATGTCGATGCCGGAGCCAATCTCGCCAAGGGCGCGATCCTGGCGACGCCGGGAGGGCTGCTCGTCACCGGCGCGGAGGGGCTCGTCTACAATCTCTCAAAGGGCGTCGCCGATGCGCTGAGCGACACCAAGCAGCTCAAGTCCGACGTGAAGAGCCTGCAGGAGGAGAACGCCAAGAAGGACATCGACATCCAGTTCCTGAAGGCGAAGGTGAAGGAGCTCGAGACCGGTCTCGACGCGGCGAACCGGCAGGCGGTCCAGCAGAACGCGGCCGTCACTGAGAAATTCGCTCAGATCGAGGCCCGGCTCGACGCGCTGGACAAGGAGCGCTCGACGTTCAGGGCGCCCTTCAAGGTCGTCGGCGCGGGCGGCAAGATCATGCTGCAGGTCGATCCGGACGGCCACGCCGTCTTCCAGGGCGGCGAGGGCGGCGGTCGCGCCAGCCTCGTGTTTGCAGGGTCCTCGGCCTCCTTCGTTGTCGCGGCGCCAGGCGGCGGCACGGTGCTGCTCGACAGCGGCGACGCGAAGGGCTTCATCGGCATCCAGTCCTCCGAGGAGGCGCAGCTGCGGCTCGAATCGTCCGCCGCTTCCAGCACGCTGACGCTCCGGAACGCGGCGGGCGAGACCGAGCTCGCCGCGGGCGAGGCGGCGCTCGGCCTGAGGATCGCCAAGGGCGGCAGCAATGTCGCCGGGCTCGGATCGCTCGCGGGCAAGCCGGTGGCGCTGCGCATCTATGGCGCGGGCGGCAGTCCGATCGTCGCCGGCGGCGAAAATCCGGGCACGCCCGGCACCGGCATCCTCTATGTCGGTGACGGCTCGAAGAACAAGGCGGCGCTGGCGGTGGACGGCGCGCATGGCGGCATCGTCCATGCCTTCGCACCCGACGGCACCGTGGGGGCCGGCCTCGTCGGCGCGGACCGGGCGGCCGTCGCCTACAACGCCGCCGGCGCCCCGGTGGCGACCATCTCCAAGAGCGACCGGAGCGAGGGCGGCAATGTCACCGCGCGCAATCCGGGCGGGGAGGGCATCTTCTCGGCCGGCTATGCGGCGGATTACGGCGGCGGCGAAGCCTGCGTCTGGCGCGCCAAGCGCAGCAACACCTTCTGCCTCGGCCTCGGCCTGCCGGGCATGGGCGTCGGCAAGTGAGGGCCGCGGCGCCAACGGCCGGTCCGCCTCGGCAGCAAGGGGATGCTGACGTGAAGCGCTCGCAACTCTGGCTGTTCGTGCTTCTCGGCCCGCCGATCGGCGCTCTGCTGCTGCTGATGGCGCTCGGCGCCGACCCGCTGACGCTGCCCCTCGTTCTGAGCGCGCTGCCGATCGCCTATGCGCTGGGATTGCTGCCGGCGCTTCTGGTCGGCGCCATCGATGCCCGGCTGCGGGCGCGCGGCACGCCGATTACGGCCCGTCTCGGTGCGGCGGCGATCCTCGGCGCCGCCGGCGGCTCTCTGCCGCTCGTGCCTCTCTATGCCGCCTCGCTCGTCCATGGCGCGCTGCCACTCATCCTGCCGGCGACCGCAGCCGCGACGGCCCTGATCTGCCTCGCCGGCCAACTCATGATCGAGCGGGCGATGCGGCCGTCCCCGAACCGCCGAGGCTCCCGATGAAGCCGTTCGCCGCGATCCTCGCCCTTCTGGTCATCCTTCTTTCGGACCCGCTCCCGGCCTCGGCCGCGGCCGAATGCCAGCCGGTGATGGAGGCCTCTCGCGCCTGGCCGGCGACCGGTCCCTTGCCCCTCGATGCCTGCCCTGACGCCCTGCTCGCCTCGCTCTTCGCGCGCCAGCCGCCGCCGCGAGGCTATGCCGTTCGGATCCTCGGCTTCCATCGCTATGCCAATCCCGACGACGGCACGCCGGAAGCCGTGGTCGAGTTCCGCCTCGTGCCGCCCGGCGGCCACGGTTTCGGACTCGACCGCCGCGTCTGTCCGCATCCCGTCGCGAGGGCCGACATGCAGGTCCAGTTCACCTTCGACGCCGCGACCGGCCGCTGGATCGATCTCGACAGTCGCGGCGGCATGGAGATCGACACGCTCTGCGATGTCACCGACTACTGGTCGCGGCAGGATATCGCCGACCTTCGTTCGCCGCCGCATTTCCGGACCCTCGACGCGGGAGAGCGGCAGGGCGTCCATGACGTCGCCAAGGGCGACCCGGAGCGCAAGGCGATCCTCGATGCCGTCAGGGCCGCCAATGCCGATCTCAACAGCCGCGTCGCGATCGTCTTCATCGTCGAACTGCTCCGCTCAGACGGCAGGAACGCCTATTTCCGCGGCCAGGTGCGCCAGAAAAGCGACGGCAGGCCGGTGCGCCCCGACATCTGGGGGCCGTGCGAGCAGGAGCCGGCGGATGCGGTGCTGGAGGCCTGGCTGGAGAAGCGCGGCGGGCGCTGGCAGGCGCTGAGAGCCAACCGCTGCGCAGACGACGTCTTGTTCTCGAACGAGGAGGCGGAGCGGCTTCGCCTGTTCCTGATGGAGGATTGACCCGCTCCGGCACGGGCCGGAGAGCCGAATAGACCTGATCGGCCGCCACGGGCTGCGGCATGGCCGTCCCTTGCAGGCGATGTCGATCCACGCCTAGATGAGACGCGCCACGATCGGCGTCTCTGGCTGGGTTTCGGCGATGGTCCTTCCCGCGAGATCGCGCGTCAGCGCCAGCACCGGCGTCGACGCCGGAAACCTGAAAGAGCTCTGCGAGCTTTACGGGCGGCTGATCGGCCACAGCTATCGCGGCGTCGCCTCCGACGACGAAGGCCGGGTTGGGCGCTTCTCCAACATTTCGCTGCCTGAAGCCTGCGCGACCGTCTTCGAAGGGGGGCCTTCGCGCTTCGAGCTCTCGCCCAATCTCGGCGGCCTCGACCTGGTGATCCTCGCCCTCCCGGCGGACGGCGCCGAACTCCGCTATGAGCAGGGCGGATCCATGGTCGCCGCTGCCGGCGGCGAGGCGGTGGTCTATTCCTCGGCGGAGGCCCTCCGCTCGCAGTCGAGGCGGCTCGGCCGCCTCCTCGCGGTCGCCCTGCCGCGCGCCAAGCTCGGCCCGCTGCTCCGCGACGCCGATGGCGCGCGGTTGCAGAAGCTCCCATCGTCCAGCCCGGCGCTCCGCCTCTTCCGCGCCCATGCGGAGGCGTGGCTGGCGCTCGACGAGGGGCCGGACTCCGCCCTTGCCGAACTGATGAGCGACCAGCTCTGCGATCTCGCGGCGCATGCGATCGGCGCCGGCCGGCGCGGGCGCGAGAGGGCCGAGGACACCGGCGCCATCCGCGACGCGCGCTACCAGCGCGCCACGCGCTTCATCCTCCGCAGCCTCCACCGCGCCGGCCTCGCGGACCGCCACGTCGCCGCTCATCTCGGCATTTCGCCCAGCCTGCTGCGTGCGATCTTCGCCGAAAGGGGGACATCGCCGGCGCAGTTCATCCGCCAGGCACGCCTCGAGCGCGCGCATCGCCTCCTCGCCGATGCGGCCGAGCGTCATCGCACGGTGCTCGAGATCGCCCTCGATTGCGGCTTCGGCTCCATCTCCAGCTTCTACCGCCTGTTCCACGAGGCCTATGGCCTGTCGCCCGGCGACCTGAGGCTCTGAGCCGGGCGTCCGGGATCGGCGCGGTTGGCGAAAATGAGACGGCCGGCCGGCGAATTCGGGACGCCGTGAGAGTAGGCGACTGCTACGCCAGCGTTTCAGTGCTCGGCTGGCGGATGGGGACGCGATGACGGCACAGTATGGGCGCATCGACCTCCGCATCCGGGCTCGGAACGGCAAGCGCGGCGACGGTCCCGTGATCGCCGCGATCCTGTCGCGCTCGGATCGGCGCCTCGCGGCGCTCGGGCCGGCGGCCGGCCTGCTGCTCGACCGCCTCCTGGCCGACGATCTCGTCCGCGCCGGCTGCATCGAGGCTTCGGCCGCCGGCGGCCCCTGGACCGTCGAGGCGGCCGGCCTGTCGACCTTCCTGAGCGAGGGGGTGGCGGAAGCCTATCTCACCCGGCCGGAACCGCATTTTGCCGCGCGGCTCGTCGAGCGCTCGCTGGCGGGCGAGGGAACCCTCTTTCTCGACGACGGCGCGATCGGCCGCGCCAATGCCGGCGAGGGGCTGAACCTCTTCATCCTCGGCTTCGGCTACACCTACCCGGCGGAATCGCCGCATGTCGGGGCGCTGCTGGCGCGGGCCATCGAGCATTTCGTCTCGGCCCATGCGGGCTTTCGCCTGAAGCGGCTGATGCGCGAGGATCCGGCGCCGATCGCCGAGATGTTCCAGCGCTCCGGCATGCGAACCCTCGCCGAATTTCCGGACGA
Source organism: Kaistia sp. (assembly GCA_963966455.1). Taxonomy (GTDB): domain Bacteria; phylum Pseudomonadota; class Alphaproteobacteria; order Rhizobiales; family Kaistiaceae; genus Kaistia; species Kaistia cartagenensis. The sequence continues at coordinate 34,852 of CAWZZK010000271.1, read as the reverse complement.
GGCCGGGGCGGGCGGGGTGCGGGTCGCGACCCTCCTCGAGCGTCACGACATCAACCCGCTGTTCCCCTATTCGCCGGCGACGGCGCTGTTCCAGTTCGCCGCGCCGCATATCGGCTTCTCGCGTGCCGAGCGCCGCATGCTCGCCGCCGCGCTCGACGGCTGTTCGGACGCCGACCTCGCCACCGTGCTCGGCATCTCTCCCAATACGGTCAAGCGCACCTGGCGCGCCGTCTTCGACCGCGCCGGCGAAAAGGCGCCCTACATCCTCGGCCCAGCCACCGACGCGCCGCAGTCCGAGGGCGTCCGCGGCCACGAAAAGCGTCGCCACCTCCTCACTTACCTCCGCGACAACCCGCAGGAACTGCGCCCCTACGCCTTCCCCGCCGCCCGTTCCTGACAGGACAGCCGGGCGGCCGGGCGATCTGGTCCCCACCCTCCGCCCCATGGGGCCGCGCCGGGCGGCTACCTCTGACGCGCCACACTTGACGACGAGAACAAAACGTGAACATATGGGGATATCTTGGTGGTTTCGGAGGATAAGACGATGTCCATGCTGATCCGTGATCTCGCTGCCCTTGCCGCGCTCGCTTCGTTCGTCGCCATGATCACGCTCTGGTCGGAGCTGATCGCGCACGTCGTCTAGCCACCTTTCGCGCGTTCGCGGCGGTGGACGGGCGGAGACGACTCGCGGGATAAGGTCGGGCGATGGACCTCGAAGCGAGGATGTGATGAACGGGACGGGCGAGCGGCGGTCCTTGGCGGCGGGCGGTGTCGGCTTCGTGCATCTGCGGGTGCATTCGGCCTATTCGCTGCTCGAAGGCGCGCTGCCGCTGAAGTCGCTCGGCAAGCTCGCTTTGGCCGACAAGCAGCCGGCGCTCGCACTGACCGACACCGGCAATCTGTTCGGCGCGCTGGAATTCTCCGAGAAGATGGCCGAGCAGGGCGTCCAGCCGATCATCGGCTGCCAGCTCGCCGTCTGGTTCGACGATGGTTTCGAGCCGGCCCGCAAGCCGCAGCCGGGCGCCAAGCCGCTGGCCGATGTCGTGGCGCTCGCGGCCGACGAGACGGGCTACTGGAATCTCGTCCGCCTCGTCTCGCGCGCCTTCATGGAGACCGATGCCGGCGAGCGGCCGCATGTCGCGATCGCCGACCTCGAGGCGGCTGCGTCCGGACTGATCCTGCTGACGGGCGGCCCGGCGGGTCCCGCCGATCAGGCGCTCCGCGCGGGGCAGGGCGCCGTCGCCGAGGCCCGGCTGGTGCGCCTTTCGGCGGCGTTCGGCGACCGCCTCTATGTCGAACTGCAGCGCCATGGCCCCGACAGCGAGCGCTGCGAAGCCGATCTCGTCGCGCTCGCCTATCGGCTCGGCCTCCCGCTGGTCGCCACCAACGAGCCCTTCTTCCCGAAGCGCGACGACTACGAGGCGCATGACGCGCTGATCGCCATCGCCGAGGGCGCGGTGATCGCCGAGGAGAAGCGCCGCCGCCTGACGCCGGAGCACTATTTCAAGACGCGGGCCGAGATGGTGGCGTTGTTCGCCGATCTGCCCGAGGCGGTGGACAACACCGTCGAGATCGCGCTGCGCTGCCATTACCGACCGGTGAAGCGCAAGCCCATCCTGCCGCGCTTCGCCGGCGCCGATGCCGATCCGGCGGAAGCGGATGCGGCCGAGGTCGAGGCGCTCCGGCAGATGGCGCGCGAGGGCCTCGCAAGGCGGCTTGCCGCGCATGGTACCGCGCCGGGCCTCTCGCCGGAGGACTATGCCGAGCGGCTCGAATTCGAGCTCGGCGTCATCGTGAAGATGAAGTTCCCCGGCTATTTCCTCATCGTCGCGGACTTCATCCAGTGGGCGAAGTCGCAGGGGATTCCCGTCGGGCCCGGCCGTGGCTCGGGTGCCGGCTCGCTCGTCGCCTGGTCGCTGACCATCACCGATCTCGACCCGATGCGCTTCGCGCTGCTCTTCGAGCGCTTCCTCAATCCCGAGCGCGTCTCGATGCCGGATTTCGACATCGATTTCTGCCAGGACCGGCGCGACGAGGTCATCCGCTACGTCCAGCAAAAATACGGCACCGATCAGGTGGCGCAGATCATCACCTTCGGAACGCTGCAGGCGCGCGCGGTGCTGCGCGATGTCGGCCGCGTGCTGCAGATGCCCTATGGCCAGGTCGACCGGCTCTGCAAGCTGGTGCCGCAGAATCCGGCCAATCCGGTGACGCTCGACAAGGCGATCGAGGACGAGCCGCGGCTGCGCGCCGCCCGCGACGAGGATCCGACCGTGGCGCGGCTGCTCGCCATGGCGCAGAAGCTCGAGGGCCTCTATCGCCATGCCTCGACCCACGCCGCCGGCATCGTGATCGGCGACCGGCGGCTCGACGCGCTGGTGCCGCTCTACCGCGATCCGCGCTCCTCGATGCCGGTCACCCAGTTCAACATGAAATGGGTCGAGAGCGCCGGGCTGGTGAAGTTCGACTTCCTCGGCCTGAAGACGCTGACCGTCCTCGAAACCGCGTTAGCGCTCATCGCCAAGCGGGGGATAAGACTCGATCTTTCGGCTCTGCCGCTCGACGACAAGCCGACCTACGAGATGCTGACGCGCGGCGAGACGGTCGGCGTGTTTCAGCTTGAAAGCCAAGGCATGCGCAAGGCCCTGGTCGGCATGCGGCCGGACCGCTTCGAGGACATCATCGCCCTCGTCGCGCTCTATCGCCCGGGCCCGATGGACAACATCCCGGTCTACAACGCGCGCAAGCATGGCGAGGAGAAGCCGGATTTTCTCCATCCGCTGCTCGAACCCGTGCTGAAGGAGACGCACGGCGTCATCATCTATCAGGAACAGGTGATGCAGATCGCGCAGATCCTGTCGGGCTATTCACTCGGCGAGGCCGACCTGCTGCGCCGCGCGATGGGCAAGAAGATCAAAGCCGAGATGGATGCGCAGCGGGTGCGCTTCGTCGACGGCGCCGTCGAGCGGGGCCTTCCCAAGGACCGCGCCGACATGATCTTCGACCTGCTGGCGAAGTTCGCGGACTATGGCTTCAATAAAAGCCACGCGGCGGCCTATGCGCTGGTCTCCTATCATACGGCCTATCTGAAGGCGAACTACCCGACGGAGTTCCTCGCGGCGTCGATGACGCTCGACATGGGGAACACCGACAAGATCAACGATTTCCGACGGGAAGCACTGAGGCTCGACATTCAGGTCGACCTGCCCTCGGTCAACCGCTCCGGCGCCGTGTTCGACGTCGAGGACGGACGCATTCTCTATTCGCTGGCGGCCATCAAGGGCGTCGGCGCGCAGGCTGTGGAACATCTCGTCGAGGCGAGGGGCGGGCGGCCGTTCCGCGACCTCGCCGATTTCGCGGCACGCATCAATCCCCGCATCCTGAACAAGCGGACGCTCGAAAGCCTCGTCGCGGCGGGCGCCTTCGACGACATGGAGCGCGACCGGGCGCGCGTCTTCGCCGGCATCGAGCGCATCATGGGCATCGGCAACCGCCTGGTCGAAGACCAGACGGCCGGACAGGACGGCTTCAATTTCGGCGGCGCCGGGGCGGGGGAGCCGCTGGTGCTGCCGATGGTCGATGCCTGGCTGCCGGCGGAGCGGCTGCAGAAGGAGCATGCCGTGGTCGGCTTCTATCTCTCCGCCCATCCGCTCGACGAATATGCGCCGGTTCTGAAGAAGCAGCGGGTGCAGAACTGGGCCGATTTCTCGGAGGCGGTCCGGCGCGGCGCGGCAGCGGGGCGTCTCGCCGGGACAGTGACGGCGCGGCAGGAGCGGAAGACCAAGTCCGGCAATCGCATGGGCATCGTGCAGTTCTCCGACCCGACCGGCCAGTTCGAGGCGATCCTCTTCTCCGAGGCGCTGAACGAATTCCGCGACCAGCTGGAGCCGGGCCGCTCGGTCGTCGTGCAGGTGGCGGCCGAGGACCGCCCCGAGGGCATCAGCGTTCGCGTCGTCTCGGTGAAGCCGCTCGACGACATGGTGTCGGGGCTGAAGCAGCTGCGCGTGTTCCTCAGGGCCGAGGAGCCCCTCCGCAGCATCGAGCGCCATCTCTCGCGGGGCGGCGACGGCGACGTCAGCCTCGTGCTGCTGCTCGACGAAGGGCAGCGCGAGGTCGAGGTGCAACTGCCCGGCCGCTACCAGCTGACTCCGCAGATCGCCGGTGCGCTGCGCGCGGTGAACGGCATCGAGCATGTGGAACTGGTCTGACGCGCACCCGGCTTCGGTGGGGCGGGAAAGGCGAGGCCTTGCAGCCCTTTCACGCGGTTGCCGGAATCAATTCGTGAAGGCGGTCAGTAGCTCGGCGGCGACAAGAGGGTGATCGCGACGACCATGCCGACGGCATAGGCGAGGGTCGCGGCGACCTGAATCGGCCGCGTTCCGAAGAAGCCGACGACCGGAATGGCGATGAGGATCAGATTGATCGCATCGGCGAAGGAGACGGCGGCCGGCGACCAGAACACATGATTGACGGCGAGGGCCGTGACGTTGAAGGCGGCAAGCGCGAGCAGGCCGAAGCGCCCGTCCTCGTCGAAGAAGCGGCGGAGGCTCTCGCCGGCCGCGATCTCGTTCGGCGGCAGGACGGACGCGGCGGCGACGAACAGCGTCAGCACCAGCGTGACCAGGATGAGGAACTGGAAATAGGTCCAGCGCGTGGAGAGGTTGGCGAGGTCCTCGAGGCTCCACCACAGCGTCAATTGCTGCGCGAAGATGAAGAAGGCCCAGGCGAGCGGCAGCCAGTCGAGACTCGCCCGCCGGCGCGCCCGGAGCGCGGCGACGGCGGAGGCGAGGATCCGGGCGACGCCGAGGCCGAGGATCATCGAGAACACCGTCGACATCCAGCGAAACGTGTCCATGCGCCCTCCCGAAGCTTGCGCGGACCTCGGGCCGACGCCATATCAGCGCTTCGCATGCGGCGGGGCCGGCGTCCAGACCCGGCGGATCGCTTGCGTTTCTCCGCTTCGCCGCCTATAAGGCGCGCATTCCACACGTGGGGCTCGGGCTCCGGCGGCGCTATGGCGTTTGTCGGGACCCACCGGTGCCGATCGAGGATTGGCTTTCCCCACGGAGGTTCAACCGGTGAAGGATACAGTTTAGATGGCTCTTCCTGATTACTCCATGCGCCAGCTGCTCGAGGCCGGCGTCCATTTCGGCCACCAGAAGCATCGCTGGAACCCGAAGATGGCGCCGTATCTCTATGGCGTGCGCAACAACATCCACATCATCGACCTCGCCCAGACGGTTCCGCTGCTGCATCGCGCCCTCCAGGCGGTGAGCGACACGGTGGCCGGCGGCGGCCGCGTGCTCTTCGTCGGCACCAAGCGCCAGGCTTCCGATCCGGTCGCCGACGCCGCCAAGCGCTGCGCGCAGTATTATGTCAATTCCCGCTGGCTCGGCGGCATGCTGACCAACTGGAAGACGATCTCGCATTCGATCCAGCGCCTTCGCCACCTCGACGAGCTGCTCTCGTCGGACGTGCAGGGCCTGACGAAGAAGGAGCGCCTGACGCTGTCGCGCGAGCGCGACAAGCTCGAGAACGCGCTCGGCGGCATCAAGGACATGGGCGGCATTCCCGACCTCCTGTTCGTGATCGACACCAACAAGGAAGCGCTGGCGATCCAGGAAGCCCGCCGCCTTCATATTCCTGTCGCGGCGATCATCGATTCCAATTCGGACCCGGATGGCATCACCTATCCGATTCCGGGCAATGACGACGCCGGCCGTGCGCTGACGCTCTATGGCGACCTGATCGCCCGCGCCGCGCTCGACGGCATCTCGCGTGCCGCCGGCTCGGCCGGTCTCGACCTCGGCGCCCAGGAAGAGATCTACGAAGAGGCTCTTCCCGAGGAAGCCGGCGAAGTCGCGGCCGCCTGAGCCAGGCTGCGCCGCCCAAGCTACGCCGCCTCATCGGGCGGCGTCCCTGACGATCGAAACGACGCAGCCGGGCGCCCATCGCCCGGCTGTTCGTTAGAAAACAAGAGATTGACGAGGCAGACGATGACGATTTCCGCTTCGATGGTGAAGGACCTGCGCGAGAAGACCGGCGCGGGCATGATGGACTGCAAGGCCGCGCTGACCGAGACCGCCGGCGATATCGAGGCGGCGATCGACTGGCTGCGCACCAAGGGCCTCGCCAAGGCCGCCAAGAAGGCCGGCCGCGTTGCGTCCGAGGGTCTTGTCGGCGTCGCGGCCTCGGGTCCGCGCGCAGTCGTCGTCGAGCTCAATTCCGAGACCGACTTCGTCGCGCGCAATGCCGAGTTCCAGCAGCTCGTTCTCAACGTCGCCAAGGCGGCGCTCGAGACCGACGGCTCGGTCGAGGCCGTGGCCGCCGCCGCCTTCCCGGGCTCGGAGAAGTCGGTCAAGGACACGATCACCGAGGCCGTCGCCACCATCGGCGAGAACATGAACCTCCGCCGCTCGGCCGCCATCGGCGTCAGCGACGGCGTCGTGGCGACCTATGTCCACTCGGCGACGGCCCCCGGCCTCGGCAAGATCGGCGTGCTGGTCGCGCTCGAGTCGACCGGCGACAAGGAGAAGCTCGCAGCTCTCGGCCGCCAGATCGCAATGCACATCGCCGCGACCAACCCGCTCTCGGTCTCGACCGACGCGCTCGACCCGGCCGTCGTCGCCCGCGAGCGCGCCGTCTATGCCGAGCAGGCGCGCGAATCCGGCAAGCCCGAGGCGATCATCGAGAAGATGGTCGAGGGCCGCGTGCGCAAGTATTACGAGGAGGTCGTCCTCCTGCTGCAGGCCTTCGTGATCAATCCCGACCTCACCGTCGAGAAGGCGCTGAAGGCGGCCGAGGCCGATGTCGGCGCGCCGATCAAGCTGACGGAGTTCGTGATGTTCCGCCTCGGCGACGGCGTCGAGAAGGAAGAGACCGACTTCGCCGCCGAAGTCGCCGCCGCGGCCGGAACGAAATAAGTTCTGGAAACAAGCGCTTCCCCGATGGATTAGCGATGGGCGCCGGATGACATTCCGGCGCCCTTCGTGTATCGGGAGCGTGCCCATTCACGACAGCGAGGATCTCGGCATGGCGGCTCCCGCCCGGTATCGACGCGTGCTCTTGAAAGTTTCGGGCGAAGCCCTCTTGGGATCCCAGCCCTTCGGCATCGATGAAGCGGTCGTCGACCGCATCGCCGGAGAGGTGGGGCAGGCCGTCGAATCGGGCGTCGAGGTCGCGGTCGTCATCGGCGGCGGCAACATCTTCCGCGGCATGACCATCGCCAAGGCGGGCGGCAACCGCGTCGCCGGCGACCATATGGGCATGCTGGCGACGGTGATGAACTGCATCGGCATGCACGAGGCCTTCGAGCGCCGGGGCATCGCCTCGCGCATCTTCTCCGCGGTGCCGATGCCGACGATCTGCGAGAGCTTCTCGCAGCAGCGCGCCGAGCGGGCGCTGAAGCGTGGCCGCGTCGTGCTGTTTGCCGGCGGCACCGGCAATCCCTTCTTCACGACCGATTCGGGCGCCGCGCTGCGCGCCGCCGAGATGGGCTGCGACGCGCTCTTCAAGGGCACCAATGTCGACGGCGTCTATTCGGCCGATCCTAAGAAGGACCCGAACGCGGTGCGCTTCGAGCGCATCACCCATGCCGAGGTGCTCTCGCGCGGGCTGCAGGTCATGGACGCGGCCGCCGTGGCGCTTGCCCGCGACAACCATATTCCGCTAATCGTGTTTTCAATCCGGTCGCCGAACGGCTTCGTCGAGGTCCTGCGCGGCGAAGGTCGCGCCACGATCGTCTCAGATGAATAGCGTCATGCTGCTGCGGATGCTCGCCGGCACCAAGAACAAGAGGACGTCATGAATTTCGACGATCTGAGCCGCCGCATGCAGGGCGCAATCACTGCGTTCAAGTCCGACCTTTCGGGTCTGCGCACCGGCCGCGCTTCGTCCACCATGCTCGATCCGATCACCGTCAACGTCTATGGCTCGGTGATGCCGATCAACCAGCTCGCGACGATCAACGTCCCCGAGCCGCGCCTGATCACCGTCACGGTCTGGGACCGTGGCACGGCGCAGGCGGTCGAGAAGGCGATCCGCGAATCGAGCCTCGGGCTCAACCCGATCGTCGAGGGCGCGGTGTTCCGCATCCCGATCCCCGAGCTCAACGCCGACCGGCGCAAGGAATTCGTGAAGGCCGCCCATAAATATGCCGAGGGCGCGCGCGTGGCGGTTCGCCATGTGCGCCGCGACGGCATGGACAGCCTGAAGAAGAGCGAGGCCGACGGCCTCGGCGAAGACGAGGCGCGGCGGCTGACGGAGAAGATCCAGAAGCTGACCGACGACACGATCGCCGAGATCGACTCGGTGCTCGCCGCGAAGGAAGCGGAAATCCTGCAGGTCTGACCAACCCCGGCGACGCCATGAACTCGAAGGCCAATGATTCGGGCGCCGAGATCCTGGCGACGCCGGCGACAGAGACCGAGGGACTGAGCGTCCCGCGGCATGTCGCCATTATCATGGATGGCAATGGCCGCTGGGCGCAGGGCAGGGGGCTCTCGCGCACCGAGGGCCATCGCCGCGGCATGGAGGCGGTGCGCAACGCCGTCGAAACATCGCGCGAGCTCGGCGTCTCCTATCTGACGCTGTTTTCCTTTTCGTCCGAGAACTGGACGCGGCCGCCGCTCGAGATCCAGTTCCTGTTCGGTCTGCTGCGCCTCTTCATCCAGCGCGACCTCGCCGATCTCAACGCCAAGAATGTCCGCGTCCGCGTCATCGGCAGCCGCGACCGCCTGACCTCCGACATCAAGGGTCTGCTCGACAAGGCCGAGACGCTGACCATGCGCAATCGCGGGCTGACGCTCGTGATCGCCTTCAACTATGGCGGCCGCGACGAGCTGACGCGTACGATGCGCGCCATCGGCGAGGACGTCGCCGCCGGAAGGCTTCCGGCCTCGGCGATCGACGAGCAGCTGATCTCGTCGCGGCTCGACACCAGCTTCATGCCGGATCCCGATCTCGTCATCCGCACCAGCGGCGAGATGCGCCTTTCCAACTTCCTCCTCTGGCAGGCGGCCTATGCCGAGCTGGTCTTCCTGCCGCTCTACTGGCCGGATTTCGACCGCGCCGCCTATCTCGAGGCCGTGAGGGAGTTCTCCAGCCGCGCGCGCCGCTTCGGCGGCATCGCCGCGCGGAGAAGCCCTTGAGCGAGCAAAGCGGGCGGGACAAACAGACGCCGCCGGCGCGCCGCAACGCGGATCTCGGCGTGCGCATCGCCTCGTCGGCCGTGCTGCTGCCACTGGCGCTCGTCTGCGCCTGGCTCGGCTCCTGGCCGACTTACGGCCTCGTCGCGATCGGCGCGACGGTCGTCTTCTGCGAATGGGCGCTCGTGGTCGATTGCTCGCGCACGCTGGTGCCACGCACGCCGGCTGTCGTCACCGGCGCCGTCTTTGCCGGGCTCGCAGGCCTCATTGCCGGATCTTCGGGCGCCGCGGCGGGCTGCGTCGTGGCGCTCGCCGGCGCGCTCGGGGTCCTCGCCCTGTCGCGTTCGCCCTGGCTGACGGCCGGCTCGCTCTATGCCGCGGCGCTTGCGATCCCGATGCCGGCGATCCGCGCCGATGCCGAACTGGGCCTCGCGGCCCTCATCGTGCTCCTGGTCGTGGTCTGGGCAACCGACAGCTTCGCCTTCTTCGCCGGCCGGTCGATCGGCGGGCCGAAGCTCTGGCCGCGCATCTCGCCGAAAAAGACCTGGTCGGGATCGATCGGCGGCCTCATCGGCGGCGTCGCTTCGGGCCTCGTCGCGGCGTCGCTATTCGGCGTTCCGCTCTCCTTCGGCCTCGCTTTCGTCCTCGTGGCGCTGTCGCTGGCGAGCCAGGCGGGCGATCTCTTCGAATCCGCCGTCAAGCGGCGCTTCGCCAAGAAGGATTCGAGCGGCATCATCCCCGGCCATGGCGGCATGATGGACCGTGTCGACGGGCTCGTCTTCGCCGGAGCGCTTGCGCTTTTGGTCGGCTGGCTGCATGGCGGTGGCGATGCGATCGCTGCCGGAGTCCTGATCTGGTGAAAAGTCCCATTTCCCTGACGCGTCCGGCGCCGACCGGCGATGCGCCGCGCCGCATCTCGATCCTCGGCGCCACCGGCTCGGTCGGCGCCAGCACGGTCGACGTCATTCTAGGCCGTCCGGGTGCCTTCGAGGTCGAGGCGGTGACCGCCGGCACACGCGCCGCCGAACTCGCCGAGATCGCCATCCGCCTCAAGGCGCGCATCGCGGTCGTGGCCGATCCCACATGCTATGGGGCGCTCGCCGAGGCGCTCGCGGGGACAGGCATCGCCGCAGCCGCCGGCGAGGCGGCCGTCATCGAGGCGGCCGCGCGGCCGGTCGATCTCGTCGTCGCGGCGATCGTCGGAGCCGCCGGGCTCTCGCCGACCATGGCGGCGATCGAGGCCGGCTCGGACATTGCGCTCGCCAACAAGGAATGCCTCGTCTGCGCCGGCTCGCTGTTTCTCGGCCGCGCCGAAGCGGCGGGCGTGCATGTGCTCCCCGTCGATTCCGAGCACAACGCCATCTTCCAGGCGCTCGAGGCCGAGAACATGCCGGCCGTGACGAGCATCACCATCACCGCGTCGGGCGGGCCGTTCCGCTCCTGGACGCTGGAGGCGATGCAGCGCGCCAGCGTCTCCGAGGCGCTCAATCATCCGCGCTGGTCGATGGGTCCGAAGATTACAATCGATTCGGCGACGATGATGAACAAGGGTCTCGAGGTCATCGAGGCGCATCATCTCTTCGGGCTTGACGTCGACCGGCTCGAGGTCGTCGTGCATCCGCAATCGGTCGTGCATGGCTGGATCACCTATGCCGACGGATCGGTGCTGGCGCAGCTCGGCGCCGCCGACATGCGCATCCCGATTTCCCATTGCCTCGCCTGGCCGCGCCGCTATGCGACCGAGACGAAGCCCTTCGATCTCGTCAAGATCGGCACGCTCACCTTTGAAAAGCCGGATTTGGAGCGCTTTCCCGCATTGGGATTGGCGCGAAGCGCCTTGTCGGGCGGCGACCGGGCAACCAATATTCTGAACGCCGCCAACGAGGTCGCGGTCGACGCTTTCCTGAAGGGCGAGATCGGCTTCCTCGACATCGCGGCATGCGTCGCCGAGACGCTCCACCGGCTCGCAGGCGGAAGCCATCTGCCGGAGATCGATTCGGTGGCGGCGGCGCTCGCGGTCGACGGCGAGGGGCGGCGTATGGCGCGCGCGATCATCGGCGAGCGCGGCGCCTGAGGACGGGCTGAGGCCCGAGCGGAGAAGGACGGAAGGCGGATGGAATCACTCGGCCAGATCGGGCAATTCGGAACGGGAGCGCTCGGCTACCTCATTCCCTTCCTTTTCGTTCTCACCACCGTCGTCTTCGTCCATGAGCTCGGTCATTTCCTCGTCGCGCGCTGGTGCGGCGTGCGCGTCAAGGCCTTCTCGATCGGCTTCGGCCCGGAACTCTTCGGCTTCGACGACCGCCACGGCACGCGCTGGAAGCTCTCGGCGATCCCGCTCGGCGGCTATGTCCGCTTCTTCGGCGACGAGGATGCCGCATCGACGCCCGACCGGGAGACGCTCGACTCGCTGACGCCGGAAGAGCGGAACACGACCTTTTTCGGCAAGTCCGTCTGGCAGCGGGCCGCGATCGTCGCCGCCGGGCCGATCGCCAACTTCATCCTCGCCATCGCCATCTTCGCCGCCATCTTCACGCTCTATGGCCGCGAGGTCACGACCGCCCGCGTCGACCAGGTCGTCGCCGGCAGCGTTGCCGAGAAGGCTGGCTTCCGCCCGGGCGACCTCATCCGCACCATCGACGGCAGCCGGATCGAGACCTTCAACGACCTGCAGCGCATCGTCTCGACCAGCGCCGACCGGCCGCTGACCATCGTCGTCGAGCGCGACGGCGCGCCGGTGACGCTCGAGGCGACGCCGGAACGCCGCGAGGTCACCGACCGCTTCGGCAATATCCACCGCATCGGCCAGCTCGGCCTTTCGCGCGATACCTCGGGCGGCAACGTGACGGTCGAGCGCTATTCGCTCCCCGAGGCCATCGTGATGGGCGCGGAAGAGACCTGGATGGTCGTCGACCGCACCTTCGCCTATATCGGCGGCCTCTTCGCGGGGCGCGAATCGACCGACGAACTCGGCGGGCCGATCCGCGTCGCGCAGGTCTCGGGCCAGGTGGCGACCCTCGGCTTCGTCGCGCTCGTCAATCTCGCCGCCATCCTCTCGGTCAGTATCGGGTTGCTCAACCTTTTCCCGGTACCGATGCTCGACGGCGGGCATCTGCTTTTCTACCTCGTCGAGGCCGTCCGCGGCCGTCCGCTGAGCCCGAGGGTGCAGGATTTCGGCTTCAGGATCGGCCTCGCCGCGATCGTCATGCTGATGTTGTTCACGACCTTTAACGACATCTGGCGCCTGATTTGAGCCGGCAGGGGTCGATGATTGTGCGTCGCAGCAGCCTGCGTGGCAGGCCAGCAACGGACGATTAAATTCTCCCGTGGCACTCTGACCCTCGGCTTGCGATTGGGGTCAAAGCCTGCCACAAACTTTGAGAGTGGTTCAGTCTCGAGGGGTCTTCGACCCCCGCTGGAGGCTGGAAAGTCGGAATCGAAAAGGGCGTTTGAACCCAATGTATCTGTTCAAGGCTTTCACCCGGAAGGGCGCCCGCGCCGCGTATCTGGCGATCGCAGCCTTTGCGCTGCTGCTTCAGATCTCGGTGGTCGGCGTCCCCGCTGCCCATGCCGAGGTGGTGAACAGCATCGTCGTGCAGGGTGGCTCCCGCATCGATTCTGAGACCGTCCGCAATTACATCACCATCGAGCCGGGCAAGAACTTCACCTCCGAGGACATCAACGCCTCGGTGAAGGCGCTCTACGCGACCGGCCTCTTCTCCGATGTGAAGATCGCCCGCCGCGGCAATCAGCTCGTCGTGTCGGTGAGCGAGAACAACATCGTCGGCAGCGTCAAGTTCGAGGGCAACAAGAAGCTCAAGGACGACATGCTGACCCAGGTCGTCGAGACCAAGCCGCGCGGCGTCCTGTCCGAGGATCGCCTGCAGAGCGACGTGGAGCGCCTCAAGGAGCTCTACAAGCGCAACGGCCGCGCCGAGGCCGAGGTCAGCGTCGAGACCTTCCCGCGCGATACCGGCCGCACCGACGTCGTCTTCAAGATCAACGAAGGCACGCGCACCGGCATCTCGGCCATCAATTTCGTGGGCAACAAGACCTTCTCGTCGGGTCGCCTGCGCAACATCATGACGATCAAGAAGACGAACTTCACCTCCTGGTTGTCGAAGCGCGACCAGTTCGACGACGCGAAGATCAATTCCGACGAGGAGCTGATCCGCCGCTTCTACATGCGCAACGGTTTCGCCGACTTCCGCATCGTCGGCACCGACGTCGCGTTCGACGAGGCGAAGAACCGCTACACGATCACCATCACCCTCGACGAGGGTGCGCGCTACCGCTTCGGCACCGTGATGGTCGACTCCTCGATCCCCGATGTCGATGGCACGTCGCTGATGCGCTATGTGACGACCAAGCCGGGCAAGATCTTCAACGCGACGCAGGTCGAGAAGTCGACCGAGGCGGTCAGCGTGGCGCTGCTCGAGGCGGGCAAGTCCTTCGCCCAGGTTCGTCCCCGCGGCGACCGCAACTACGAGAACCACACGATCAACCTGACCTATCTGGTTGACGAGGGTCCGCGTCTCTATGTCGAGCGCCTCGAGATCCGCGGCAACACCCGTACCCGCGACTATGTCATCCGCCGCGAGTTCGAGCTGTCGGAAGGCGACGCCTATAACCGCGTGCTCGTCGACCAGGCGGAGCGTCGGCTGAAGAATCTCGGCTACTTCAAGACCGTCAATGTCACGACCCAGCCCGGCAGCTCGCCCGACCGCGTCGTCATCGTGGTCAATGTCGAGGACCAGTCGACCGGTTCGTTCTCGGTCGGCGGCGGCTACACGACGGACAATGGCGGCGGCTTCATCGCCACCGTGGCGCTCACCGAGAAGAACTTCCTCGGCCGCGGCCAGTATCTGAAGGTCTCGATCGGCGGTGGCCAGAGCGACCGCACCTTCAACCTGGCCTTCACCGAGCCCTTCTTCCTCGGCCGCCGCATGTCGCTCGGCTTCGACGTCCTGTACAACCAGGCGCAGGAGACCGACTACCGTCCGTACAACATGAACACGGCCGGTGGCACGATCCGCCTCGGTCTGCCGATCACCGACGACTTCGACGTCCAGTTCAACTACAAGCTCTACCAGCGCGACGTGACGTCCTGGGGTTCCCAGTACATCCTCGACTGGCCGGCCTTCGCCGAGCTCTATCCGCAGGGCAGCTGGATCAACTCGTCCGTCGGTTACGTGCTGACCTATTCGACGATCGACAACTACCAGACGCCGCGCAACGGTACGTTCCTGCGCCTCAGCCAGGACTTCGCCGGTGTCGGCGGCGACGGCCAGTTCGTCCGCACCCAGGCCGATGCGCGCTACTACAAGGAGATCCTGCCGGACTCCGACGTGGTCGGCCTCGTCCGTGCCGCGGCCGGTAACATCACCAGCCTCGGCGGCGAGCCGGTCCAGGTGCTCGACAACTTCTACCGCGGTGGCGAGACGGTTCGCGGCTTCGCCTCCTACGGCTACGGCCCGCGCTATGTCGGCGTCGAGGACACCTACGCCATCGGCGGCACGACCTACTACAACGCCTCGCTCGAGGTGCAATTCCCGCTGCCGGTCCTTCCCGAGGAGTTCGGTCTGCGCGGCGCCGTGTTCGCCGACGCCGGCACGCTGTTCGGCTATGACGGCCTCGAGAATCTGGACATCGAGGACAGTTCGATGCTCCGCACCTCGGTCGGTGTCTCGATCATCTGGAATTCGGATTTCGGCCCGCTGCGCGGCGACTTCGGCCAGTGGCTGACCAAGGCGGACTTCGACCAGACGCAGATGTTCCGTTTCAGCGCTGGCACGCAGTTCTGATATCTCCTATAGAAGCTGAGAGGGACCGCCGGGCTCACCGGCGGTCCTTCGCGTTTCTGGACAGGACTTTTCCTAAGGCTGCGCCATGGGCGACCCCGTCTTCTTCATCCCGGCGGCTTCGCCGACGCTGGCCGAGATCGCGGCCCTGACCGGCGCGAGGCTCGCGGCGGACGCCGATCCCGAACGGCGGATCACCGGCGTCGCCTCGCTCGATTCGGCCGGTTTGAACGACCTCACCTTCTTCGACAACCCGCGCTATCTGCCGCTGCTCGCGACGACTCGCGCGGCGGCCTGCCTCGTTCCGGCGAAGCATCTGGACGCGGTGCCGGCAGGCGTCGTGGCGCTCGAAAGCGCACGACCGCATGACGCCTATGTCAGCGTGCTGCGCCTGCTCTTCCCGGCGGCGATGCGTCCGCAGCCGCTGTTCGGAGCCGGCATCGCGGCGGGCGCGCATGTCCATGCCGATGCGCGGCTCGAGGAGGGCGTCACGGTCGAGCCCGGCGCCGTCATTGGCCCGGGGGCGGAAATCGGCCGCGGCACGGTGGTGGCTCCCGGCGCGGTCGTCGGCCCGCATGTCCGGATCGGGCGCGACTGCCATATCGGCGCCGGCTCGACGGTGATCCATGCCCTTCTCGGCAATCGCGTCATCCTGCATCCGGGTGTCCGCATCGGGCAGGACGGTTTCGGCTACCAGATGGGCGGCAAGGGCCATCAGAAGGTGCCGCAGGTCGGCCGCGTCGTCATCCAGGACGATGTCGAGATCGGCGCCAATACGGCCATCGACCGCGGCGCCAACCGCGACACGGTGATCGGCGAGGGCACCAAGATCGATAATCTCGTGCAGATCGGCCACAATGTCGCGATCGGTCGGCATTGCGTGATCGTCTCGCAGGTCGGCATCTCGGGCAGCGCGACGCTTGGCGATTTCGTCGTGCTCGGCGGCCAGGTCGGCGTCAACGGCCATGTCACGATCGGCCACGGCGCGCAGGTCGCTGCGACGGCCAGCGTCAAGGACGATCTCGCCGCGGGCGGCCGCTATGGCGGAGCTCCGGCGCGTCCGATAAAGGAATGGTATCGCGAGGAACTGGCGATCCGGCGCCTCGCGCAGCGCGCCAGCGCGCGCCAGAAGGAAGACGAGGGGAAAGAGGTGTCATGAGCGAAGGCGACAACAGCCTCGGATCGGCGGATATCGCGCGGATCCTCGAGCTTCTGCCGCACCGTTATCCGTTCCTGCTGGTCGATCGCATCATCGAGATCAACGGCGATGAAAGCGCGATCGGCATCAAGAACGTCACGTTCAACGAGCCGCACTTCCAGGGCCATTTTCCCGGCAAGCCGGTGATGCCCGGTGTGCTGATCATCGAGGGCATGGCGCAGACGGCCGGAGCGATCTGTCTCGCCGCGCGGCCCGGCAAGCCGCAGCTCGTCTATTTCCTCACCATCGACAACGCCAAGTTCCGCAAGCCCGTGGAACCCGGCGACGTGCTCGAATATCACGTCCGCAAGGTCAAGAACCGCGGCAATCTCTGGCGATTCCAGAGCGAGGCCAAGGTCGCGGGCGTCAAGGTCGCCGAAGCCGACATCAGCGCGATGCTGGTGGGGCAGTAACGGAGTTCCATGTCCAACATCCATCCTTCGGCGGTGATCGAGGACGGCGCGCAGCTCGGCGCTGACGTCAAGGTCGGCGCCTTCGCCTTTGTCGGCCGCGACGTCGTGCTCGGAGACGGCGTCGAGATCAAGAACCACGCCTCGGTGACCGCGCATACGACCATCGGCGCGCGCACCGTGGTGAACCCCTTCGCCTCGATCGGCGGCACGCCGCAATCGGTGCACTACAAGGGCGAGCCCGGCACGATCACGATCGGCGAGGCCTGCGTTATCCGCGAGAATGTCACGATCAATTTCGGATCGGTCGGCACGCGCGAGACCCGCATCGGCGATCGCTGCTTCCTGATGACCGGCGTGCATGTCGCGCATGACTGCACGCTCGGCAACGATGTCATCCTCGCCAACTGCGCGACGATGGGCGGCCATGTCACCATCGGCGACAATGTCTTCATGGGCGGCCTCTGCGCGCTGCATCAGTTCGTGCGCATCGGCGACCATGCCATCGTCGGCGGCCTCGTGCCGGTCTGGCGCGACATCATCCCGTTCGGCGCCATCCGCGAGGGCGCGGAAGGTCTCGGCGGCCTCAACATCATCGGCATGAAGCGGCGCGGCTTTTCGCGCGCGGCGATCCAGCGGCTGCGCGCCGCCTATCGCGATCTCTTCTTCGCGCCGGGCTATCTCGTCGACCGCGTCGAGGCGGTGGCCGAGCGCTATGCCGACGACGAGAATGTCATGCATATCGTCGAGTTCATCCGCCAGCGCGGCAAGCGGCGCATCACCGTTCCGCGCGCCGGTGCCGAGCATGCCGGCGACGAGGACTGAGAGCGGCACGCTGCCGCCGGCCGCTGGCGACGCATCCATGGCGCCGCTCGGCATCCTGTGCGGCGGCGGCACCTTTCCTGTCGCGGTGGCGCGCGCTGCGTCGCGCTCCGGCCGCAAGGTCGTCCTCGTGGCGATCCGCGGTTTCGCCGATCCGGCCGTCGTCGAGGGGGCCGGCTTTCCCGTCGAATGGGTCCATCTCGGCACGATCGGCGCGATGCTGGCGGCGCTGCGACGGCATGGCTGCCGCGAAATGGTCATCGTCGGCTATGTCTTCCGGCCGCGGATCTCGAGCCTCCGGCTCGACTGGAAGGCGGTCGGCATGCTGCGCTGGTTCCTGCGCGCCCGCCGTGGCGGCGACGGCCATCTCCTCTCGCATATCGCGTCCTTCTTCGAGAAGGAGGGCTTCGTGCTGCGCGGCGCGCATGAGGTCGCGCCCGAGATCCTCGTCGCGGAGGGAACGCTCGGCCGCATCGCCATGACCGAGACCGAGCGCGAGGATGCGCGGATCGGATTTCGCCTCTTGCGCGCGATGGACGCGTTCGATGTCGGCCAGGCGGCCGTCGTCGCCGAGCGGCACGTGCAGGCGATCGAGGCCGCCGAGGGCACCGACGCCATGATCGCTCGCTGCGGCGAGATGCGCGCTTCCGGGCGCGTGCGGCTGCCCCGCCGGTCCGGCGTCCTCGTGAAGATCCCGAAGCCCGGCCAGGACCGGCGCATCGATCTGCCCTCGATCGGGGTCAGGACCGTCGAGCGCGCCGCCGAAGCGGGGCTGGCGGGCATCGCGGTCGAGGCCGGTGGGGTGATCGCCGCCGAGGCGGAGGCGATGGTCCGCGTCGCCGACGAAAGGGGCCTCTTCATCGTCGGGCTCGCCGAATGAACCTCGCGCAGAAGAGGCCGCTCCGCGTCTTCATCATCGCCGGCGAGGAATCGGGCGATGCGCTCGGCGGGCCGCTGATGCGCGCGCTCGGCGAGCGGCTCGGCGGCGGCGTGACCTTTCGCGGCATCGGCGGGACGCGCATGCAGGCCGCGGGGCTCGCCAGCCTCTTTCCCATGGACGATCTCACCGCCATGGGCTTCGGCGAGGTGATCGGCAAGCTGCCGACCATCGCGCGGCGCCTCAAGGAAACGGTCGCGGCGGTGCTCGCCGATCCGCCCGATCTCCTGATGCTGGTCGATGCGCCGGATTTCACGCATCGCGTCGCCGCGCGCGTGCGCCGCAAGCTGCCCGATCTGCCGATCGTCAAATATGTCGCGCCGACGGTCTGGGTCTGGCGATCCGGCCGGGCGCGGGCGATGCGCGGGACGATCGACCATGTGCTGGCACTGCTCCCGTTCGAGCCCGAAGTGATGCAGCGGCTCGGCGGTCCGCCGACGACCTATGTCGGCCATCCGCTGCTCGGCGCGCTCGATGCGCTGCGGCCGAACGTGGACGAGCAGGCGCTGCGTGACGGCGAGCCGCCGGTGCTGCTCGTTCTGCCCGGCAGCCGGCGGCGCGAGATCGAGCGGCTCGGCGCGGATTTCGGCGCGGCGGTCGGCCTCGTCGCGGCGTCGCGGCCCGTGCGGCCGGTGCTGCCGACGCTGCCCCGCCTCGAAGGGATGATCCGCGCGGCGACCGCCACCTGGCCTGTCGTGCCGGAGATCGTCACCGGCGAGGAGGCCAAGCATGCGGCCTTCCGCTCGGCGCGCGCCGCGCTGGCGGCGTCGGGCACGGTGACGCTGGAACTGGCGCTTGCGGGCGTGCCGATGGTCACCGCCTACAAGGTCTCGGCCTGGGAGGCGGTGATCGCCCGCCGCGTGCTGAAGGGCTTCAGCGTCATATTGCCCAATATCGTGCTCGGCCGGCCGGTGGTGCCCGAATTCCTGCAGGAGGCTTGTACGCCGGCTGCGCTCGCCGCGGCGCTGGAGCCTCTGCTCGCTGCCGGACCCGAGCGCGCCGCGCAACTCGCGGGCTTCGCCGAACTCGACCGCGTAATGACGACGGGCGGTGTTCCGGCGGAGTTCGTCGCCGCCGATGCCGTGCTCGCGACGCTGGCTGCGCGGGGCGTCATCGGGCTGTCATGATCGGCGGGTCGTTTCGTGCCTTGGGTTCGCCGTCTCTGTAACGGCGGCGGACGGATGCCATCGGCGAGCGCGGGCCGGCCATGACCATGACGAGCGAATCGACCGAGATCCTGACACCGCCGCCACCCTCCGGCCGCCCGGTCTCGGGCGTCATCTGGCTCTACCGCTTCGACGCGGCGGGCAAGGCCAGCGCGCGGCCGATCGACGAGCCTTTCGAGCTGTTCGATCCCAATGACGGCTTCCTGTGGCTGCATCTCGATCTCGTCGACCGCCTGGCGCGGGTCTGGATCGAGAAGACCGTCGGGCTGCCGGCGGCGGCGCGGGCCGTGCTGCTCGGTACCGACGAACTGCCGATGCTGGAATGCGACGACACCGCCGTTTGGGGCGTCTTCATCGACACGATCCAGGACCCGGAGGACGATGAACTCCGCGCCGCACCGATGCGCTTCGTGCTCGGCGACGGCTATCTCGTCTCCGGCCGCCGCCACCCGGTGCGCTCGGCGGCGCTGATGCGCAGCCGCGTCGAGGCCGGCCATCCTGTGTCGGGGCCGGTCGCGCTGTTCGAGCTTATGATCGTGCAGGTGCTGCGCGCGATCGGCGAGATGCTGCGCGAACTGCGCGATACGGCCGATTCGATCGAGGACCGGGTGCTCGACGACCGCTTCCATGACGAGGCGCGGCGGCTCGCGCCGCTCCGCCGCACGACCGTGCGCATCCGCCGCCAGCTCGGCTCGTTCCGCGGCGTGCTCAAGCAGTTCGTCGAGGACCAGTCGGGGCGGTCGATCCAGATTGGCTCGCGCGAGGCGGCCGAGCGCCTCTTCCAGCGGATCGAGGCGCTGGACCAGGAACTGCTCGAGCTGCAGGATCGCGCCCGCTTCCTGCAGGACGAGATCGCGGCGAAGCTTGCCAACACGACCAACCGCCATCTCTATGTGCTGTCGATCCGGACCGCCATGCTGATGCCGGCGACGCTCGTCACCGGCATCTTCGGCATGAACACCTCCGACCTGCCGCTCGAGGGCGGCGGGCATGGAACCTTCGTCGCGATCGGCATCGCCATCGCGGCCTCGGCGCTGGTGCTCTATCTGCTTCGCCGGTTGGGCTTCTTCGAATGAGATGAAAAAGACCCGCCACAGCGAGGGCTGCGACGGGCCAGTTGACCTTCCGGCGGGCGGCGGGCCTACCGGAAGGAGACGGATCTGATCGAGCTAGCGGCGCTTGGGGGAGGGCGAGGCGGCGGCCTTGCGGCCGGCCAGCGCGTCGTCGCGCATCTCGTACCACATCGCGTTCAGGATCGCGAAAGCGCAGGCGAGGCTGATGCCGAGGATCCAGGAGAAGTACCACATGGCGAAGACCTCCTCTCAGTAGGCGTTGGGGTTCTTGCCGAGCTCGTCGCTCGTCACCTTGCCGCGCATGACGCGATAGACGAAGGCGGTGTAGGCGAGCACGATCGGCAGGAAGACGAGAGTGGCGAGCAGCATGATCCACAGCGTCAGATGCGAGGACGACGCGTCCCACACCGTGAGGCTGGCATTGGGATCGAGCGAGGACGGCAGCAGGAACGGGAAGATCGAGAGGCCCGCCGTGGAGATGATGCCGAAGATCGCCAGCGCGGTGGAGACGAAGGCGAAGCCGGCCAGCCGCCGCTGATAGGCGAAGAGGGCGAGGGCACTGCCGAGGAAGCCGGCGAGCGGGGCGATCATCATCCAGGGATGGCGGCCGTAATTGGCCAGCCAGGCGCCGGCCTCGGCGACCGCCGTCTTGCCGAGCGGGTTGGACGGACCGGCGGTGTCCTGGATGCCCGTCACGACATAGCCCTTGAAGCCGAGCGCGATCCAGATGCCGGCCAGCGCGAAGAGCACGATCGTCGCGAGCGCGGCATAGCTGCCATAGACACGGGCCCGCTCATAGATCGCGCCGGATGTCTTCAGCATGATCATCGACGCGCCATGAGCGACCAGCATCGAAAGGCTGACGAGACCGCTGAGCAGCGCGAAGGGCATCAGGAGGCCGAAGAAGTTGCCCTCATAGACGACGCGCATCGCATCGTCGAAGCGGAAGGGCACGCCCCGGAGCACATTGCCGACCGCGACGCCGAAGATCACCGCCGGGATGAAGCCGCCGACGAAGAGGCCCCAGTCCCAGAAGGCGCGCCAGCGCGGTTCGGTCAGCTTGGAACGGTACTTGAAGCCGACCGGGCGCAGGATGATGGCGATCAGGATCACCATCATCGCGAGGTAGAAGCCGGAGAACGAGGTGGCGTAGAGCGCCGGCCAGGCGGCGAAGATCGCGCCGCCGCCGAGGATCAGCCAGACCTGGTTGCCTTCCCAGACCGGGCCGATCGTGTTGATCACGATGCGCCGCTCGTCGTCGTTTCGGGCGACGAAAGGCAGGAGGGCGGCGACCCCGAGGTCGAAGCCGTCCATGATCGCGAAGCCGATCAGGAGAATGCCGAGCAGCAGCCACCAGATCAGGCGGAGCGTCTCATAGTCGAGGGGAACGAAGGGGATCATGGGTCAGTCCCTCATCACTTGATCTGCGGCTCGGCCGCGACCGCGGCCGGGAAGATGCCCGCGCCCTGCGGCTCGGAGCGTTCGGGCCCTGCGGGTCCCTTCCTGATCGCATGCAGCATCAGGTAGATCTCGACCACCGCGAGGCTGGAATAGACCAGCAGGAAGATGCCGAGGCTGATGACGAGGTCGGCGACCGTGAGGCCGGAGGCCGCGTAGAAGGTCGGCAGCACGCCCTCGATGCTCCAGGGCTGGCGACCGGCTTCGGCGACGAGCCAGCCGACCTCGACCGCGACCCAGGGGAGCGGAATGCTGAACACCGCGACCCAGAGCATCCACCGCTTCTCGCCGAGCTTGTGGCGGGAGGCGACCCAGAAGGCGACGGCGAAGAAGCCGATGAAGTAGAAGCCGAGTCCGACCATGACGCGGAAGGCCCAGAACATCAGCGGCACGTCCGGCACGGTGAGCGCCGCGGCCTTGGCGATATCGGCCTCGGTCGCGTTCTCGATGTCCGGCCGGTAGAGCTTGACGAGAAGGCCGTAGCCGAGATCGCGCCAGCTCTTGTCGAAGGTGGCCCGCGCTTCGGTATCGGTCTTGTCGGCCCGGACCTTCTGCAGCGCCACATAGGCGGCGATGCCGTTCCGGATCTTGACCTTGGCATCCTCGACGAGATTGACGATGCCGGGCAGTTCCTGCGTCAGCGAGCGCGTGCCGATGATGCCGAGCACATAGGGGATGCTGATGGCGAAGCTGTTCTCCTGCTTCGCGCTGTCCGGGAAGGCGATGAGGTTGATCGCAGCGGGTGCCGGCTCGGTGTGCCACATGGCCTCCATCGCCGCGACCTTCATCTTCTGGTTCTCGGTAGCGAGATAGCCGCTCTCGTCGCCGAGCACGACGACCGAGAGGGACGCCGCGAGACCGAAGCTCGCCGCGACCGCCATCGAGCGCTTGGCGATCTCGATATGACGGCCCTTCAGGAGATACCAGGCGCTGACCGCCATCACGAAGATCGCGCCGGTGACATAGCCGGCGGAGACGGTGTGAACGAACTTCGCCTGTGCGACCGGATTGAAGATGACGGCCGCGAAATCGGCGATCTCCATCCGCATCGTGTCGGGATTGAAGATGGCGCCGACCGGATTCTGCATCCAGCCATTGGCGATCAGGATCCAGAGCGCGGAGAAGTTGGCGCCGAAGGCCACCAGCCAGGTGACGATCAGGTGTCCGACCTTCGACAGGCGATCCCAGCCGAAGAAGAACATGCCGATGAAGGTCGCCTCCAGGAAGAAGGCCATCAGCCCTTCGATCGCCAGCGGCGCGCCGAAGATGTCGCCGACATAGTGGCTGTAATAGGACCAGTTCATGCCGAACTGGAACTCCATGACGACGCCGGTGGCGACGCCCATGGCGAAGTTGATGCCGAACAGCGTGCCCCAGAACATGGTCATGCGCCGCCAGATCTCGCGGCCGGTCATGACATAGACGCTCTCCATGATGGCCAGCAGGAAGGAGAGGCCGAGCGTCAGGGGAACGAAGAGGAAGTGATACATCGCGGTGGCTGCGAACTGCAGGCGCGACAGGGTGACGACGTCGATGTCGAACATGGGCAACCCTCATGCGTGATGCTCGACGCTGGCACGCCTTTCGGGCAGTGGGCTTGATTCCGATCAAGCGCCGCCGCCGGGCTCCAGCCTTGGACGAGATGACGCACCCCGCGGCGCAGAGGGCAACTTGGGCGTGCCCGCTGTGACCGCCACCCTTGTCCGGGGCGGCCGGTCGGGTCATGGTTCGCGCCTCGCTCGCGCATTGGCCGGCGACCGCCGCCGGCTCGGAGGAGCAAGCGCCCGTGCCTGTCGACGTCGTCAACTTCATCGTCTCGGACCGCAATCCCTATAACGTGCTGCTCTATGGCGGCGCGCACCGGCGCTACCGGATGTGGCGGGGCACGATCGACGACGCGCTGGCAGGCATCGAGAGCGGCGGCTCGAACCTCTTCCACCTGCACTGGGAAGAGCGGCTGCTCGTCGAGCGCCCCGAGCGGGACGCCGCGGCGACGGCCATGGCCGACTTCGAGCAGCGGCTCGACGCCTTTCTCGCGCGCGGCGGGAGGCTCGTCTGGACAATCCACAATGCGCTGCCGCACGAGCCGCGCCATCTCGACCTCTTCTTCGCGCTCCGCCGCCGTCTTGCGGAGCGCGCGGCACTGATTCTCCTCCATCACGAGGCCGCCGCCGAAACGCTGGCCGGCCAATGCGCCGTCGACCGCTCGAAGCTCTCGCTGCTGCCGCATCCCGCCTATTTCGGCGCCTATGAGAGCGAGGCGGAGACGCGGGCCCGCGAGCCGGATTGGCGGTCGCGGCGGCTCATGACCTTCGGCATGCTGCGGCCCTATAAGGGGCTCGGCCTCCTCGCGGAGGCCGCCGCCCTTGCGCCCGAGATCGGCATCGACGTCATGGGGGAGCCGGGGCCGCGCTTCGAAGAGGAGGTCCGGCCGGTGCTGGAGCGGTCGCCCTCGATCGTCGCGTCACCGAGCCGGGTCGAGGATGCCGAGGTGCCGGCGCTGATGCGGCGCGTGCGCGGGCTGGTTCTCCCCTATCGCGCGGTGCTCGGCTCCGGCGTGGCGCTGCTCGCCATGACCTTCGGCCGGCCGATCGTCGCGCCGGATGTCCGGCAGCTTCGCGATCTCCTGCCTTTCGCCGCGCGGCGGTTCCTCTATCGGCCCCGCGACGCCGGATCGCTTGCGGCCCGGATGCGCGACCTCGTCGCCCTCGATGAGGACGAGCAGCGGCAGCTTCGCGGCGATTTGCAGCGCGCCGCGACGCGTTTTCACCCGGCGCGCGTCGGTGCGCGTCTGTTCGCTCTTCTCGACGCGGCGAGGCGCTGATCATCCTTGCACGCTTCGTGGCGCCGGGTGCAGTTTCGGGGGAGGCGGGGGTAGGGATCATGGATCGGCTGTTGCAGGGTTTCGAGCGCGCGGCAGGCGCGTCGGCGGCGGTGCGGTTCGTCGACGTCATGCTGCGCGGCGCCGGGCAGGTGATGTTCATGGACAACCCGCTGACCGGGCTGTTCTTCGTCGCCGCGATCCTCTGGGGCGCCTTCGCCGTCGGGGCGCCGATCATCGCGCTGGCCGGTCTCGCGGCGCTGGCGGTCGCGACGGCGACGGCACTGGTCGCCGGCTTCGATCGTACCGCCTGGCGGGCAGGGCTCTACGGCTACAATGCGCTTCTGACCGGGCTGGCGCTCGCAACCTTCCTGGCACCCGGCGCGATGCTCTTCGTTTTCGTGGTGATCGCGGCGGCGTTCTCGGTCGTCGTGACAGAGGCGGTCGGCCGCTTCCTGCGCGTTCATGCCGTTGCCGGCCTCACCTTCGGCTTCGTGCTGACGGCCTGGCTGTTCCTGCTCGCGAGCCACGGCTTCGCGGGGCTGCCGGCGGGCGGGCTGCCCTCGGCCGCGCTGCCCGGCGCGGCAGTCACGGTCGCCAGCGATCCGCTCGCGCCGGGCGCCTTTATCGCCGGCGTCGCGCTCAGCATCAGCCAGGTGTTCCTGAAGGACAGCATCATCGCCGCGCTGCTCTTCCTCGCCGGCCTCGCTGTCGCTTCGGTGCCGGCGGCGCTGCTCGCCATTGCCGGCGCGGTGATTGCGGTCGCGGTCGCGCATCTGGCCGGGGCGGAAAGCGACCTCGTGACCGGCGGCCTGCTCGGCTTCAGCCCGGTTCTGACCGCGGTCGCGCTCGGCACGGTCTTCGGCAAGCCGACGCCGCGTGGGCTGGTCATGGCCTGTTTCGCCACGGTGGTGACGGTGATCGCGCAAGCCGCCCTCAATGCCGGCCTCGCGCCGTTTGGCCTGCCGGCGCTTACGATGCCCTTCGTGCTGGTGACCTGGCTGTTCCTGCTGGCTCGCCCCGCGTCCGAAGGCTGAGGCCCCTCAGGCTTCGACCTTCTTGCCCTTGATGACGGCGACGACCGGGCCGAGCACGGAGGCGACGAGGCCGGCGGCGAAGCCGTTGTTGTAGAGCACGAGACCGCCATGCAGGTCGCCGACGGCGAGCGCGGCCGAGGAATGGATGAAACCGGCGGCGATGCCCCAATGCCAGCCGAACCGTCCGGCTATCGGCGCCAGCGTCGTGCCGAACAAGGCCGCGAGCTGCAGCGACGGGTCATGCGCGTTCCAGGGCTTGGCGAGCGTGCCGATGAAGACGCCGACCATCACGGGAACGAAATTCGCCGGGTGCTTTCCCGCCGCCGCGAAGCCGACGATCGTCATCAGCGCGCCGATGGTCGGCCCGTTGAGGTCGCCGCCGATGACGACGAGATAGAGCGTCCCGATCGCGCCGGAGACGCCCATATTGACGAGCGTGGCGCCGAAGCCGGCCGCGCCGATGAAATCGGCCGGCGCCTGGCCGCTCATGCGGAGGATCGCGCCGAACCGCCGGACCGCGCCGCGGTCGTGCCAGAGCCCGAGCGCGGTCAGCGCCGCGAACAGGGCGAAGAGGAAGGTGCCGAGCAGCAGATTGTTGCCGCTCGTCCAGATGAACACCGGCGCCGGCACGAAGCCGTAGGAGCGATAGAGCGCGACGACCAGCGTGCCGAGAATGCCGGCGGCGAAGCCCATATTATAGAGGCTGAGCCCGCCATGCGCCTTGAAGAGCTGGCCGGCGACCGGGACCAGCACCAGCCCCATGCCGATGCCCGTCGCGAGCGCCAGCGGCACCGTCACGACAGGCGGCAGCGTGGTCGAGAACAGGATCTCGGAGACGACGGGCGCCAGCGCGCAGCCGAAAAAGGCCGTGTTGAGATGGGCGCCGAAGGATTCGCCCTTCAGGCGGCAATAGAGCCAGACTCCGCCGACGATCGGCCAGACATTGAGAAGGTTCTTGCCGAACAGCGCGAAGCCGAGCACCAGCAGCAGCGCGGCCACGGCGCCGCCGGTCATCTTCGCCTCGCAGCGCCAGTAGAAGCCGCAGGCGAGGAGCGTCAACAGTCCGGCATTGAGGAAGGCAGCGCCCTTGCCGCCGACGCCGATATAGTCGGTCACCAGCGTATCGCGCACGAGTTGGATCGTGACGAGGCCCTGCAGCGCGGCGCGCGGGCCATCGACGAGAAGGCCGAACAGCACGAAGGCGGCGGCGAGCCCGGCGACCGTCGACAGGATGAAGCGATCGGAGGTCGCCGCGGCGGGGGCGGCTTCGGTCGTGGCAGGCATCGTCGGTTCCCCTCGCCGGTGCGCGTCCCGGCCTCGCGTCGAGCATAGCCCGAGTCCCGGACGCTGTTCAGTTGGCACGGTCACGCCGGCCCTGTGCGCAGCGGCCGCGTTGCGCAATGCGGGCCGAAACCGCATCTTGGCGGCGAAGCGGAAGGGTCATGAGCACGATCGAGCACAATCCCTCGCGCCCGTCGCCGATCGCCGTCGAGGCAGGCGCATGGCTGCGGGCGCAGCAGCGGGCCGGCGGCGCCTGGCTCAGGATCGCCATCGCCGTTCCACTCGTCGCCGGCGTCTTCACGGTCGCGCAGGCCTATGTGCTGTCGCTGCTGATCGACCGGGCGCTCGCCGCCGGGGTGCCGCGCGCCGAGCAGGCTGGGCTCGCAGCGCTGCTCGTCGCCATCATCGCCGCGCGCGCGCTGCTCGCTTATCTCGGCGAACGGGCCGGGGCGCGCGCCTCGGAGGATGCCAAGCAGGCGATTCGCGGCGCGCTGCAGGCCTCGCTCGTGCGCCGCTCGCCGGAATGGTTCTGCGACAAGAGCTCGGGCGTCATCGCCGCGCAACTGGTCGATTCTGTCGAGGCGCTGGACGGCTATTTCGCCCGCTTCATGCCGGCGATGAGCGCGGCGGCGATCCTGCCGCTCGCCTTCGCCATCGGCCTGATGCCGATCGATCTCGTCGTCGGCACGCTCTTCTTCGTCACCGCGCCGCTCATCCCGGCCTTCATGGCGCTGGTCGGCTGGGGCGCCGAGGCGGCGAGCCGCCGCCATCTCACGGCCTTCACGCGGCTTTCGGGCCTTTTCGCCGACCGCCTGCGCGGCATCGTCGTGCTGAAGCTGTTCGGTCGCGCCGAAGACGAGGTGGCGCGGGTCCGCGCCGCGAGCGACGACGTGGCGGCGCGCACGCTCGGCGTGCTGCGCATCGCGTTCCTGTCCTCGGCCGTGCTCGAATTCTTCGCCGCCGTCGGCGTTGCCGGCGTCGCGCTCTATGTCGGGCTCAGCTATCTCGGCTACATCGACCTGCGCGGCGCGCCGCTCACTTTGCAGGCCGGGCTGTTCTGCCTCTTGATGGCGCCCGACGTCTATATGCCGCTCCGGACGCTCGCCGCGCATTACCACGACCGCGCCGCCGCCAAGGCCGCCGCCGCCGACATCGCCTCGGTGATCGGTTTGCCGGCGGCCGAGGCCGAGGGGACAGACGCCGCGCCGTCGCGGGCGCTGCCGGCAGGGCCACTCGCCGTAACGCTTTCCGGCGTCGGTGTCGATGCGCCGGGCCGCGGCATGGTGCTTCGCGACGTCGTGCTCGATATCCCGCCCGGTACGCGCGTCGCGCTGCTGGGCCGCAGCGGCATCGGCAAGTCGACGCTGGTCGAGGCGATCGCGCGGCTGCGCGCGGCGGACGGCGCGATCGCGATCGGCGGCATGCCGCTCACCGAGATCGGCGAGGCGGAACTCCGCAAGCACGTCGTTCTCATCCCGCAGCGGCCGCGGCTCTTTCACGGCTCGATCGCCGACAATATCCGCCTCGCACGGCCGGACGCCGACGACGCCGCGGTCGAGGCGGCGGCGCGCGCGGCGCTGGTGCTGGACTTCGCCGATCGCGGCGATGGTCTGGCGACGCCGGTCGGCGAGCGGGGCAGGGGGATTTCCGGCGGCGAGGCGCATCGCGTGGCACTGGCCCGCCTGTTCCTCACCGATCCCGGCCTCGTGCTGCTGGACGAGCCGACCGCCCATCTCGACGCCGCCACAGAAGAGCGGATCGTCGACGCGATCCTCGCTTTCTCGGAAGGGCGGACGCTGATCGTCGCCACGCATTCGCAGGCCGTGGCGCGCCGCATGGACCGCATCTACCGCATCGCCGGCGGACGCCTGCTGCCGGTGCCGCACCGGCCGTCGGCGGTGCGCGAGACGCTGCGCGGGCAGGGAGAGCGGCTATGAGGCTGCTCTTCTCGCTGGTCAGGAAACGGCTGGGCGCCTTCGCGCTGGCGCTTTTCCTCTCGATCCTGACGCTCGCCGCCGGAACCGGCCTTCTCGGCGTCTCCGGCTGGTTCCTGACCGGCGCGGCGCTGGCGGGCGCGGCCGGCGCCACATTCGAACTCTTCGCGCCCTCGGCGCTGGTGCGCGGCTTCTCGTTCCTGCGCATCGGCGCGCGTTATGGCGAGCGCATGACCGGCCATGCCGCGACGCTGTCGCTCCTGTCGGATCTCCGCGCCGCCGTGTTCGGGCGGCTCATCCCGCTGGTGCCGCTGAAGGGCGTCTTGAGCCGCACGGGCGATTTCGTCGCCCGCCTCACCTCCGACATCGAACAGCTCGATCTCGTCCTCCTGCAGGCGCTGCTGCCGCTGATGACGGCGCTGGCCGGCGCCGGCGGGCTGGCGCTGCTGCTCGCGTTGACGCTGCCGGAGGCCCTGCCGGTCGGGCTCGCCGGCTTCGCGATCACGGCGCTGGCCGTGCCGCTGGTGCTGGTCGCCACGGGGCGCGCGGTCGGAACGGCGAGCGTCCGGGCGTCGGCCGATTTGAGGATCGCGGCGCTCGACGGCATGGACGGTCATCTCGACCTCGCGGCGCTCGGAGCCCTCGAAAGCGGCGAGCGGCGGTTTGCCGACGCAGCGGCGGAACTGCGCCGGGCGCGGCTCGCGGAAGCCCGCCGCGTCGCGCTCGGTCCCGCGCTGGCGCAGCTTGGTGCCGGGCTCACCATGGCCGGCACGCTCTGGCTCGGCCTCGCGGCCGTGCAGGAGGGACGCCTCGCCGGACCCGTCCTCGCCGGCATCCTGCTCGCGATCCTGGCGCTCTTCGAAGTGACGGGGCCGATACTGCGCGGCGCGGCGCGGCTCGGCAGCGCACTCGCCGCCGGGCGGCGGATCGAGGCGCTGGTCTCCGCCGAGCCCTCGGTGCGCGATCCGCTGGCGCCCGCGCGGCTGCCCGGCGTCGGCACGCTCGAGATCGCAGCGGCCGGCTATGCCTATGACAGCGGCCGTCCGGTCCTCGCCGATATCAGCCTGACGGCGAGCCCCGGCGAGCGGATTGCGCTGATCGGGGCGAGCGGCTCGGGCAAGTCGACGCTTCTGTCGCTGGTCATGCGACTCGACGATGTCACGGAGGGCGCGATCCGCTATGGCGGCATTGACATCCGCGATGCGACGCTCGCGGACCTCCGCGCCCACATCGCGCTGCTGACTCAGGACGCGCCCGTCTTCATCGGCACAGTGCGCGACAATTTGAGGATCGGCTCGCCCTTCGCCGATGACGCGACGCTGCATGCGGCGCTCGGCAATGCGCGGCTCGACGGTTTCGTCCGCTCGCTGCCGAACGGGCTCGATACCTGGCTCGGCGAATCCGGCGCGACGCTCTCCGCCGGCCAGGCGCGGCGGCTCTGCCTCGCCCGGACGCTGCTGTCGCCGGCGCGCGTCATCCTGCTCGACGAACCGACGGCAGGGCTCGACGCCGAAACGGAGGCGGAGTTCCTCGGCGATCTCCTGGTCGCAGCCGAGGGGCGGACGTTGATCCTCGCGACCCATGCCGCCGTCGATCGCGCCGCGGTCGACCGCGTGCTGCGCCTCGAGAGCGGAAGGCTGGTGCCGGCCTAGGTCGCTGGAACCGGTGCCGGCTGCTGGTGTGCGGCGATCAGCGGCCCGGCGAGACGGCAGAGGCTGGAGCCGGGACCGTCCGGACCCGCGCTGCGATAGGCGGCGCGCGAGCCTTCGACGAGCAGGAAGAGCTGATCGGCGAGAAGCTCCGGATCGCGCAGGCCGGCCTCGCGACAGAGGCCGATCAGCCTTTCGCGATGCGTGCGCTGCGCCGCCTCGACGGCTTTGCGGCCGGGATGCTCGGGATCGGCGATCTGGATGGCCGCGTTCATCATCGCGCAGCCGCTGTGATCGATGCCCTCGCCATGGCCGCCCACGGAATGAAGCCAGGCCTTGATCTGCTCCAGCGCGTCGCCGGGATGCGCCGCATCGAGATCGTCCCAGACGCGGACATTCTCCGCCGCGAGCGCGCGGAGATATTCGGCGACCAGCAGTTCCTTCGATTCGAAATGCCGGTAGAGCGTCATCTTGTTGGTGCCGGCCGCCTCGGCGATGGCCTCGACGCCGACGCCCTGGATGCCGTGGCGGAAGAACAGCGCCCGCGCCGCATCGAGGATGCGCTGGCGCGGCGGCACCCGCTCTCCGGGGGAAGAGCGGTGAACAGGCTGTTCACGATCGGGCGTGTCCACGGGCTTGAAATCCTGTTACCCACCGGTAACATTTACTCATGTTACCAAACGGTACCGATCTTGGTCGGTCTGCCTACCAAGATAGTGAAGGGAACAGCGATGACCAATATCCTTTTCGTTGCATCGAGCCCGCGCGGCGCCGCCTCGCAGTCGACCAAGGTCGCCGAGCAGCTCGTCGCCGGCATCCGCGCCGAAGATCCGACCGCCACCGTCACCCGCCGCGATCTTGCCCGTGATCCGCTGCCGCATGTCGACGAGGCCTTTCTCGGTGCCGTTTTCGCGCCGGCCGAGACGCATACGCCCGAGCAGACGAAACTGCTCGCCCTTTCCGACGAACTGGTCGCCGAGCTTCAGGCAGCCGACGTGATCGTCATCGCCTCGGCGATGATCAATTTCACGGTCACCTCGCAGCTCAAGGCCTGGTTCGACTTCATCGCCCGCTCGGGCAAGACCTTCCGCTATGGCGCGAACGGTCCCGAAGGTCTCGTGACCGGCAAGCGCGTCGTGGTGGTCGAAGCCAAGGGCGGCATCTATTCGGACGGCCCGATGAAGCCGCATGACTATCAGCAACCCTGGATCCGCTTCATGCTCGGCTTCCTCGGCATGACCGATGTCGAGATCATCCAGGTCGAGGGCCAGGCGCTCGGGCCGGAGCGCGCCGAGCAGGGCGTCGCCGAGGCGGCCGAGAAGGCGGATGCCACGGCGCGTGCGCTCGCCGGAATCCGCGCCGCCGCCTGACGGCAGGCCGCAAAAGAAAAAAAGGGCGCCGGACCGGATGGTCGCGGCGCCCTTTTGCTTTTCTGGAGGCCTTACTGCTGCGGCGCAGCCGGAGCAGCGGGGCTGTCCGTCTTGACGTCGATCGAGAGCAAGGTCGGCAGCGAGCGCGGGTCGGACTCGGCCGCCGCGATGATCTTGGTGAGGGGCACCGGAGTGGCCGGCGCAGCGGTCAACGTCATCGTGCCGGGCGTGCGGATGAAGGCCTGAAGCGCCGGCGCCAGCTTTTCCTGGAAGCCGGGATTCTTCAGCACCAGCATCAGCGTCAGCGGCATCGCCCCGGCGAGATCCTCGCGGTACTTCTCCGGCGTCTGGCCCTTCTTCTTGGCTTCCATGGCGATGGCGCGGTTGACGATCGATCCGTCCTTCACCACGGCCTTGCCACTCTGGAAGAGGAGGTTCGGCAGCGCGGCATCCAGACCCTTCGGGTTCTCGAGCGCCTGACGCGTCAGGCCGGTGAGCACCGCCTCGGCGGCGATCGAGCCAAAATCCTTGATGTCGAACTTGAAATCGCTGAGGGTCAGGCTCTGGTCCGCCTCGCGCCAGTTGAGCTTGAAGCCGTAATTCGCCTGGACCTGCTGGTAGCCGAGCTCGGCGAACATGGAGCGGGCGCGGGCATCGTCGATCAGTGACTGGTCGACGACGAGGTTGCGGATGTCGAGCGCCACCTGCGTCGGCACCGGGCCGATATAGTTGCCGAGATCGACACGGCCGCGATCGACGGCACCGACCGTCTTGCCGTCCTGCACGACCGAGACATTGACCGCTTCCGCGAAGCCCATGGTCGGAATCAGCGGCAGCGGATCGGATTCGACGCCCGCTTCCTCGGCCTTCACGGCGGCGACGATCGCCTGCAGCGAGGGGAACTTGAAGCCGCCCATTGCCGCCCGTTCGGCGCCGACCGAGGTCTTGTCCGAGGCGACGTCGAGATCCGCAATCCCGATCTCGCCTATGCCGTCACTGGAATAGTCGTTGATGTGGAAATCGCCGAGATGGAAGCGGTCGACGCCGGGCGCCGTCACGTCGAGATCGACGAAGCGGAAGGCGTCCCAGCCGAAGGCGTAGAAGACGTTCGGGATCGCGTCGAGCGCCTTCTGGCCGAGTTCCTTTTCCGACATGGCGGGATTGGCGAGCATGTCGTCGAAGAAGGCTGTGAAGCTCTGCGGCGGCTGGCGGACCTTCAGGTTCTCCAGTTCGATGCTGCCGAAGCGCGTCTTGCCGCCGGGAATCTCGAAGGAGAGGTTGGTGTATTTCTCCAGCGCGAGCGCATTGCGCCAGCGGCCGTCGCCGACGCCGCCCTGATAGCGATCCGGGTCGAACACGTCGATGATGGCGTTCAGGTCCATCTTGAAGGCTTCGAGCTTGTCGGCCCGCATGTTGACGAGACCGTCGGGGCTCGGCGTCTCCTGCGTGAAGGGACCGGCCACGACGTGGTCGATCATGCCCTTCTGCATCCCCGTCAGCGTGAAGCCGCCATAGGACGCGTTGGTCGTCTGGTTCTCGAAGGTGGTCGTCGAATCGACGCTGTCGATCTTGAGCGAGGCGATCGTCGTCTGCGCCGCGATCGCATAGGCCTTGACCATCGCCGTGAACGGACGCGCCGGATCGAAGACGAAGCCGGTGAAGCTCGGCACCGTCAGCGTGTCGGCGGTGATGGGGCCGAGCTTGACGTCGGCGAAGGCGCCGAACACGGCGCGGCTGTCGCTGGTCGTCACCGAAACGGCCGTGAAGCCGCCATCCGGCGTCTGACCATAGCCGGTGACGGCCACCTGGCCGAACGAGATCTCGATCTTGGTCGAGAGCGTCTCGCTGCGGATGGTGAGGTTCTTCAGCGTCGCGGTGCGCGAGGCGTCGTCATAGGTGAGCGACTCGTAGCCGGCGACCCAGTTGGGCGAGGCGTCGATATCCGTGACCCAGCCGCGGATCGCGGTCTCGACGGGCTCCTCGGCCAGTGCCGGAGCCGCCGCGGCGACGAAGGCCGCCGAAAAGCCGAGGACGAGGATGCGGGTCTGCGTGCTCCGGCGGGCCATGGCGGCGCTCCTGGATCGGAAGGACGGATCGGGCGGGGAGGACGCCCCGGCGCGGGCCGGGGCGTCCGTCGTCAGGTGTCAGTTATTGGCCTGGACGTCGATGCCGAGCAGGCCCGGGATCGAGGAGGGATCGGACATCGCCGACTGGCCGATGGACTGGATCAGCACCGGCTGCGCGGGCTTCAGCATGACGGTGAAGCTCTTCGGGTCCTTGAGGAAGGCGGTCACGGCATCGACCACCTTCTGCTGGAAAGCGGCGTCGTTGATGTTGAGCTGGCTGAAGCCGAGCGGCAGCGCCGCCGGCAGCATCATGGCGAGGCTGTCGCGGGTCGTGCCCATCGACTTCGCCTGCATCTCCAGCACCTTGTTGGCGATGCCGGCATCCTCGAAGCGGATCGTCGCGTTCTCGAGCGTCGCCGTCGAAGCCAGCGCGCTCATGTCGTCCTGGCTCTGCAGCTTCTCGCGCGGCAGCCCGCCGAACGAGCCGGTGATTGTCAGCTTGCCCATGTCCTTGCCGTCGACCTCGATCTCGTTGATCGACAGCGACTTCTTGGCGTCGTCATAGGAGGCGCCGACATTGAAGTTGAGCAGCAGGCTCTGATAGCCGAGCTGGTCGAGCGTCGCCTTGGCCTGCGGCTCCGTCGCGATCACCGCCTGCGGCACCGATACGCCGGCGACGGAGA
>CAWZZK010000270.1:0-29350 GCA_963966455.1 Kaistia sp. | reverse complement strand
GCGTGCCTTCCTTAGCCCGAGGACGGCGAAATGACCGTGTCCACGCTCCAGAACACGCTGCCCGAGAAGATCTCGATCAAGAACCTGAAGTTCTTCTACGGGGATAACCTCGCCCTGAAGTCGATCAACCTGCCGCTCTACGAGAAGAAGGTCACGGCCTTCATCGGACCGTCGGGCTGCGGCAAGTCCACGCTGCTGCGCGTGCTGAACCGGATGTACGACCTCTATCCGAAGCAGCGCGCCGAGGGCGAGGTCCTGTTCGACGGCGGCAACATCCTCGCCCCCGGCCAGGATCTCAACCTGCTGCGCGCCCGTATCGGCATGGTGTTCCAGAAGCCGACGCCGTTCCCGATGTCGATCTACGACAACATCGCCTTCGGCGTGCGCCTCTACGAGAACCTGTCGCGCTCCGAGATGGACGAGCGCGTCGAGGCGGCGCTGACGCGCGGCGCCCTCTGGAACGAGGTCAAGGACAAGCTCTCCTCGAGCGGTCTCAGCCTCTCCGGCGGCCAGCAGCAGCGCCTCTGCATCGCGCGTTCGATCGCGGTGCGGCCCGAGGTCGTGCTGTTCGATGAGCCCTGCTCGGCGCTCGACCCGATCTCGACCTCGAAGATCGAGGAACTGATCGACGAACTGACCGCCGACTACACGATCGCCATCGTGACGCACAACATGCAGCAGGCGGCGCGCGTCTCCGACTACACCGCGTTCATGTATCTCGGCGAGTTGATCGAATTCGACGAGACGTCGAAGATCTTCACGGCCCCGGGCGACAAGCGCACCCAGGACTACATCACCGGACGCTTCGGCTGAGCCCCACGGCCAGGAGGACGACATGTCGGAACACATCGTTTCCCGCTACGACGACGAGCTCAAGGACGTCCAGCGCCGCATCGCGGAGATGGGCGGCATGGCCGAGCGGCTGGTCGATCTCTCCGTGCGGGCGCTGACCCGGCTCGACGTGACGATGGCCAACGCCGTCATCGCGGACGACCGCCGCCTCGACCAGGTGCAGCGCGAGACCGAAGAGCTGGCGATCATGATCATCGCCCGCCGCCAGCCGATGGCGCTCGACCTGCGCGAAGTAATCGGCGCCATGCGCATCTCGAACGACCTCGAGCGCATCGGCGATCTGGCCAAGAACATCGCCAAGCGCGTGCTGGCGCTCGACGGCCAGTTCCAGTCGAAGCGCTTCATCACCGGCGTCGAGCATATGGCCGAGCTGTCGCTCGCCCAGCTCAAGGACGTCCTCGACTCCTACGCCTCGCGCGACGTCAACCAGGCCTTCGAGGTCTGGCGCCGCGATGCGGACATCGACAGCATGTACACCTCGCTGTTCCGCGAACTCCTCACTTACATGATGGAAGATCCGCGCAACATCTCGCTGTGCACGCATCTCCTCTTCTGCGCCAAGAATATCGAGCGCATCGGGGATCATGCGACCAACATCGCCGAGACGGTGCACTATGTCGTGACCGGCGAGGCGCTGACGCAGGACCGGCCGAAGCAGGACGAGTCGAGCGTGACCAAGGTCTCGTACGACGCCGCCTGATCGGGCCTGAAGGGACATCCAGATGACCCCCCGCGTGATGATCGTGGAGGACGAGGAAGCCCTCGCCCTCCTGCTCCGCTACAATCTCGAGGCCGAGGGCTACAGCGTCGAGGCCGTTCCGCGCGGCGACGACGCGGAGACGCGCCTCAAGGAGACGACACCGGATCTCCTCCTGCTCGACTGGATGCTGCCCGGCATCTCGGGCATCGAGCTCTGCCGCCGGCTGCGGGCGCGGGAGACCACCCGCACGCTGCCCATCATCATGCTCACCGCCCGCGGCGAGGAGCAGGAGCGGATCCGCGGCCTTGCGACCGGCGCCGACGACTATGTCGTGAAGCCGTTTTCGGTGCCGGAGCTGATGGCCCGCGTCCGGGCCATCCTGCGCCGTTCGCGTCCCGAGGTGATCGCCTCCCTGCTGCGGGCCGGCGATATCGAGCTCGACCGCGAGACGCACCGTGTCCGCCGTTCGGGGCGCGAATTGCGGCTCGGGCCGACGGAGTTCCGCCTGCTCGAATTCCTGATGAAGAGCCCTGGCCGCGTCTTCTCGCGCGAGCAGCTGCTCGACGGCGTCTGGGGCCGCGACGTCTATGTCGATGAGCGCACGGTCGACGTGCATATCGGCCGGCTGCGCAAGGCCGTGAACCGCGGCCGCGTCAAGGACCCGATCCGCACGGTGCGTGGCTCCGGCTATGCCTTCGACGACCAGTTCGCCGGCGCGCCGAACTGATCGGCCGCCTTAGCAAGCTTCAGCATGATTGACGGCCGGACCGGGTGCGAGAGCCCCGCTCCGGCCGTTTCGCTGTTGCGGCAAGCCCTTCATCGGCAAGAGAAAGCGGCCGCGGCCCGGCCGTTAACGGTCAAGTAACGTAAACAATCGTGGTTAAGCGACGTAGTTAATCTGTTCTTAAGCGTTCTCCGGCACAGTCGGCTGCGATGGATTCAGATCGATCGGGCGATGCCTTGATCCAGCCTTCGACCGGGGAGACTTCGATGGGTTACGTGAAGACCTTAACGCTCGCTGCCGTGATCGGGGCGGGCATCGCCGCCGCGGGCGGCGCCAATGCGGCCGACCTTCCGGAGCCCTATGTGGAGCCCGCGCCGGTCATCGCGACGGGCGGCTGGTATCTCCGGGGCGATATCGGCTACAAGTGGTACAACAATCCCGACATCAGCTTCGTCACGCCGAGCTATGTCGACAACTGGAACAACAACACGCTCGACAATACCGGCCTCATCGGTGTCGGCGCGGGTTATCGGTTCAACGATCACTTCCGCATCGACGGCACGGTCGACTACGAATTCCAGTCGGGCGTGTCCGGCCAAGGCTATTGCGGTGGCTGCGGCGAGAAATACGGCATCGACCACACCGTCGAGACGGCCGATATCGACGCCTGGACCTTCCTCGTCAACGGCTATGTCGATGTCGGAACCTGGTCGGGCTTCACGCCCTACGTCGGCGCCGGTATCGGTACGTCCTACCTGCAGACCTCGAATGTCGCCTTCGTCAATCCGGACGGCAATTCGGGCTTCTGGGACGGCGGCAGCCAGTGGAACTTCGCCTATGCTCTCATGGCTGGCGTGTCCTATGCCTTCTCGCCCAACATGGCGGTCGACCTCAACTATCGTTATCTCAATCTCGGCGACGCGGTCTCGGGCTATATCCCGGCCGGCGGCGGCGGCGTGATCAACTACGACAACATCTCGGCCAACGAAGTCCGTCTCGGCCTGCGCTACAACTTCTATTGAGCGCTGCCGGAAGAGGGTTTCTCCGGACACGACCAAGGGGCGCGCCGTGCGAGCGGCGCGCCCTTTTCCATTGCGGCCTAGCGGCGCAGGCACGGCGCGTTGACTTCCCTCATCGCCGCGCGTAACAGCGACGGCGGGACACGCCTCCCCAACGAGGCGCTGCTATCTGAGAGGGTAGATCGAATGGCAGATCTCGCTATGCCCGGCCGCCGGCCGGTGAACTCCAATTATTCTTCCGGCCCCTGCGCGAAGCGACCCGGCTGGTCGCTGGACGCGCTGAAGGATGCGGCGCTCGGACGCTCGCACCGGGCGAAGATCGGCAAGGCCAAGCTCCAGAAGGCGATCGACCTGACGCGGTCCGTGCTCGGCGTGCCGGCGGATTATCGCATCGGCATCGTGCCTGCCTCGGACACCGGCGCCGTCGAGATGGCGCTCTGGTCGCTGCTCGGCGCCCGCGGCGTCGACCTCCTCGCCTGGGAGAGCTTCGGCGAAGGCTGGGTCACCGATGTGGTGAAGCAGTTGAAGCTCGCCGATGTGCGCACATTCACCGCCGACTACGGCAAGCTCCCGGATCTCGGCAAGGTCGATTTCGACCGCGACGTCGTCTTCACCTGGAACGGCACCACCTCCGGCGTGCGCGTGCCCGATGGCGAATGGATCGACGCTGACCGCGCCGGCCTCACCATCTGCGACGCGACCTCCGCTGCCTTCGCGCAGGACCTCGTCTGGTCGAAGCTCGATGTCGTCACCTTCTCCTGGCAGAAGGTTCTCGGCGGCGAGGCGGCGCATGGCATGCTGATCCTGTCGCCCCGCGCCGTGGAGCGGCTCGAGAGCTACAAGCCTTCCTGGCCGCTGCCGAAGATCTTCCGCATGACCA
The DNA here is from genome assembly GCA_963966455.1 of Kaistia sp. Classification (GTDB taxonomy): domain Bacteria; phylum Pseudomonadota; class Alphaproteobacteria; order Rhizobiales; family Kaistiaceae; genus Kaistia; species Kaistia cartagenensis. The sequence continues at coordinate 25,175 of CAWZZK010000270.1, read as the reverse complement.
AGGGCGGCAAGCTCATCGAGGGCATCTTCGTCGGCGAGACGATCAACACGCCGTCCATGCTGGCGGTCGAGGATTATCTCGACGCGCTGACCTGGGCCGAAGGCCTCGGCGGCTTCGAGGGTCTCGAGGCGCGCTGCGACGCCAATCTCGCCGTGCTGGCCGACTGGGTGGCGAAGCGCGACTGGGTCGATTTCCTCGCCGCCGAGCCGGCGACGCGGTCCAATACCTCGGTCTGCCTGGTGATCACCGACCCGGCCGTGAAGGCGCTCGACGCCGACGCCCAGGCAGCCTTCGCCAAGGGCATCGCCTCGGCGCTGGAAAAGGCCAAAGTCGCCTATGACATCGGCTCCTATCGCGACGCTCCCGCCGGGCTGCGCATCTGGGCCGGCGCCACGATCGAGGCTTCCGATCTCGCGATCCTGACCGAATGGCTCGACTGGGCCTTTGCCACGCAGAAGGCCGGCCTCAAGCAGGCCGCCTGACACTTCGTTCCGCTTCCCCTTCCTGTCATTGCCGGGCTCGACCCGGCAATCCAGCCTGACCGCGACGCAAGCGAGGTCTGGATACCCGGATCAAGCCCGGGCATGACAAGGGGAGGGGCCCCAGGCAATGCGCAAGGAAAACCCCATCATGGCACCGCGCGTTCTCATTTCCGACAAGCTTTCCAAGACCGCCGTCCAGATCTTCAAGGATCGCGGCGTCGAGGTCGACTATCAGCCCGATCTCGGCAAGGACAAGGAGAAGCTCCTCGAGATCATCGGCAATTATGACGGCCTCGCGATCCGCTCCAATACCAAGGTGACCGAGAAGGTCATCGCGGCGGCGGGCAATCTGCGCGTCATCGGCCGGGCTGGCATCGGCGTCGACAATGTCGACATCCCGGCCGCGACGGCGAAGGGCATCATCGTGATGAACACGCCCTTCGGCAATTCGATCACCACCGCCGAGCATGCCATCGCGATGATGTTCGCGCTGGCCCGCCAGATCCCGGAGGCGAATGCCTCGACGCTGGCCGGCAAGTGGGAGAAGAACCGCTTCATGGGCGTCGAGGTCACGGGCAAGACGCTCGGCGTCATCGGCTGCGGCAATATCGGCTCGATCGTCGCGGACCGCGCCGTCGGGCTCAAGATGCGCGTCATCGCTTTCGACCCGTTCCTTTCCGACGAGCGGGCGCTGACGCTCGGCGTCGAGAAGGTCGATCTCGAGACGCTGTTCCGCCGCTCCGACTTCATCACGCTGCACACGCCGCTGATCGAGAAGACGCGTGGCATCATCGACGCCAAGGCGATCGCCCAGATGAAGGATGGCGTGCGCATCATCAACTGCGCGCGCGGCGGTCTCGTCGTCGAGGCCGATCTCGCCGAGGCGCTCAAGAGCGGCAAGGTGGCAGGCGCCGCCTTCGATGTGTTCGTCGAGGAGCCGGCGACGGACAATGTCCTCTTCCACGCGCCCAACTTCATCGCGACGCCGCATCTTGGCGCCTCCACCACCGAGGCGCAGGAGAATGTCGCGCTGCAGGTCGCCGAGCAGATGGCCGACTATCTCACCAAGGGCGCCGTCTCCAACGCGCTCAACATGCCGTCGATCACCGCCGAGGAGGCGCCGCGGCTGACGCCCTTCGTGAAGCTCGCCGAGCAGCTCGGCTCCTTCGCCGGCCAGCTCACCGACACCGGCATCACGGGCATCCGCCTCGAATATGAGGGCGATGTCGCCGGCCTCAACGTCAAGGCGCTGACCGCTGCGGCGCTGGCGGCGATCCTCAGGCCGCAGCTGCAGACGGTGAACATGGTCTCGGCCCCGGCGATCGCGCGCGAGCGCGGCATCGCGGTCGAGGAGGTCCGCCGCGAGCAGCAGGGCGCCTATGAGAACTATATCCGCCTGACCGTGCTCACCGAGAAGCAGGAGCGCTCGGTCGCGGGGACGGTGTTCGCCGACAGCCGGCCGCGCATCATCCAGATCAAGGGCATCAACATGGAGGCCGAGCTCGGCCGCCACATGCTCTACATCACCAACCGCGACAAGCCGGGCTTCATCGGCCGCTTTGCGAGCCTCCTCGGCGCCGAGGGCATCAACATCGCCACCTTCAATCTCGGCCGCAGGGCTGCCGGCGAGGACGCCATCGCCCTCGTCGAGGTGGACGAAGCGATCTCCGACGGCGTGATCGACCGCGTCGCGGCTCTGGAAGGCGTCGTTCAGGCCAAGCGGCTCTCTTTCTGAGCAGTCCGCCTCGATTTGCGGCGGGGCTCGCATGGACCCGCCGGAATCGTTATAGTCCGCGCGCTTCGCCCCGGTCCCGTGCCGGGGCGAGGCATGTGAGGATATCCCGTAACGCGCCCAAAGGGGCGCCGAGAGGCCGTTTCAATGGGGAATGTGGTCGTCGTCGGCTCGCAGTGGGGCGACGAGGGTAAGGGCAAGATCGTCGACTGGCTGTCCGAGCGCGCCGATGTCGTGGTGCGTTTCCAGGGCGGCCACAATGCCGGCCACACGCTCGTCATCGACGGCGTCAGCTACAAGCTGAGCCTTTTGCCGTCGGGCGTCGTGCGTCCCGGCAAGCTCGGCGTCATCGGCAATGGCGTCGTGCTCGACCCGCATGCGCTGGTCGCCGAGATCGACCGCCTCGCGGCGCAGGGCGTCTCGGTCTCGCCCGACAATCTCCGCATCGCCGAAAACGCGGCGCTGATCCTCTCGCTGCACCGCGACCTCGATACCTTCCGCGAGAATTCCAACAGCGGCACGCGCATCGGTACCACCAAGCGCGGCATCGGGCCGGCCTATGAGGACAAGGTCGGCCGGCGCGCCATCCGCGTCATGGACCTCGCCGATATCGACGTGCTGCGCGACAAGGTCGAGCGGCTGCTCGCCCATCACAACGCCCTGCGCCGCGGCCTCGGCCAGAGCGAGATCGATCCGGCGGTCCTCGTCGAGGAACTCGCCTCGGTCGCCGACAAGGTGCTGCCCTTCATGGATTCGGTCTGGCGGCTGCTCGACGAGCAGCGCCGCGGCGGCAAGCGCATCCTGTTCGAGGGCGCGCAGGGCGCGCTGCTCGACATCGACCACGGCACCTATCCCTTCGTGACCTCGTCGAACACGGTGGCCGGGCAGGCCGCGACCGGCTCGGGCGTCGGCCCGAGCGCCGTCGGCTATGTGCTCGGCATCACCAAGGCCTATACGACCCGCGTCGGCGAGGGTCCTTTCCCAACCGAGCAGATCGGCGAGATCGGCGATTTCCTCGGCACGCGCGGCCGCGAATTCGGCACGGTGACCGGGCGCAAGCGCCGCTGCGGCTGGTTTGACGCCGTGCTGGTCCGCCAGACGGTGCGCACCTCCGGCATCCACGGCATCGCGCTGACCAAGCTCGACGTGCTCGACGGCCTTGAAGAAATCAAGATTTGCGTCGGATATAAGCTCGATGGTCGCGAGATCGACTATCTGCCGGCGGCGCAGGCCGCGCAGGCGCGTGTCGAGCCGATCTACGAGACCCTGGAGGGATGGAAGGATTCGACGGCCGGAGCCCGGCGTTGGAACGATCTTCCCGCCCAGGCTGTGAAATATGTGCGCCATGTCGAGGAATTGATCGGCGCGCCGGTTGCATTACTGTCGACGAGCCCGGAGCGCGACGACACGATTCTCGTCCAGGATCCTTTCCAGGACTGAACGCGGCGGCCATCGGCGACCCTCCGGACGCACCGCTTGGCAGAATGGAACGATGACCGACTATTACGCGGTACTGAAAAGGGCTGTCGGCGGACTGGAGCACGAATCCGTCGATGTGCGCCGCTCCATCTACGACAAGGCGCGGGCGGCGCTGCTCGGGCAATTGAAGGCGATCACGCCGCCGCTCGGCATGGACGAGATCTCGCGCCAGCGGCTCGAGCTCGAGGAGGCGATCCGCCGCGTCGAGCGCGAGGCGGCCGTGACCGCGGCCGGCCCGTCGCCGGCCCGTGCCCGCGCCGCCGCAGCCGCCGCCGAGGCGATGGCCGCGCAGGTGATGCGTTCGCCGGAAGAGGACGTTTCGGAGGAAGGCGCTCCGCCCGCGAGGCCGGCGTCGCCGGCGCGACCGGCGCCGCGCGCGACGCCCGTTCCGCCGGATTTCCGGCCGGGCCTATCCGCGGCCGAGCGTACCGCGCCGCCAGTCCGCGGCGCATCGACCGAGCCGCGTGCCGATGTCGCGCCGCGGATCGATCCGGAGGACGCGTCCCGCCGCGCGACCGCTCGCGGAGGACGGCAGGAGCCCGTGCGTCAGGAGCCGAAGCTCCAGGCCCCGCCGCGCCAGACTCTCCCGCCGCAGGATTTCGGTGGTGAAGACGCGCCGCGCCAGGAACCCATGCGTCAGGAGCCTGTGCGCCAGGAACCGGTGCGCCAGGAGCCCGGCTTCGAGGCCGCGCGCCGGCGTGAGCCCGCTTTCGATCCCGACCGCGAGATGGACACCGACGATGTCGCCGTCGCCCCGGTCGCGCCCGAGGAGCGGTCGGAATGGCCCGAGGACAGCCTCAACGAGGAACTGCTCGTCGCCGAGGAGCCGGCCGAGCGCCGGCCGCGCCGCGAGAAGCGTCCGCGCGCCGCGCAGTCCGCGGCCGTCGTGGAGAAGGCTCGGCCCTCGCGGCTGCCCGCGCTCATCATCGGCGTCCTGGTGCTGCTCATGGTCGGCGGCATCGCCGCGCTCGGCTGGTCGCAGCGCGCGCGCGTCAACGATGTGATCGGCGACCTCATTTCCGGCGACAAGGGCGCCGCGCCCACCGCCGAGGCCCCGTCGGCATCGAGCAATTCGAAGAATGCCGATCGTCTCGGCGATGCGCCGGCCGAGGATGTCGTGCCGCGGTCGGTCCGTACCATCACCGCCACGCCGCCGGCCGAGGGCACCGAGCCCGATCCGCTCGCCGGCGTGGTACAGCCGGACAGCGGCGCGCCTGCCGCCGAGCCGGCCCCCGCGCCTGAAGCCTCCGACCCGACGGCGCCGCTCCCCGGCTCGGATGGCCCGGTCACGCTGCCCGGCACCACGCCGCCGCAGACCGATGCCGCGCCGGCGACGACGCAGAGCACCGCGCCGGGCGACGACCTCGTGGCGCAGAAGGCGATCCTCTACGAGCAGCCGCTGAACGGCGCCACCAGCGTCACCGCGCTCGGCGCCAATGTCGTCTGGAAGTTCCAGCCCGACACGCCGAACGGACCGGAGATCGTCGCCACGGCGACCGTGCCGGAGCGCAACCTGACGGTCACCATCAATTTCCGCAAGAACACCGACACCGCCCTGCCGGCGAGCCATCTCGTCGAGATCATCGTCGATACGCCGGCCGGCTTCCCGGGCGGCGGCATCAAGGCGGTTCCGGCCCTCGTGATGAAGCCGACCGAGGAATCGCGCGGCCAGCCGCTCGACGGCGCCGCCGCCAAGGTCGCGGACGGCTATTTCTGGATCGCCTTCGCCAATGACGGCCCGACCATGCAGCAGAACATCGCTCTGCTGCGCGAGCGCAACTGGATCGACGTCCCGATCGTCTACGACAACGACCAGCGCGCCATCCTGACGCTGGAAAAGGGCACGCCGGGCCAGCGCGTCTTCGACAAGGCCTTCGCCGCCTGGGGCGGCTGAGGCGCGCACAGCCGTTCGCCGTGCGGTCCTGAAAGGGTCCGCGTGGCGAGCGTTGCGCGGGTCTTGCGCCACCGCCTGCCTTCGTCCATCCTGACGCCATTCCGAGGGGTGTTCGCGAACGCGAGCTGAGATGGCCTGGGGCCGAACCCTTAGAACCTGATCCGGGTCATGCCGGCGAAGGGACGGGAAGGCTTCAGCCAGTCGGTTCGCTCGCATTCGCGCATGGTCCGGTCTCGATTTGGGGACCCGGCCGCCTTGGCTTTCGCGCGACCATTGCCATCCGTCCTGCCGCCGCTGCTGCGCGGCCTCGCCATCGCGGCTGCGCTCGTCGCGCTGTGGCAGGCGGTCGTGATGATCTTCGCGCCGCCGCCCTTCATGCTGCCGCCGCCGCTCAAGGTCTGGCAGGCGCTGGTCAACCGCCCGGAGCTCTGGCTGCGCGACGCGCCGACCACGCTGGCCGAATCGGTCATCGGGCTCGTCGCCGGCGCTGTCACGGGCGTGTTCCTCGCGCTTCTCATGCTGCGCCTGCCGCTGCTCGGCCGCGTGCTGATGCCGGTGCTCGTCGTGACGCAGGCCTTTCCCGTCTTCGCCATCGCGCCGCTGCTGGTGCTCTGGTTCGGCTTCGGCATCGGCTCCAAGATCGTCATGGCGACGATCGCCATCTTCTTCCCGGTCGCCTCCGCCTTTCACGACGGGCTGACGCGGACCGACGAGAGTCTGCTCGATCTCGGCCGCCTCTATCGTGCCCGCCGCGGCCAGGAGCTCGTGCTGCTTCGCCTTCCCTCGGCGCTGCCGGCGCTCGCCTCGGGCCTTCGCGTCGCCGCCGTCTATGCGCCGGTCGGGGCTCTGATCGGCGAATGGGTCGGCGCCTCGGCGGGGCTCGGCTATGCGATGCTGATGGCGAATGGCCGCGCGCAGACGGATGTCGTCTTCGCCGCGCTGGCGCTCCTCGCCGCCATGGCGCTGCTGCTGCGCGCCGCCGTCGTCGCTCTTACCCGCCATATCGCGCCCTGGGCGCCGGAAACGCAGGTTTCGCTTCGATGAGGAGATGCTCGATGAATGCCGCTTTGAGGCGCGCCGCGCTGGCGCTCGCCCTTGTTCTGTCCGCCGCCGAGGCGAATGCCGCCGACAAGCTGACGGTGCTCCTCGACTGGTTCGTCAATCCCGACCACGCGCCGCTCGTCATCGCCAAGGAGAAGGGCCTCTTCGCCGCCCACGATCTCGATGTCGAGATCGTCGCGCCGTCGGACGCCAGCGCGCCGCCCCGGCTCGTCGCGGCAGGGCAGGCGGATATTGCCGTCACCTATCAGCCGGACCTGATGCTGAACGTGAAGGAGGGCCTGCCGCTCACCCGTGTCGGCACGCTGGTCGAAACGCCGCTCAACTGCCTCATCGTGCTCAAGGACGGGCCGATCAAGACGCTGGCCGATCTCAAGGGCACGAAGGTCGGCTATTCGGTCGCCAGCCTGCAGGAGGCCTATATCGGCGCCATCCTTGGCTCGGCCGGCCTCACGGCCAAAGACGTCGAGATGGTCAATGTGAATTTCAACCTGACGACGGCGCTGATGTCGGGCCAGGTCGACGCGGTCATCGACGGCTACCGGAATTTCGAGCTGACGCAGCTCGCGATCGAGGGCAAGCCGGGCGTCGCCTTCTTCCCCGAGGAGCACGGCGTGCCCCCCTATGACGAACTGATCTATGTGACGAAGACCGATCGCGCGAAGGATCCGGCCGTCGCCCGCTTCGTCGCCGCCACCGAGGAGGCGACGATCTTCATGACCAATCATCCGGAAGAGGCGTGGCAGATCTTCGTCAAGGCGCATCCCGATCTCGACGACCGGCTGAACCGCACCGCCTTCTTCGACACGCTGCCGCGCTTCGCCAAGCGCCCGGCCGCGCTCGAACCCGGCCGCTACGACCGCTTCGCAGCCTTCCTGAAGGACCGCGGCCTGATCGACACGATCCCGCCGGTCGAGAGCTACGCAATCGCGCCACGGTAGCACGGATCGACATCTATGCGCTTGCTCGGGCGGTAATGCTCAGAGCTGTCGTTGCCGGGCTTGACCCGGCAACCCAGACTCTCTTCGACCGTCAGGCCGCAGTTTCAAGCACCCAAGAAGAAGGACTGGATTGCCGGGTCGAGCCCGGCAATGACAGGTGGAACGGCCAGCCAAAATAGCGAAGCCGACTGTCGATCCGTCCTTGGGCGCTACCCCTCCGGCAATCCGGCGAGGCGGAGGCCTTCGAGGTAGCGGTCGAGGTCGGCGCCGCCGAGATTGTGGACGGCGCGGCGGACCTCGGCGATCGTCATGCCGGGGCGGTCGTTGAGCAGGCGGGCGATCGCGGCGCGGGCCTGAGCGAGGTCGCCGCCCAGCGCGGCCGACGTGGCGAGCAGGCGATAGGCCCAGATCATGCCGGGCCGCGCGTCGATTGCCTGGCGCGCCTCGCGAGCCGCCTCGGCATAGTCGCCGAGAAGGAAGAGGCAGGTCGCCATGCCGGCATAGGCATTGAAGCGGATCGGGTCGTCGGGGCTGATCAGGATGGCGCGGCGGAGGCTGGCGAGCCCCTCGCGCGGCTGGCCGGAATAGGCCTGGATGAAGCCGAGCCGCGTCCAGGCCCAGGCGAGCGTCGGATCGAGCGCCAGCGCACGCTCGATGAAGACGCGGGCGCGCGACTGGTCGACGCTGAGGATCGAATGCGTGGCGCCGATCATCGTATAGACCAGCGCGTCCGCCTCGCCCGCCTCAGCCGCCTTCTCAGCCAGCGCCAAAGCGAGCTGTTTGTCGCGCTCGACATCGTCGGACCAGAGATAGGTGACCTCCTGGCTCAGGCACCAGGCCTTGAGGCCGAGCGCCTGGCCAGAGCGCGGATCGGAGGCCAGCGCCTCGTCGAGGAGGCGCAGCGCGACGGCGTTGTCTTCCCGCCGGTGCGCCCAGAAATGCGGCATGGCCTTCAGCACGAGATCATGTGCGCGGATATGGTCGCCGTCCTTGCGCCGTGCGCGCTCGATCTCGGCGCTGCGGATGGCCGAGTGCAGGGCGCCGGCGATCTGCATCGCCACCTCGTCCTGCAGCGCGAAGGGATCGTCGAGCGTCCCCTCCGTCCGGCCTGACCAGAGATGCGTCCCCGTATCGGCGTCGATCAGCTGCGCCGTGACGCGCAGCCGCGCGCCGGCCCGCCGCACGCTGCCCTCGACGACATAGCGGACGCCGAGATCGCGGGAGAGGGCGCGGATGTCCGCCGCGCGGCCCTTGTACTGGAAGGCGGAGTTGCGGGCGATGACACGCACCGAGCGCACATGCGCCAGCGTCGCGGTCGTCTCCTCGGCGATGCCGTCGGCGATGCTGTCGCAGCTTCGGTCCGACGAGATGTCGTCGAAGGGCAGCACGACGATCAGCGGCCGCTGGTCCTCCTGCGGCTCGGCCGCGAGACCGGGCAGCGCGAGGACGCCCGGCGTCAGCATCTGGTTCTGCGTCGGCTGCACATCGGGAAGCGTGCGACCGGGCGGCACCCAGAACCAGGCTTCGACAGGGTAGGGGACGCTTCGGAGCATCAGGAAGCCGACCGGCTTGAAGGCCGAGGCCGGCTCGCCGAGCAGCTGCCAGCGCACCGAATGGGTGATGGCGATGCCGCCCGGCGGGGCGGCTGCCTGGAGCCGCATCGCGAAGCCGATGGCGGCGCCGAAGCGGTCGTCGTCCGAGAGGATGACATCTGCGAGGACGACCGCCGCGCGGACTTCGATCTTCGGCCGGTCCGGCGTGGCATTGCGCTCGGCCATGGCGGTCTGGAACGCCATGCACCATTCGATGGCGTCGAGGACGCTGGGAAATTCGACGAGTCCACCGTCGCCCATCATCTTGATGATGTGGGCGCCGAACTTGATGAGCGTCGGCCGGACCAGAGTCTTGTAGATCGCACGCATCTCGCGGAGCGTGCCGAGCTCATCCTGCTGGACGAGCTCCGAATATCCGACCATGTCCAGCGCGGCGATCACCGTGAGCCGACGACGCGGGCGCGCCATGATCCGTTTCCGATTTTCGCGGGAGCGGACTGTGACTCATGTGTCGCAATAGGACAAGCGCGCCCGGGGCCGATCACGACCCGATCACGGAGATGTCAGACAGGTTAACGGCTAGGCGCCGGCAGCCTCCAGTTCATCATCGCCGCCATGGCCGCGCTCGAGCTCGCGCGCGCCCCGCTTGACGGCCTTCTGCACCTTCTCGAAGGCGCGCACCTCGATCTGGCGCACGCGCTCGCGGCTGACGCCGAACTCGGTCGAGAGTTCCTCGAGCGTGATCGGTTCCTCGGCCAGACGGCGCGCCTCGAAGATGCGGCGCTCGCGGTCGTTGAGGACGCCCATGGCGTCCTTCAAGAGCTTGCGCCGGTTGTCCGCCTCTTCCTGATTGGCGAGCACGGTCTCCTGGCTTTCGCTGTCGTCGACCAGCCAGTCCTGCCACTCGCCGCCCTCGGCATCGGCGCGCAGCGGCGCGTTCAGCGAGGTGTCGCCGCCGAGACGGCGGTTCATCGAGATGACGTCCTCGTTGGTCACGCCGAGCTTGGTCGCGATCTGCTGGACTTGGTCAGGACGGAGATCGCCCTCGTCGAGCGCCTGGATCTGGCTCTTCATCTTGCGAAGATTGAAGAACAGCCGCTTCTGGTTGGCCGTCGTGCCCATCTTCACGAGGCTCCACGAGCGCAGGATATATTCCTGGATCGAGGCCTTGATCCACCACATGGCATAGGTCGCGAGGCGGAAGCCCTTTTCGGGCTCGAACCGCTTCACCGCCTGCATGAGGCCGACATTGCCTTCCGAGATCACCTCGCCGATCGGCAGGCCATAGCCGCGATAGCCCATGGCGATCTTTGCCACGAGACGCAGATGGCTCGTCACCAGCCGATGGGCGGCATTCCTGTCGTCATGCTCGCGATAGGCCTTGGCGAGCATGTATTCCTCGTCGGGGGCGAGCATTGGAAAGCGCCGGATCTCGTCGAGATAGCGCGAAAGACCGGCCTCGCCCGAAGCGATGACCGGCAGAGAAGCTTTGGCAGCCATGAAGACCCCCTTTCCTTGTCGGCGTCGCCTCCAAGCCAACGCCGAATGCGGCCGCAACGGCCCGCATGGTCCTATATGGGGATCAAATCCAGCGAAAACAGGGCTGTTCCACCACGCCCCATCACAACGCCTTGAAGCCCTCGATGAGTTCCGCGAGGTCCTCCGGCGGCTCGGATTCGAAGCGCAGCGTCTCGCCGGTCAGCGGATGCTCGAAGCCGAGCAGCCAGGCATGCAGCGCCTGGCGCGGGAAATCGGCCACCTCGTCACGGAGCGGCTCCGGCAGGCGCTGCACCTTGGTCTGGAAGCCCTTGCCGTAGTCCGGGTCGCCGATCAGCGGGTGGCCTAGCGCCGCCATATGGACGCGGATCTGATGCGTGCGGCCCGTCTCCAGCCTCAGATCGACGAGGCTGGCGATGGTCGCGCCGGCGGGGCCGTAGCTTTCCTCGACGGTGTAATGCGTGATCGCTTCCTTGCCGCCCTGCTTGACGATCGCCATGCGCTGGCGGTTCGTCGGCGAGCGGCCGAGCGGCGCATCGACGAGGCCGTAGGGAAGGGAGGGCACGCCCCAGACGAGCGCCAGATAGCCGCGCTCGAGCGGGCCGGTGCGGCCGTGGTCGGCGAACTGCTTGGCGAGGCCGTGATGCGCCCGGTCGGTCTTGGCGACGACGATCAGGCCCGAGGTCCCCTTGTCGAGCCGATGCACGATGCCGGGGCGCTTCACGCCGCCGATGCCCGAGAGGCTCTCGCCGCAATGGGCGATGAGCGCGTTAACCAGCGTACCGGTCCAGTTGCCGGCGCCCGGATGCACGACGAGGCCGGCCGGCTTGTCGATCACGACCAGCGCATCGTCCTCATAGACGATGTCGAGCGGGATGTCCTCGGCCTCGGGCTCGGCCGGCTCGGCTTCCGGCACGGAGAGTTGGACGACATCGCCCGAATTGACCGGCTTTTTCGCCTCGACTATGGTCGCGCCGCCGATGGCGACATGGCCGCTCTCGATCAATGCTTTGATGCGGCTGCGGCTCAGCGTGTCGATCCGGGACGCGAGCCAGGCATCGAGGCGCCTGCCCGTCGCCTCCGGCTCGACCACGAGGTCGACGATTTCCTCGCCGTCATCCTGGCCGTCGTCCTGAAGGTCGTCCATGCTCCGCGCCACTTCCCGTCCCGTGTCCATGCCGCGCCGTCCGCTCGACGACGATGATGATGCCGACGAGGCTCCGCTCGATCCGGCGGTCGAGCGCATCCGCCAGCGGCTGAAGCGCCTCATCGTCATTTCGAGCGCCACGCTCCTGGTCGGGCTCGGCGCCGTGCTCGTCGCCGTCATCTACAAGATCGGCCGCGCCGAGGACAAGGCCGTGCTCGCGACACAGTCGGGCGAGGCGGTGATCGGCGGCGCGCTGCCCGCAGGCGCCACCCTGCTCTCGACCGCGCTCGACGGCCGGCTGCTGGCGCTGACCTATTTGGAGGCCAGCTCTGTCCGCGTCGTGGTCGTTGACCTCTCCTCCGGCACCGTCGTCCGCCGCGCCCGCCTCGCCGAGGCGCCACCGGTCAGCGCGCAGTAGAAAGTTCTCCACCGCCATGTAGCGGCCGCGCTTGCCAAGCGACGGCGTCTTCGCTATATCGCGGTTCGTCGCTTCCGGCGACCCGCGCGCCCATCGTCTAGCGGTCAGGACGTCGCCCTCTCACGGCGAAAACCGGGGTTCGATTCCCCGTGGGCGCGCCAAAAATCCCAGGTTTTGTTGAAGTTCGTTGATTTCTGCGGCCGTCAAGCGGCATGCGGATGCATGGCGCAACGGACGACGGTCTGCGAGCGGCCCTTCGGCCGGCAGACGATCGTGATCGACACATCGCCAGGCGCGCCCGGCTGAGCTTTCGTGCGGCGGCGCGGCCTAACGCGCGGCGGCGGGCTTCGCCTTGGCAGGCGCGCGGCGCGGCTTCTTGACCGGAGCCGGAGCGGCGGCTTCCTGCGCGAGGCGAGCGGCCTTGAGGCGCGCGGTCTTCGCAACGCGAGCCGCGGTTTCCTCGGCCATGATCGCGTTGGCGATCTCGGTGGTCTGGTCCGCCTTGACGAGCGCCTTGGGGCGGAAGAGCTCGGCGGTGGCCTTCTTCGACATGATGGATCTCCTCAAAAACAAAAACGGCCGGGCAAGCCCGACCGTTTCAACGGCTTCAGATCAGCGCCAGTACATCCGTGGTCGCGATCGAAGCGCTATCTCGTTCAGGCGGCGCTGAGATTTTCGGCGGCCTGCTTGCCGGAGCGGGCGTCCCGCACGAGGTCGAAGTTGATCTTCTGACCCTCGACGAGGCTGCGCATGCCGGCACGCTCGACAGCGGTGGCATGCACGAACACGTCCGGCTGGCCGCCGCCCTGCTCGATGAAGCCAAAACCCTTGGTCGTATTGAAGAACTTCACTGTTCCGGTAGCCATGACGATATCCTTTCGAATCGACATAGTTGATCATCACCCCGTCTCGCGACCGGGCGGTTCAGCTCACGAATTTGGAAAAGAAGATCGGCAAAGGCTCGAAGGCCGTAGCAATGTTCGTCAACAAGTTCGACTACTGACATATAGGCGAAGCGGGCCGCGAAAACAATGCGTGTCGGCGAAAGAAGGGAAATAACATCGTTCGACGCCCGAAAAAGTTCCAGCGGCGTTGAAATATCGGCCTTTGAAGCGCATCCTCGGATCATCGTCGGCACGCGACCATCGAGGCGCCGACGACTGAGAGTCACGCGTCGGCTCCCGCCTTGCCAAAGGAAAGGAGCGCGTCATGCCCGTGATTCTGAAACCCAATCCCGGCCTTTATGACGAGACCGAACTCGTGGCCATGGCGGTCCAGCTCGAGACGCTCTGCGAGGAGATTGCTCGACAGCGCGGACCGTTCGCGCTGCAGGCCGACGACCTGCGCCCCGACATCGCCGAGATCATCCTCCGCCTGCAACGCTGCGCGATCCACGAGCCTGCCGCGCTGCGCGATGCCGTGCTGCGCGAACTCGGCCGCCGCGACGGCGCTGACGCGACCATGGCGGCCTGAGGCCGCAACCCGGCTGCCGTTCGAGGCGGGGGCGTCCGCCCGCCAGTCAATCACGTGCCGCGCACCGGCGAGATTTCTTGGAAACAAATGGCTTCGGGAAGCTTGAGAGGCGGGGAGACCTTTCAAGTCTGCGCGGGGGACGCATCCCAATGTCGGACGACGAGCTTCAGAGGCTGCTCGCGCAGGCCCTCATCGAACTGGCCGAAGGGAGCACGTCTTCCTATGAACTGCTGGCATTGGCCCGCCGGCTCAATCCCGACACCCCGCAATCCGCCTTGCGTCAAGCGATGCTTCTCGCTGCCTCGGAAGGAACCGGCCTGTCGCCCGAGAGCGGGGAATTGCTGCGCTCCACCGCGTTCTGGCTCGATCCTGACGACTGATCGCCTGACGGCCGGTCGGCGTTTCGCTGCCCGATGAGGGTTCAGCCGCCGCGACCCGACGAGCCGTCGCCGAGAACGGTGGCGAGGATCGCCACCAGCTGCGCTTCCGAGAACGGCTTCGAGAGGCGCGGCAGTCCCGGATCTCCGCCATCGGGCAGTTCCGCATAGCCTGTGGAGAGGATGATCGGCAGTCCCGGATAATCGCGTCTCAGCGCCTCGGCCAGCTGCGCGCCGCTCATCTGCGGCATCGCATGGTCGGTGATGACGAGATCGACGCGGTCGCCGGCGAGAAGCGCCAGCGCGTCCATGCCGGATTGCGCCTCGATGACGCGATGCCCGAGATCCTCCAGCATTGCGACGGTGTTCATGCGCACCAGAGCGTCGTCGTCCACGACCAGGACCGAGACGGTCCTCCGCATTGCCGCTTCCGCAACCGGCGCCACCGGCGCCGTCTCCACGCCGGCCGGGCAGACCGCGACGGGCAGCCAGATCTCGGCGGTGGTGCCGCGTCCCGGCTCGCTCTCCAGCACGAGCCTGCCGCCGGATTGCTGCGCGAGGCCATGCACCATGGAAAGGCCCAGCCCCGTCCCCTTGCCGACGCCCTTGGTGGTGAAGAAGGGCTCGCGTGCCCGTCGGAGCGTCTCGGCATCCATGCCCTCGCCAGTATCGCTGACGGCAAGGCGGACGTAGCGGCCGGGCGCCAGTTCGGGATCGCCGGCGACGGTCTCTTCCGAGGCGGTGACGCGGATCGTGCCCTGCTCGTGCATGGCGTCGCGCGCGTTGACGGCGATGTTGAGCAGCGCCGTTTCCAGCTGGTTCGGGTCCGTCTCGACGGTGGGAAGCCCCGCCGGAAAATCGGTCTCGATGGCGATCATCGGCCCCAGCGAGCGCTGCAGCAGTTCGGCCATGCCGTCGAACAGCCGCGCGATGTCGACGGGGGCGATCTGCAGTTCCTGGCGCCGGGCGAAGGCCAGCATGCGCGAGGTGAGGGCGCTGCCGCGGCGCGCGCCTTCCATGGCGTTGTCGATGAGGCGGCGGAGTTGCGGATCGGCGGGAATCCGCTTGCCGAGCAGCTCGAGGCTGCCCATCACCGCCATCAGCAGATTGTTGAAGTCATGCGCGATGCCGCCCGTGAGCTGGCCGATCGCCTCCATCTTCTGCGCCTGCAGGAGCGCCGCTTCGGTCTGCTGGCGGACGGCGATCTCGGCGGCGACGCGCGCCTCCAGCGTTTCGTTGAGCGCCCGGAGCTGCTCCTCGGCCTTGGCGCGCTGCCGGTTCTCCTGCTCGACCGTCTGGAACAGGCGGGCATTGTCGATCGCGACCGCGGCCTGGCCGGCAATGCCGACGAGCAGGTTCTCATGCTCCTCGAGGAACCGGTCTGGCTCCGGATGGCCGAACAGGAGGCCGCCGATCACTTCGCCGGTGCGCGAGACGACGGGGACCGCGAGATAGCTGCGGACGGGAAGATGACCCTGCGGCATGCCGAGAAAGCCGGCATTGCGGCCATATTCGGGATGCTGCAGGACGTCGCCGGCGCGGATGATGCCCTTGCCCTCGAAGGTCGGGTGGAAGAGCGGCGTATTGCGCGGCATCGGGAAGCTGTCGAAATGGCTTCGGTCGACGCCCGACAGGCAGTAGAGGCGGTAGCGTTCGCCCGCCTCGTCGGTGACATTGTAGAAGAAGGCGCCGAACTGCGCGCCCGTCAGCGCGACGCCGGCATCGGTCACTGTCTGGACGATCTTTTCCGGATCGAGTTCGGCGGCGATGGCCGCACCGCTCGAATTCAGGATTTCGAGACGCCGTCGCTCCTTGTGCTGCTCGGCCTCGGCCTGGCGCTGCTCGCTGACATCGACATTGACGCCGATCATGCCGACGAATTCGCCCTCGACCGAGAAGCGCGGCCGCGCGTCGGTCAGGAGCGTCCGCCAGGTCCCGTCGACCCGGCGATAGCGCGCTTCGGCGGTGAAGCGGGTCCGCGTGCGCATGCCCTCCTCGAAGGGACGGGCGAGCGCCTCCCGATCTTGGGGATGGACGGTCGAAGACCAGTCGAAGGCGGAAAGGTCGTCGGGGGTTCCCCAGAACTCGCGCTGGGCGCGGTTCAGATAGATGCAGCGGCCTTCCTCGTCGCCCATCCAGAGCATCACCGGCGCGCTCTCGGCCACGAGGCGGAAGCGGGCCTCGCTTTCCTCAAGCGCCTTGCGGGCGATCACCTGTTCGGTGACGTCGGTGCCTTGGACATAGATGCCGGCAAGCCCGCCTGAGCGGTCGCGGACCGGCTGATAGATATAGTCGAGATAGTGGAGATCGGGGGCGGCATTGGCGCCACTTTCGAGCCAGACCGGCGCGGTCATGCCCGAGATCGCGTTTCCCGTCTCGTAGACGCGATCGAGCAGCTCGATGAAGCCTTGCCCGACCACTTCCGGCAGCGCCTCGATCACCGGCTTGCCGATGATCTCGCGATTGCCGACGAGGCGAAGATAGGCCTGGTTGGCCATGGCGAAGACGTGTTCCGGCCCCTCGAGCAAGGCGGAGAAGCCCGGCGTCTGCTCGACCATCATGCGCAGCCGCTCGGCCTCGCCGCGCAGCCAGCGCTCGGCCATCACCTTGTCCGTCGTTTCCACGACGATGGCGATGACGCCGAGCGGGTGGCCGTC
Organism: Kaistia sp.; assembly: GCA_963966455.1. Taxonomy (GTDB): domain Bacteria; phylum Pseudomonadota; class Alphaproteobacteria; order Rhizobiales; family Kaistiaceae; genus Kaistia; species Kaistia cartagenensis. The sequence goes on along the minus strand of CAWZZK010000270.1, from coordinate 8,466 downwards.
CTCGCCGAGGACCGGCGAATAGTCGAGGTTCATCCAGACCTGTTCGGGTCGGCCGTTGCGGTAGAGCGTCAGCTCCTGGTCGGCATAGCTCAGCGTCTCGCCGCGGCCGAACACGGTGCGCACGACATTGTCGTTGAAGTCGGCGACCTCGATCCAGCCTTCGCGGACCTTGGAGCCGAGCAGGGCGGGATGGCGGGCGCCGGCGAAGACGGAATAGGCGTCGTTGTAGATCATGACGCCGTCCTCGCCCCAGAGCGTGACGATCGGCACCGGCGAGCGCAGGATCATGGCGACCGTGCTGATGATGCCTTGCGGCCAGCGTTCGATCGGTCCGAGCGACGTCCGTTCCCAGGCGAAAGCGGCGATCAGCCGGCTCATCTCGCCCCCTTCCCGCAGGAAGGCAGGTGCGATCGACCCGGCCTCGTCGTTCAGCATGTCGCAAATCCCCCACGCAATACCGCGAGCGTCTCAATGCCGGAAATGCGCGGGGAGTTCCATCGAATGTCGTGGACAAAAGAAAACGCCCGCCGGGGAGGAGGTCGGCGGGCGTCTTCATGTCAGCGGCGCGGCGGGGAGGAGGTCGCCTGCCGCCTTGATCGCGGACGGGGGAGGACCGTCCGGCGAAGCTCTCTCAGTAGCCGGCGGCGCGGCGGGCGACGTGGTCGATGTCGCCGCGCTGGATCCCCATGTCGGCCAGCTCCCGGTTGTTCAACCGGACCAGCTCACCGTAGGTCTCCTTGTACTTCCGCCAGTTCTTGAAGTTCTTGACGATGTTCATTTCGGCACCCTTGCTTTGATTTCAAGGGGCGGTCCCGTTTTCGTCCGTCCGTCCCTGTCGAGTTCAAAGATAGGCGCCTCGCGCATGTCCGAGCAGCGCCAGTTTAGTCAAGGCAGGCTTGCATCTGGTGCATGGCAGCACGACAGACACCGATCATGGTGCACTGCAATAGAGCGGGCCTGAGCCGTCAGGCGGGAATGGCGAGCACGGGGCAGGGCGACTGCCGCATCACCCGCTCCGTATGCGTGCCGCGCAGCATATCCATAAGGCTGTCATGGCGACGCGTCGGCATGGCGACGAGATCGGCGCTGCCGGCATGGGCGAGGATCGTCTCGATCAGAGGGCCGGAGGCGAGGCGGACGGGCGCCCAGCCCTCGCCGTCCGCTGTCGCAATCCGAGGCGCGCGCTCGCCGACATGCAGCAGTTCGACGGCGTCGCCCGCGAGGCCGAGCGCGGTGGCGAGGCGGGACACGACATTGAGCGCATGGCCGGCCGGCGGCTGCTCGGCGATCGGCATGAGAATATGCTGCAGCGACAGCGCGCCGGTCGCCGGGTCGGCGAAGCCGGGCCTGTCGAGCGGCACGAACAGCACCGGCACATCGGTCTCGGCTGCGATCCGCTCCGAGACCGAACCGTGCAGCACACGATCGAGTCCATCGCGAGCATGCGAGCCGAGCACCAGGAGATCGGCGGCATGGACGGCGAGGAAGCGCTCGACCCCGCTCGCCGGGTCATGGTCACGGATGTCGACCTTGGTGACGAGGACGCCGACATCGCGGTCCACCGCCTCGCGCGGCGCATCGGCGGCGATCAGCCCCCAGCCTGCGAGGGTCTCGCGCACGGCGGGGAAGTGGCCGTCATCACCGCGCCCCTGGACGTGCAGGACCTGGAACTCGGCCTTGAGCGCCACTGCGAGCGCCAGCGCATGCACGAAGGCGGGCTGGCTCGTCAGTGAGAAATCGGTGGTGTGGGCGATGCGATAGCGTGGTCCGGTCATGGTCCGGTCGGGCTCCCCAGCCTTGAGTGCGACGAAGGGAGCCTAGCGGCTCCGCGGCGCCGCGTCGTGATCAGGATCAGATTGCAGCGTCCTCGCGCGCGATCCTCGCGATCGCCGCCTCGAGCTCGGCATCGATATCGCCATCGAGGTCGATGCGGATGACGTCCTCGTCGGCGCCGGGAGGCTCCAGCGTCGCCAACTGGCTGTCGAGCAGCGAGGCGGGCATGAAATGGCCCTTGCGCGTCTTCATCCGCTCGGAGAGCAGCGCATGCGAGCCGTCGAGGAAGACGAAGCTCGTGCGACGGGAGACGCCCGATGTCAGGATCGCGCGATAGCTGCGCTTCAGCGAGGAACAGGCGGCGACGACCCCGGAGGAGCCGCCATCCGCTTCGGCGAGGCGCGCAGCGATCGCCTTCAGCCAGGGCAGGCGGTCATCATCGTTAAGCGGAGTTCCGGCCGACATCTTGGCGACGTTTTCAGGCGGATGCAGCTGGTCGCCCTCGATGAAGGGTGCGCCGAAATGCGCGGCGAGTTGCTCGCCCGCCGTCGTCTTGCCCGAGCCGGAGACGCCCATGACGATGAGGTTGCGCTGGAGAACGGGTTTGCTGCCGGTCATGCGGTCCGCCATGTCGAGTGATGCCCGTGCCTTGATCGGCCGGATCGGCCTGCCGCGCAACCCTTGAACGCGTTCAGCCAGCGGCGATCGCCGCGCCGGGTCCGACGTGAAGGGCGAGGGCGCCCGGCCGGCACGTCGCGCGGAAGCGGCGCGCCCGCATTGGCTCGCCGTCGAGATTGACGGACAGTTCCTTGTCCGACCGGTATTCGAACCAGGGGCCGCGCGCGCGCACCACCAGCGTCTCGATCGCCGTCAGTCCCTGCATCAGGATCGAGCCGAGCGCATCGAGGCGCGCCTCCGAGGCTATGTCGGGCAGGATCATCAGATCGAGAAGCCCGTCGTCGAGCAGGGCATCGGGACAGAGCGCGATGCCGCCGCCGGCCTGCCGCCCATTGCCGATCGCGAGCGCGAGGAACGATCCTTCCCATTCGAAGCCCTCGCCGACGATGCGCCCGGCATTGGCCGAAAGCTCGCTGAAGCGCGAGACGCCGGTGAGGACATAGGCGAGCCCGCCCATGCGACGCTTGAGTTCGGGGTCTGTCTCCACCGTCACGCGCGATCCGAAGCCGCCGGTCAGAAGGTTGATGAAGGGGCGGGCATCGACGAAGCCGACATCGATCGGCTTGACGGGCGCGCCCGCTGCGAGGCGGAGCGCTGCGGTCGTGTCCGCCGCGGGGATGGCGGCGGACCGTGCGAAGTCGTTGGCGGTGCCGAGCGGCAGCACGGCTAAGCCGCAGCCTGGCGGCGGCTCGGCGGCAAGCGCTGCGCCGAAGACCTCGTTGACCGTGCCGTCGCCGCCGCCCGCGACGATCGTATCGAGGAGGCCGGCCTTGGCCTCCGCCACCGCCTCGGCGGCCATCCGCGAGGCGTCGCCGGATTCGAAAGTGACGCGCACGCTCACGACATGGCCGTCGGAGCGTACGGCGTCGATCGCATCACGCACGCGCTGCTCGCGCGCCACCTTGCCATGCAGGATCAGCCGCAGCCGCATCAGTCTGCTCCTCAATGCGGGCCGGTGATGAAATCGGCGGCCCGCTCGGCGATCATCAGTGTCGGCGCCATCGTGCCGCAGGTCGGAATGACCGGAATGACCGAGGCGTCGGCGATGCGCAATCCCTCGATGCCGCGGACCTTCAGTTCCGGATCGACCACGGCGTCGTCGTCCGTCCCCATCCGGCAGGTTCCGCAGGTGTGAAAATAGGTCGAGCAGGTCCTCCGGATGAACTCGATCGTCTCGGCGCGGTTGAGACGGCGCGCAGGCGCCAGATAGCTCGCGAACAGCTTGGCGAAGGCCGAGGTCGCCACGAGATCCATCGCGAAATCGACCGCCGTCACCAGGGCCGCGAGATCGTCGGCATGCGACAGGAAGTTGGGCTGAATTTCCATGCGTCCGCGCGGGCTCGCGTCGAGCAGGCGGAGATGTCCCCGGCTGCGCGATTCCATCAGGCCCGGCGCGATGGCGAAGACGTCGCCCGAAAGGTCGTGGCCGGCGGCGAGTTCCGGCACGGCGCTCGCGCGCTGGAAGCAGATGGCCGTGAGATCGGGCCGTGCGAGATCCGGCCGGCTCTTCCAGTTGATGACGGCACCGCAGCCATTGTCACGGATCGGCCCCAGCGGCGCGCGGGCGCGGAAATTGACGCCCCGGATCATCGGGTGGTCCTGCAGATTGGCGCCGACGCCAGGAAGATCGGCGACCGTTTCGATGCCGAGGCCGCCAAGCGCGGCGGCGTTGCCGATGCCCGAAAGGAGCAGCAGCCGCGGCGTATCGATGGCGCCGAGCGCAAGGATGACCTCGACCCGCGCCGCCGTCTCGCGCATGCGGTCGCCGACCAGGTGCTGCACGCCGGTGCAGCGCCCATGGGCGAAAGCAAGGCGAATGGCGAGCGAGCCGGTCAGGATCGTGAGGTTGGCGAGCGGGCGGCCGGCATGGAGATAGGCGGTCGCCGCGCTCCAGCGCCGGCCGCCGGACTGGGTGAGATTGACGAGCGCCGCGCCTTCGTTGCTGGCGCCGTTCGGGTCGTCGATGATCGGCACGCCGAGCTCCGCCGCGCCCTCGATCATCGCCCAGGCGAGGGGATGCGGGTCGCGGCTCCGCTCGATCCGCATCGGACCGCCTGCTCCGCGCAGGCTCGTCTCGCCGTCCTCCCAATCCTCGATGCGCCTGAAGAAGGGAAGGCATTCGTGGAAGGACCAACCGGTGGCACCGGCGGCTGCCCAGGCGTCATAGTCGGCAGCGTGGCCGCGGTACCAGTGCAGCGCGCCCGTCGACGACGAGCCGCCGAGCACCCGGCCGCGCGGCAGGGCCATGGTCCGGCCGTTGACGAGGCTCGTCGCGGCATAGTCGTAGCCCCAGTCGAGGCCGCCGCCGGCGAGCGTGGCCCAGCGGGCGGGATCGGCGATCTCGTCGAGGCCCTCGTCGCTCGGGCCGGCCTCGATGACGAGAACCGTCGCGTCGCTGCGCTCGGCGAGGCGGCGGGCGACGGCCGAGCCGGCCGTCCCTCCGCCGACGACGATATAGTCATAGGAGGGAAGCAGCGCCGGCGGACGGGACGCCGTCATACGCCGAACTCTCCAACGAGGCTGCAATCATATGGCCGTGCGCACCAGTGGACAGTCGGCGGATGCGCCGATCGGATTTCAGACCCTGTGTCGCGCATGAGCGCCTCCGCCGTGCACTTTTTTGTATGCACACGGACAATCGCAGGGGCAGCGCTGCTCGCCTAGTGCGAAAATGTTCTCTTGTGCACACAACCGCAAAAGCACTGCGGAACGGCAGAATCAGGAACGGGTGTCGGCGGCAGCGAGAAGCGCGCGGAACCGGCCCGGTGTCAGGCCATAGCGCGCCTTGAACGCGCGGGTCAGATGGCTCTGATCGGCGAAACCCGTGCCCAATGCGACCTCGGTCAAAGCCTCGCCGCGGGCGATCCGCTGATGCGCGGCGGCGAGACGGCGGCCGACGAGATAGCGATGCGGCGAGGTGCCGGCGAAGGCGCGGAAGCGGCGCGCCGTCTCGAAGCGGTCGAGGCCCGACTCGCGCTCGAGGTCTTCGGACGCGATCGAGCGGTCGAATTCGGCATCGATCAGCGCCTTGACCCGGCGCATTCGGGCGACCGGCTGAGCCCGCTCACCCGTCGCGAGGCCGGCGCGGCGCGCGAGAATGCCGGCGCAGTCGGCAAGGAAGCCGTCGAGCGCAAGCGGGTCGGCGGGACCGGGGAAGGAGGTGAAGAGTTCGTCGATCAGGGCGGCGAGCCCGGCATCCTCGGCGACCGCATCGCCGACGAAGGGCAGCGGCCCGTGGCCGCCGAGCGCGGCCAAAACGCGGTCCGGGTCGAGATAGACCATGCGGTAGAGGAAACCGTCCGGGGCGGCGGCGCGGCCGTCATGCCATTCGTCCGGATGCAGCACCATGCACTGGCCGCGGGCACTGACCCGCCCGGCACCGCGATAGCGAAAGCCCTGTGCGCCCGAAAGGGTCGCACCGACCGCATAGGTCTCGTGGCGGTGCAGATCATAGGCATGGCCGCCGAACCGCGCCAGCAGGCGCTGCACGCCGCCTTGCGGCGGCTCGGTCGAGATGAAGTCGCCTGGCATCGGACGCACGATCGTTCAAGACGCTATCGGACCCCGATCCTAGGATCCCGGCATGCTTTACGCCACCAAGACCGCCCTCGTAATCCTCGACGATCTCCTGCCCTGGCAGAAGGTCAATATCGCCGCCTTCCTCTCGGGAGGGCTCGTGCACGGGCATCCCGACATCATCGGCGAGCCTTATCGCGATGCCTCCGGCCAGGCCTATGCCGCGCTGATCCGCGAACCCGTCTTCGTCTTCGGTGCCGACGCCGCCGGCCTGGCGCGCACGCATGGGCGGGCGCTCTCTCGCGGGCTCGATATCGCGCTTTATATCCGCGAGATGTTTGCGACCTCGAACGACGCCGACAACCGCGCCGCCGTCGCCGCGGTCTCAGGCGCCGGCCTCGACCTTGTCGGCATCGGCCTGCACGCCGAGCGCAAGATCGTCGACAAGGTGACGGCCGGCCTCAAATTCATGTCGTGACAGACCGGCACGGCGCATTTCGCGGCTCGCTGCGCCCCCATTCCGGCCATGATATGGCAAAAGCACCCCGAATTTGGCGATTGTGCGTCGCAACATGGGGCGATGTTGTGATTTTGCTCTGCACAAATCGCAGCCCTGCCATGAGCAATGGGCGAGTGCTCATCCCGCTTTGGCCGGTCTACATTTCCGTCATCGAAAGCGCGCTGTCACCGGTCGGCGCCTCGATGAGAAGGACGACGACAATGGCTAATGGCATCATTGCTTCCTACAAGGGCTGGGTGAAGTTCCGCCAGACCTGCAATGAGCTCAATCGGCTGACGAACCGTGAGCTCGCCGACCTCGGAATCGAGCGTTCGGAAATCGCGAAGGTCGCCAAGCGGTCGGCCGCCTACTGAGTTTCAGGAATTCGCCGGGAACGAACCTCCTCCCTCGTTCCCCGCGATCGGCAAGCGGCCGACCTCCTCCCCGGCCCCTTGCCATCATAAGAACGCCCGCCGACCTCCTCCCCGGCGGGCGTTTTCTTTTGTGCATCAGGCTTCCGGCTCGCCGCGCACATAGGCGCCGAGCCCTGCGGCCAGATGATCGAAGACGAGCCGCATGCGGCGCACGGTCTTCAGGTCCTCATGCATCGCGAGCCAGGTCTCGAGGCCGATCTCGAAGTCCTGCGGTAATATGCGGACCAGCGCCGGATCGCGCTCGCCGATCCTGACCTGACACACCCCGATCCCGAAGCCGGCGCGGACCGCCTGCAGCGCCGCAACGTCGCTGTCCGTCCGGAGCGTGAAGGCCGTGCGCTCCGGGATCACGCCGAGCCGCTGCGCCGCGCGCACGCTCGGCGTCTCCGTGTCGAAGCCGATGAGAACATGCGCGGTCAGCGCATCCCGGCTTTCGGGGACCCCGTTCTGGTTCAGATAGTCGCGCCGTGCGAAGAAGCCGAGCGCGATGCGGCCGATATGCCGCTGCAACAGCGCGCCCTGCACGGGTGTCGTCATGCGCACGGCGATGTCGGCCTCGCGCCGCAGCAGATCCTCGCTGCGGTTCGAGACGACGAGTTCGATCGCGATGCGCGGATGACGGCGGTTGAACGTCGCCAAGATCGGCGGCAGCACCTCCGTCCCGACGATCTCGCTCGCCGTGATGCGCACGCTGCCGCGTTCCTCGGCTGCCTCGCCGGATGCGGTGCGGCGCAGCGCCTCGGCGGCGAGCGCCATCGCCTCGGCATGCGGGCGCAGTTCCAGCGCGGCGTCGGTCGGATCGAGCCCGGTCTGGCTGCGGGTGAAGAGGACGACTCCCAGTTCCTGTTCCAGTTCGGCGACATGACGGCCGAGCGTCGGCTGGGTCAGCCGAAGCCGCCGCGCAGCCGCCGAGAGGCTGCCCTCGCCGAGCACGGCGAGAAAAGAGCGGCAGAGATCCCAGGACAGCGCCATCATTCGATAATGCATGGCCGCTATCGGTCTTTCAACAATTCTGGATGATCTTGGCCGTCGCTAGCTTTCCCCTGTCGAAGAGGACAGGAGAGATGCGATGAGCAAGTCATCCGTGGCGCTGGTGATCGGCGCGACCGGCGGAATCGGCGGGGAAGTGGCGCGGGCGCTGGCTGCGCGGGGCTGGACGGTCCGTGCGCTCGCCCGCGATATCGAGGCGGCGAAGAGGCGCTGGAAGGGGCCGATGCTCGACTGGCGGCAGGGCGACGCCATGAACGCTGCCGAGGTGACCGACGCGGCCAAGGGCGCTGCGGTCATCTTCCACGGCGCCAATCCTCCGGGCTATCGCAATTGGGCCGGCCTGGCGCTGCCGATGCTGGACAGCACGATCGCCGCCGCGCAGGCAACGGGAGCACGCATCGTCTTTCCCGGCACGCTCTACAATTATGGCCCGGATGCGTTTCCGCTCATCGCTGAGGCGGCGCCGCAGCGCCCGCTGACGCGCAAGGGCCGCATCCGCGTCGAGATGGAGCTGCGCCTCGAGGCAGCGAGCGCGGATGTGCCGGTGCTCATCGTCCGGGCCGGGGACTTCTTCGG
>CAWZZK010000269.1:0-23204 GCA_963966455.1 Kaistia sp. | reverse complement strand
GCGAAGGTGGCGCCCCGCGCCCCCACCCGCCCGGCCGCGCAGCGCCCGCCGCGCGCCGCACCGCTGGCCGCGCTGACCGAGCCTTCGGAGCGCCGCTCCTATCTGAAGCCCGCCATCGCCGTCTCGGCGCTCATCCTTCTCGCCGCCATCGGCGCTGGCATGACGATCCGGGCGCTGACCGCCACCAGCGATCCGGCCCCGACCGAGACCGCCACGGCGGCGGCGCCTGCGATGGCTGTGCCTGCCGAGACGTCGTCTGCCGAGACTTCGCCGACAGAGACTTCCGTCGCCGCGACGCCCGCTGCTCCTGAGACCAGCGCGCCGCCTTTGGCCGCTTCGCCCGAGCCGACAGCGATCGAGACCGGATCCTCGCCGGTGCGCATGGCGGCCGACAATTCTCTGGATGCGCCTTCGGCGGCGCCCGCAGCCTCGATGACTGCCGCCGAACCGGCCGACGCATCGCCGGCCCCGGTGCGGATGGCGGAACCCGCCGCGCCGGCCGAGACGGCGTCCTCCTCGACGCCGGTCCCGATGACCGCTCCGGCGCCCGAGCCGGTCCCGGAGCCGGAAGTCGCCAGCGCCGAGCCGCTGCCGGCAGTCTCCGAGCCCACAGCGGCCGCGCCGGATCTCTCGGCGTCGGCGGCTCCGCCGGTCGCCGAGGCACCGGCCGCGCCGAAGGTGATCGCCTCGATTCCGGCCGGCTCCAGCAGCGGCGGCCTGCAGCCGGGCGCGGCGACGATCGCCAGCGGCGTCAATCTCCGCAGCAATCCGGACAATGGCGCGCCGGTGATCGGCGTTCTCAAGACCGGAACGGGCGTCGAGATCGTCGGCTGCAAGATCTGGTGCGAGATCGTCGCCGGCGACAAGCGCGGCTTCGTCTTCCAGAAGTTCCTCAGCCAGTCGTAAGGCGGAGACCCGCCGTCAGCCCTCGAGGCTGATGGCGGCGCCGGCCGTTCCGCTCGCGAGGAAGGTCTGCAGCTGGCCGACGATCTGGCGGGCGTGACGCCCGGCGATCTGCTCGGCCGCCTCGGCATCGCGCGCCGCGATGGCGTCGATCATCTCGTCATGCTCGGCGACATAGGGGTCGGGCAGGTGATCGTCGAAGGACGAATAATAGACGCGCAGGATGCGGCGGCCCTCGTCGAGCAGCCGCGTGAAGAGGTCGGTGTAGTAGCGGTTGCGCCCGGCCTCGGCGATCGCGACATGGAAATCGCGATTGGTCGCGATCATCGCGGCGGCATCGGCGGCGCGCACGGCTTCGGAGAACAGCGCCTGTCCCGCATGCAGCCGCTCGAGGTCGGCCTCGGTGCGCTTCAGCGCGGCGAGGCGCGTGGTGACGCGATACATGAGCGTCAGCGCATCGAAATAGACCGGCAGATTGGCGAAATCGATCGGCGCGACGATGGTGTTGCGGTTGGGCAGCGTCGTCGCGAGCCCCTCGGCGACCAAGCGGACCAGCGCCTCGCGTACCGGCGTGCGCGACATCTGGAAGCGTTCGGAAAGCCGCGTCTCGTCGAGACCGGCGCCTGGCTGCAGCCTGAGTTCCAGGATGTCGCTCTTCAGCGCGTCATAGATGAGCTGCACGCCGAAGCCGCGCCCGCCTTCCGGCTTCGCCGTCTCGCCCGCCAGAGTTCCGGCCATGCCGCTCCATCCATCATCCGGTCCCGTCGCCACGCGCTTACAATGGCCCCTCGGGCGGCGCAAGGCGCCGCCCGGGCCTTCCGACTTTGTTAAGGCGGCGCCGGAACCATGAGGCATCGCCCGATTCGCCTCGCCGGAGTCCCCCATGCTGATCGAACGCCGCCTCGAAGAGCTCGGCATCACCCTGCCCAAGGTGCCGACCCCGGTCGGGTCCTATCTTCCGGCCGTGCAGATGGGCGATCTCCTCTTCCTCTGCGGCCAGGGCCCGCTTCTCCCTTCCGGCGTGAACGCCAAGGGCAAGCTCGGCGGCGGCGTCTCGGTCGAGGAAGGCTACAAGCTCGCGCGCCTGACCGGGCTCTACCTGATCTCGGCCATGAAGGACGCGCTCGGCGATCTCGACCGCGTCGCGCGTATCGGCAAGGTGCTCGGCATGGTCAATTGCGTGCCGGAATTCGAGGACACGCCCGGCGTCATCAATGGCTGCTCGGATCTCTTCGTCGAAGTGTTCGGCGACAAGGGCCGCCACGCCCGCTCCTCGGTCGGCATGTCGACGCTGCCCGGCAATATGAGCGTCGAGATCGAGGCGATCGTGCAGGTGGTCGGATAGCGCTAAAGCGCCCCTCTCTGGTCCTCGAAGAGCCCCCTCCCTAGCCCTCCCCCGCTGCGCGGGAGAGGGGACGGGGCCGAGCTCTTCATCGAGAACGCACCCTTCCAAAGGGCGACGCGCTCATGCCGGCCGTAATCGGCCCTCTCGCCCGCGTAGCGGGGGAGAGTTGGAGAGGGGGCCTTTGCTGCCTTCGCTCAAAAAGCCCGTGCCGCTTCCTCTACGCCGCGCGTTCGGCCGTGCCGAAGGTGACGCCCTTTTCCTTGAGCCAGCGGCGATAGGCGACGGAGGACATGTCGGCGCGGGTCGGAATTTCCGCGCGCGGCTCCAGCGGCAACAGGCGTGGACGCTGGTTTTCGAGGATGATGCGGTCCTGCAGGAAGATGAGCTGCTGGAAATGGATCATGCTGGTCAGCGTGCTCTCGTCATCGACGATGAACATCACCGGATGGGCGCGGCAGCGGTCGTGATCGAGCGGCTGCACGAAGAGGCAGATGACGTCCCAGCGATTGGCCGCCGCCGGGCAGGTCTTGTAGAGCAGCGTCTGGAAGGGCGCGGCGACGCGGTACATGTATTGCGTCATGATGCCGCCGGAGGCCGAGAGCGCCGCCTGCGGCTGGAAGAACTCGCAATTGGTCGCCCAGACCTCGTCGACGTCGCGGCGGATTTCCGTCGTGTAGTGGCGCACCTCGGTATGCGGCTCGGCGCCGAGGATATCGGTGTGCACGAAGGGGAAATGTGCCATGTCGAGGAAGTTCTCGACGATGCGGAGGCCCGAGGCGCGCACCTGCACGGCGCCGCAGACGACATGGCGGCGATCGGGCTCGTCGGCCTCGGGGATCTCGAAGAGGCCGCGCGGCGGCTCGCCGAGCGTGGTCCAGCAATAGCCCCAGCGCTCATGCGTCGGCAGCGGCGCGCCGAGGCTGCCATCCGCGAAGCGCTCGCGCACCACGACGCTTTCGCTTTCGTCGCGCGCGACGACGAGATCACGCCCGAGCAGCCGGTTCGGCCGCGGCGCGGCCGGGATATCCTGCAGCGCATCGATCACATACCAGTGGTCGAGCGAGGCTTTCTCGGCCGGTCGCGCCATGCTTCGTCCCTCGTGTTGATGTCGCATTGCCCAGCCGCTAGACATGCCGCAATGTTGGGCGGAAGCGCAAGGGCATCGGCCGCGGGCGCGACGGAACGGGCATGAGAGAGCGGATCGAGCTGGTGTTTCTCGGCGTCTTCGAGCCGGCGAGCTTCGCGGAGTTCATGCGCCATCGCGCGCGCCGGCTCTCCGTCGACGCCGAGACGCGGCGGCTGGATGCGGGCCGGGTCGAGGTGACCGTGGAGGGCGAAAGCGCCCTCGTCGACATGTTCGAGGTCGCCTGCAGCCTCGGCCCGCTCGACTGCCTCGTCACCGATGTTGCCCGCCGCGCCGCCTGACGACGAAATGCCGAGGAGATGCCCTTGACCGATCCCGCAGTTCCCGCCTGGCATGCCGTCGCGCTCGCCGCCGATATCGAGCCGGGAACGTCGGCCGGCACGCGGCTGCACGACCGCGAACTCGTCGTCTGGCGCGACAGCGCCGGCGCGAGCCATGTCTGGGAAGACCGCTGCCCGCATCGCGGCATGCGGCTTTCCTTCGGCTTCGTCCGCGGCGACCACATTGCCTGCCTCTATCACGGCTGGGCCTATGACACGGCCGGCCAGTGCCGCGCCATTCCCGCTCATCCCGACCTCGCGGTGCCGGAGACGATCCGCGTGCCGACCTATGCCTCGGCCGAGGCCTCGGGGCTGATCTTCGTCTGGTCCGAAATGGGCGCAACGCCGATGTCGCCGCCGGCCGCGCGCCCCCTCACCGCGCTGCGCAGCCTCTTCGTCGAGGCGACGCCGGAGCGGGTGGCGGCGCTGCTCGCCGGCCGCTTCGCGCCGGGACCGGACGGAAGCTTCGCCGGCTGCCTCGCCGGCGCCGATGTCGTTCTCTTCCTGCAACCCTTCACGGCCGAGCGGACCGGGCTGCATGTGACGATCGACGGCGCCGGGGACGGCGCGCTGGTCTCGCGCGGTGCCGAGGCGCTGAGGCACGCCATCGAGGCGGCGGCGCCGTCGCGCTTCGCCTCGCTGGAGTTCGCGGCATGAGCCAGCCTCTCGAAAGCCCGCGCCTCGTCCTGCACGACTACGAGCTCGACGCCGACTGCTACAAGGTGCGGCTGCTGCTCGCCTTGCTCGGCGCGCGCTATGAGCGTTTGGCAGTCGACGTCCATCCCGGCCATGAGGAGCGCTCGCCGGCCTATCTCGCGCTCAATCCGCGCGGCAGCCTGCCGATCCTCGAACAGGACGGGCTCGTCCTCGCCGAGGCGGAGGCGATCCTCCTCCATTGCGCCGGGCTGCTGCCGGGCGGCGGCGCGCTCGTGCCGCAGGACGGGGCCGACCATGCGCGCATGCTCTCATGGCTGTTCTTCGCCCGCGGCCCGCTGGCGGCGGCGGGGCTGGCGCGGCTTCATGCCATGCTCGAGGCTCCCGGCGACGGTCCGGCGCTGGAGCGGCAGGCGCTCGCCGCCTTCCGCGTCATGGAAGACCACATGACGGCGCAGCGCATCGCCGGCTCGGACTGGTTCGTCGGCGCCGCGCCGAGCCTCGCGGATGTCGCGCTCTTCCCGGCAATCGCCCTGTCGCGCGATTTCGGCGTCGACCACGACGCCTATCCGGCGCTCCGGCGCTGGATGCGGCGGGTGCGCGCGCTGCCGGGCTTCGTCACCATGCCGGGCATTCCCGACTATCACTGATCGACGCCTTGTCAGACGAGCCGCCGGGCCGATAACCTCCGCCTCCCCGAGAATGAGTGGAGGATGAGCATGCGATCGCGGACATTCGGCCGGACCGGCCGCCAGGTGAGCGAAATCGGCTTCGGCGCCTGGGCGATCGGCGCCAGCTGGGGCCATGTCAGCGAGGACGACGCCATCGCGGCGCTGGAGACGGCGCTCGATGCCGGCGTCACCTTCATCGACACCGCCGACGTCTATGGCGACGGCCGCTCGGAGAAGCTGATCGCGCGCGTGCTGAAGGCGCGCGGCGGCCAGCGCCCCTATGTCGCGACCAAGGCCGGCCGCCGGCTCAATCCGCATGTCGCCGCTGCCTATACCGGCGAGGCGCTGGAAGGCTTCGTCGACCGCAGCCGCGATTATCTCGAGATGGAGACGCTCGATCTCGTGCAGCTGCACTGCCCGCCGACCGACGTTTATTACCATCCGGAGGTCTTTGCCGCGCTCGACGCGATGAAGGCGGCCGGCAAGATCGCGGACTATGGCGTCAGCGTCGAGCGCGTCGAGGAAGCGCTGAAGGCGATGGAGTATCCCGGCGTCGTCTCGATCCAGATCATCTTCAACATCTTCCGCCAGCGGCCGATCGAGCGGCTGTTCCAGCGCGCGATCGAGACGGAGACGGCGATCATCGCCCGCGTGCCGCTCGCGAGCGGCCTGCTGACCGGCAAGATGTCGGCGGCGACGACCTTCGACGCCTCCGATCATCGGCAGTTCAACCGGCATGGCGAGGCCTTCGATGTCGGCGAGACCTTCTCTGGCGTTCCTTACGAGGTCGGGCTGGCGGCGGTCGAGAAGATCCGCCCGCTGGTCGGCGATACGACCATGGCGAAATTCGCGCTGAAATGGATCCTGATGTTCGACGCGGTCACCGTCGCCATTCCCGGCGCCAAGAATGCCGAGCAGGCGCTGGCCAATGCCGACGCCGCGACGCTGCCGCCGCTCTCCGAGGACACCATGGCCGCGCTCAAGGCCATCTATGACGAGGACATCCGTCCCCACGTCCATCAGCGCTGGTGAGCGGCGGCCGGAAGGTCATTTCTCGAAGGGATAGATGACCTTCCAGTCGTTCTTCATGTCGACGACCAGCCAGCCGCGCTTCGGCGCCTCGTCGAGCGCCTTGTCGAGGCGCCCGACCACCGAATCGCGGTCATAGGCCCATTCGCGCACCGCGTCGGTGTGATGGACGATGAGGGCGAAGCGCGGGCCGCTGTCGAGCGTCGTCCATTGCAGCATCTGAAGATCGCCGTCGGAATTGCCGGCGGCGAAGACGGGACGGCGGCCGATGAAGCGCTCGATGCCGAGCGGCTTGCCGGGGCCGTCGTCGATGAAATCGACCTCGGGCAGCTTCATGATCGACGGCCGGTCGCCGACGAGCTGCCATTGCGTCTTGCCGGACGAGCCGACGATCTGCTCGGGCGGGATGCCATAGGCGGCCGGCGCCCAGGGCCGCATGAAATCGATGCCGCCGCCGGAGACGATGAAGGTCTTGAAACCGCGCTCGCGGAGATAAGCGAGGAGTTCCAGCATCGGCTGATAGACGAGATCGGTATAGGGCCGGTCGAAGCGGGGATGGCGGGCGCTCGCGAGCCAGGCGCGGACGATGGCCGTGAAATCGTCGACCGACATGCCGGCATGGGTCATGGCGACGATCTCGAGCAGGCCCTTCTCGCCGATCGCCGCGAGCTTCGCCCGGTCGCCGGAGAGCACCGCCTTGACCGTCGCATTGTCGGCAATGGCGGGGTCCGCGGCCGCCAGGACCTTCAGCCGGTCGACGGCGAAGGCGATCTGGAAATACATCGGCTGCTCCGACCAGAGCGTGCCGTCATTGTCGAAGGTGGCGATCCGCGCCTCGACGGGCACGAAATCCGGCGAGCCGTCCGTCGTCACCTTGTCGACGAAGGCGATGATCGACGCCTTCGCGGCGCCGTCGTTCCAGGACGGCAACGGATCGTCGGCGGCGAGCGCCGCCGTCGTGGCGGCGAAAACGAGCGCGAGGGCGACGAGCGCCCGGATGCGGAGCTGCTGCCAGAATGCCTGCATGATGTCCCCCCTCGATCGCGCGAGGCTAGCGCGAGGGGCGGCCGGGGTCCACCAGTCCCAGAAGCGCAAAAGGCCCGCCGGATGGCGGGCCTTTCGGGAGTTTGTGACGGGAGCGGACGATCAGTTGATCGACTGGACTTCCTGAACCTCGGGCACGAAGTGGCGCAGGAGGTTCTGGATGCCGTGCTTCAGCGTCGCCGTCGAGGACGGGCAGCCGGAGCAGGAGCCGCGCATGTTGAGATAGACGACGCCGTCGCGGAAGCCCTTGAAGGTGATGTCGCCGCCGTCCTGCGCCACGGCCGGGCGTACGCGGGTCTCGATCAGTTCCTTGATGGTCTCGACGAGATCGGCATCCGCCTCGGCGAAGAATTCGCCGTCATCGTCGTCGGCGCCATGCAGCGGGCCGGCCTGGGCCATCACCGGCACGCCGGCGGTGAAATGCTCCATGATCGCGCCGAGCAGGGCGGGCTTCAGGTGCTGCCACTCGCCGTTGGATTTGGTGACGCTGATGAAATCATGGCCGAGGAACACGCCCGAGACGCCGCCGACGGAGAAGAGGCGCTCGGCGAGCGGCGAGCGGCCGGCTTCGGCGATGTCGCGGAATTCGGCCGTTCCCTCGGGGAGAACCGGGCGGCCGGGCAGGAACTTGAGAGTCGACGGATTGGGCGTCGCTTCGGTCTGGATGAACATGGGGGAGCCTCGCCGCTGTCTTTTGGAATTCTTCTAAGAGAGTTTTGGGCGATCGACCCCTCGGCTTCAAGGGGGTTCGCGCCGTCGCCATGAGAAATCGTACTTCCGCAGTCAGGATTCAAGCGGCTGTTGCGCCGCAGCCGCGGCCGCGGAGCTGTCATCGAAACGCAATCCGGCAGGCCTAACGGAGTCCCCGCTCACCACCACGGGGCCAATCCGATCATGAAACTGATGCTCGTCACCACCACGGCGCTCGTCGCGCTGTCGCTGCCGGCGCTCGCCGAGCCGATGAAGCTCGCCTCCGCCGTCGTCAAGCCGGCCGAAGACGTGCTCTCGCCCGGCCTTGCCGAGGTTCCGGTCGCCGAAGGCGCCATGAAGCTCGAGAATCCCTCGAAGCAGCTCGGCTATTACGGCTATGGCAATGACGGCCCGCTGGCCCCTAGGAAGGGCGCCGTCCAGGCCGAAGGCCACAATGTCGAGGCGACCAAGACCGAGCCCGACAAGAACACCTATCTCGTTCTCCAGGGCCAGAAGGGCGCCGCCAAGGCCGTCAAATACGGCACGCATTTCCTGTTCCAGGGCCATGAGAACGGCCCGAAGGACGCCGAGGGCGTGACCTATGGCGCCCTGACGCGCATCAATCTCGACGCCGACAAGGCGCATCGCGTGACGCTGATGGCCTCGACCGACGTCAACGGCAAGCCGCTGCCGCTCATCGACGGCTCGGTCTGGGATCCCTTCGCCAAGATGCTGCTCCTGACCTCGGAAGAGGGCGCGGATGGCGGCGTCTGGATCGCGACCCCCGATTTCCCGTCCAAGGTGACCGACATCTCGGCCTTCACCGGCCGCGCCGCCTATGAGGGCGTCGAGGTCGACAAGGACGGCAGCATCTGGCTCGTCGAGGACGAGGGCGGCAAGGGCGGCCCGAAGACCAAGAATGCCAAGCAGCCGAACTCCTTCGTCTATCGCTTCGTGCCGGCCGACAAGACCGACCTCTCCAAGGGCGGCAAGCTGCAGGCGCTGCAGGTGCTCGACGCCTATTCGAAGCCGATCGTCTTCCATGACGGCCAGCAGGACGCCGACATCCTCGCCCTCGAGCAGAAGCTGCTCCATGCCTATGGCAACGAGCTGCCGGCGCGCTGGGTCACGCTGAAGGAGACGGCGGCCGGCGCCACCGAAGCTTTCGACGCCAACAAGCTCGCCAAGGCGGCCAATGCGACGCCGTTCAAGCGGCCCGAGAACGGCCAGTTCCGCCCCGGCACCGACTTCAAGGAATTCTACTTCACCGCCACCGGCGACACGAACGCGAAGACCGAAGCCGGCGCCGAGTATGGCGGCTTCGGCGGCGTGTTCCGCGTCAGCCAGGACGCGCCCTCGGACGACAAGGGCTCGATCGGCATCGTCTTCCGCGGCGACGTCACCAAGACCGGCTTCGACAACCTCTCCTTCCTCGACGACAAGCAGCTGCTCGTCGTCGAAGACGCGGGCGACAAGCTGCACGGCCAGCGCAATGCGCTCGACTCGGGCTATATCGTCGACGTCACCGCCGACTATGCCAAGGCCTCGACCGCCGACCCGGTGCGCTTCCTGACCCAGGTCCGCGACGACATGGCGACCATCGATGCCGCGCTCGGCGCCAAGGCGTCGGAGAACGGCTTCCAGAACGACGGCGACAACGAGATCACCGGCATCCATGTCTCGAATGGCGATCCGAGCGTCGAGGGCCTGATCGGCACCGCCGTCCCGACCCCGTTCGAGAATGGCTGGCGCGTGTTCTACACCCGCCAGCACGGCCGCAACGTCACCTTCGAGATCGTGCAGGCGTCCGCCAAGAAGTAAGCGGCACATTTCGCCGGCAAAACAATGAAGGGCGCCCTTGCGGCGCCCTTCTTCATACGCCCGCCAATGTCAGGCGATGGCGGCGATGTCCTCGTCGGCGAGCGAGCCGGGGACGATGGTGACCGGCACCGGGAAATGGCCGGCGAGGCGCCCGGCCATGGCCGAGACCAGCGGGCCCGGTCCTTCCTTGTCGGTCGCGGCGGCGAGCACGAGGATCGCGATGTCCTCGTCCTCGCCGATGAGGCCCAGGATCTCGTCGGCGGGCTTGCCTTCGCGGATCACCAGCTCCGGCTCGACCGAGCCGTGGCGGCGGGCGATGTCGGCGAAGCGGGCGAGCACCGCCTCGGCCTCGTCCATCGCCTCGGCGCGCATGATGTTCTCGACGCCGATCCAGTGCTGGAAGCCGGTCGGCTCGATCACATAGAGCATGGTGAGGCCGCCCGAGGTGCGCTCGGCCCGGCGGGCGGCATAGACGACGGCGCGCGAGCATTCCGGCGTGTCGTCGATGACCGCCAGGAACTTGCGCCGGTGACCGGCCTCGGTGGAACGCCGTTTCAGCATGATGCGATGCTGCCACCCCGTGCGGGCGGCAGCAAGCGGGCGTCAGTTGCGGCGGATGAAGCCGACGACATCCTTGACGCCGTCGAGGATCGGCCGGGCGATCGCGTCGGCGCGGATGGCGCCATCCGCCAGGATCTGGTCGATATGGCCGGGATCGGCCATCAGGCGGCGCATTTCGGCGCCGATCGGCCCGAGCTTCTGCACGGCGAGGTCGGCGAGCGCCGGCTTGAAGGCCGAGAACTGCTGGCCGCCGAACTGATCGAGCACCTGCTGCTTCGAGACAGCGGCGAGCGCCGCATAGATGCCGACGAGATTGTCCGCTTCCGGCCGGCCCTTGAGCCCCTCGGTCTC
The DNA here is from genome assembly GCA_963966455.1 of Kaistia sp. Classification (GTDB taxonomy): domain Bacteria; phylum Pseudomonadota; class Alphaproteobacteria; order Rhizobiales; family Kaistiaceae; genus Kaistia; species Kaistia cartagenensis. The sequence goes on along the minus strand of CAWZZK010000269.1, from coordinate 12,671 downwards.
GGACGGCAGCGCGTCGGCATCGGTCTTCGCCTTGCGGATCTTCTGCGCGATCGCTTCCGCGTCGTCGGTCAGGTTGATGCGCGAATAGTCGGACGGGTCCGACTTCGACATCTTCTTGGTGCCGTCGCGCAGGCTCATGATGCGCGTCGCCGGGCCCGTGATCAGCGGCTCGGTCAGCGGGAAATACGCGTCGCCATAGCCATGCGACGCGATCGAGGCGGCATAGTCGTTGTTGAACTTCTGCGCGATGTCGCGGGTCAGCTCGAGATGCTGCTTCTGGTCCTCGCCGACCGGCACATGCGTCGCCTTGTAGGCGAGGATGTCGGCCGCCATCAGGCTCGGATAGGCGAGGAGGCCGAGCGAGGCGTTCTCCTTGTCCTTGCCCGCCTTGTCCTTGAACTGCGTCATGCGGTTCATCCAGCCGATGCGCGCGACGCAGTTGAAGATCCAGGCGAGCTCGGCATGGGCCGAGACCTGGCTCTGGTTGAAGACGATGTGCTTGACCGGATCGATGCCCGCCGCGACGAAGGCCGCCGTCACCTCGCGGATCTGGCGGGAGAGTTCCGTCGGATCCTGCCAGACCGTGATCGCATGCATGTCGACCACGCAATAGATGCAGTCATGGCTCTCCTGCAGCGCGACGAAATTGACGATCGCGCCGAGATAGTTGCCGAGATGCAGATTGCCGGTCGGCTGGACGCCGGAAAAGACGCGCGGCTGGAATTCGGTCATTTCTCGCTCGATCCTGCTGATCTCGTGTCGCGGGGCGGCGCGTTATCGCGCGGGCGGGGCGGGCGCGCAAGCGCCGATTGGCCGGCCGTTCAGCCGCGCCGGCGACGGAGCGCGCCGAGCACCGCGCGGATATCGACGACGCCGGCCGCCTGGCAGAAGAGGCCGAAGAGCAGCAGGCCGGCGCCGCAGATCGCCGCCATCGCCCCGGCCCTGACCAGCACCCGCCCATCGTCGAAGAAGGGATCGGCATAGAGCGCCGCGGCCCAGACGGCGGCGCCCATGGCGAGCGCGGCGGCGAGGACGAGCGGCAGGTTGCGCCTGACCTTGGCGTCGAGCGGGAAATGGCCGCGCCGGTGCAGCGCCCAGCCGAGCAGCGCGGCGTTGACCCAGCCCGACAGGCTGGTCGCGATGGCGATGCCGAGCTCGGCATAGAAAGGGAAGAGCGCCAGCGACAAGGCGATGTTGACCACGACGCCGATGGCGGCGAACCACATCGGCGTCCGCGTGTCCTCGCGGGCGAAGAAGCCTGGCGAGAACACCTTGATGAGCACGAATGCCGGCAGGCCCAGGGCGAAGCCCATCAGCACACGCGCCGTCGCCAGCGTATCGTCCGCCCCGAAGGCGCCGCGCTGGTAGATGACCTGGACGATCGGCTCGGCCAGCACGAAAAGCGCGATCGCCGCCGGCAGCGTCAGCGCCATCGCGAATTCGAGGCCGCGATTCTGCGTGTGGTCGGCGAGATCGGAGCGGCCGGCGCGGAGATGCCGCGCGAGATCGGGCAGCATGACGACGGCGATGGTGGCGCCGACGATGCCGAGCGGCAGCTGGTAGAGGCGGTCGGCATAGCCGAGCACGGCGATGGCGCCGGGGGCGAAGGACGCGATCATCGTGCCGATGACGATGTTGATCTGCGTGACGCCGCCCGCGACGAGCGCGGGGACGGCGAGCGCGCCGAGGCGGCGGACGCCGCGCGTCAACTGCGGCCGTGCGAGGCCGAGCAGCATGCCGTCGCGCGCCGCCGCCGCGATGACGACGCCGAGCTGCAGCACGCCGCCGACCAGCGTCGCGACGGCGAGCAGGATGCCGGCCTCTTCCGAATTCTCGACATCGGCGAGGAGCACATAAGCGAGGGCGCCGACGAAGACGATGTTGAGGAAGGCCGGCGCCATGGCCGCGGCGAAGAAGCGCCCGCGGGCGTTGAGGACGCCGCTATAGAGCGCTGTGAGCGAGATGAGCAGCAGATAGGGAAAGGCGATCCGCGTCAGCAGCACCGCGAGGTCGAATTTCGGCGGATCGGCGACGAAGCCCGGCGCCAGCACATGCATCAGCGGCCCCATCGCGACCATCGCGACGAGCACGACGATGGCGAGGAGCGCGAGCAGCGCGGAGAGCGCCTCGCGTCCGAACTGCCGGGCGGCCTCCTCGCCCTCGCCCTCCAGCGTCCGCGCGAAGAGCGGCACGAAGGCCGAGGCGAAGGCCCCTTCGGCGAACAGGCGGCGGAAGAGATTGGGCAGGCGAAACGCGACGAGGAAGGCATCCGCCACCGGGCCCGTGCCGAGCGCGGCCGCCATCATCATGTCGCGCGCGAAGCCGAGTAACCGGCTCGACGTGGTCGAGCCGCCGACCGTGACGAGATTGCGCAGCAGCGCCATCGCCGCTCCGGACCTTAGGGTCCGAACTCGGTTGGGGAGTGGATCTGCGTTGGGCCAAAATGCACCGCGGACAGGAGCCGGTGCGCAGCCGATGCCTTCGCATCGGCAAGAACCGGCGACGCAGCCGCGGCGCATTTTCGCCCAACCCGGAGGGCGTGAGCGAAACGACGCCATTGCGGCGTCGAAGACGTCTCGCGGGGGGTAGGCCCCGCTTCGCCCTCTTCTCCTGGCACTGACATCGTTTCGCTCACGCGCAGACCGCTCCCCAACCGAGTCCGGACCCTAACCCGCCTTCTTGACCGGGGCCTTTTCGCCGGCCGGCGGTCCGTCGAAGACCTGGGCGAGGCGGCGGCGGATGGCGGCCTCGCGGCTGGCATTGGTGACCTTCCGCCCCGTGAGATCGGTCACGTAGAACACGTCGACCGCCCGCTCGCCGAAAGTCGCGACATGCGCCGAGGCGATGTTGAGCGAGAGATCGGAGATGAGCCGCGTCAGGTCATAGAGGAGGCCCGGCCGGTCGATGCCCGAGGCCTCGATGACCGTGAACTGGTTGGACCAGGAATTGTCGACCAGGATGCGGGTCTCGACCGTGAAGGCCTTGATGATGCGCGGCTTGGCCTTCGCCTTGCGGGCGATCGCCTCCGGCAGCGCGACGGTTCCCGACAGCGCGTCTTCGATGAGCCGGCTCACCTTCAGCGCGCGCTGCGTTTCCTCCTCGTCGGTCTCGAACTCGCGGGCGATCGAGATCGTGTCAATGGCGCGGCCGTCGGTCGTCGTGAAGATCTGCGCGTCGACGATGTTGCCGCCGCCCGCCGTGCAGGCGCCGGCGACCATCGAGAGCAGGCGCGGATGATCCGGCGCCAGCACGGTGATCTCCGTCACCGCCTCGAAGGAGCGCACCGTCACGGCGGTGGCCAGCGAGCGGCCTTCCGCGTCGGCGGCGCGGATCAGCGCCGCATGCGCAACCTTGCGCGGCAGGTCGACGCGCAGCCAATAGGCCGGATAATGGCGTTCGAGATAGGCCTCGCGCTCGGCCGCCGGCCAGTCGGCGAGGGCATGGGCGAGTTCGGACCGCGCCGCCGCCACGCGCTGCTCGCGCGAGATCTGGCTGTGGCCACCGGTCAGGAGCGGCTCCGTCTCGTAATAGAGCGTGCGCAGCAATTGGCCCTTCCAGCCGTTCCAGACGCCGGGTCCGACGGCCGAGATATCTGCGATGGTGAGGATAAGCAGCAGCTTCAGCCGCTCCAGGCTCTGCACGACGGCGGCGAAGTCCTGGATCGTCTTGCGGTCGCCGAGATCGCGCGACTGCGCGACCATGCTCATCAGGAGATGATGCTCGACCAGCCAGGCGACGGTCTCGGTCTGGGCCGGCGTCAGGCCGAGCCGCGGGCCGAGCCTTCGCGCCACGCGCGCGCCGGCGATCGAATGATCCTCCGGCCGGCCCTTGGCGATGTCGTGCAGCAGCATCGCGACATAGAGCACGACGCGGTCCTGCAGTGTCTGGATCAGCGCATTGGCGAGGGGGTGATCCTGGCTGCGCTCTCCGCGCTCGATGCCGGCGAGGACGCCGATCGAGCGGATGAGATGCTCGTCGACCGTATAGTGATGATACATGTTGAACTGCATCATCGCGACGATCTTGCCGAAATCCGGCACGAAGCGGCCGAGAACGCCCGCCTCGTTCATGCGCCTCAGAACGATCTCCGGCTGGTTGCGCGAGGCGAGGAGGTCGAGGAACAGGCGGTTCGCGACCGGATTGTCGCGCAGATCCGCGTCGATCAGCTTCAGCGAGCGCGTCACCTCGCGCATGGCGTCGGGATGGAAGGCGAGGTCGTGCTTGTCGGCGAGGTGGAAGAGGCGGATCAGGTTCACCGGATCGCGCTCGAACACGCCGGGCTGGGCGAGGTTGATGCGGTCATGCTCGACGACGAAATCGCTGGTGCCGGCGATCTTGCGGCGGCGGCGGCGCGTGGCGAGGCCGAAGAAGCGGTTGAGCAGCGGCGTCTGCTTGGCGTGCTCCTCCTCCAGCGCCGAGCAGAAGATCAGCGTCAGGTCGCCGACATCCTTCGCATGCAGGAAGTAGTGCTTCATGAAGCGCTCGACATCCTTCATGCCGGGATGGGCGGTGTAGCCGAGGCGTACCGCCATCTCGCGCTGGACATCGAAGGAGAGCCGCTCCTCGGCACGGCCGGTCAGGAAATGCAGGTGGCAGCGCACCGACCAGAGGAAGTTCTCGGCCTTGCGCAGCAGCGTCAGCTCGGTGCGCGAGAACACGCCGGCCTCGACCAGCGCATCGCCGGAGCGGACGCGGTAGAAATATTTCGCGATCCAGAACAGCGTGTGCAGGTCGCGTAGCCCGCCCTTGCCTTCCTTGACATTGGGCTCGACCAGATAGCGCGAGGCGCCCTGCCGGCGATGGCGCTCGTCGCGCTCGGCGAGCTTGGCGGCGATGAACTGCGGGCCGGTGCCGGCCACGACTTCGGTGTCGAAGCGGTTCTCGAGGTCCTTGAAAAGCTTGTCGTCGCCCCAGATGAAGCGGGCCTCGAGGATCGCGGTGCGGATCGTCATGTCGCCGCCGGAGAGGCGGATGCACTCGTCGACATTGCGCGTCGCGTGGCCGACCTTGAGGCCGAGATCCCAGAGCATATAGAGCACGAATTCGACGACGCTCTCGCCCCAGGGCGTCTGCTTGTAGGGCAGCACGAACAGGAGATCGATGTCCGAGCCCGGCGCCAGCATGCCGCGGCCATAGCCGCCGACCGCCACGATCGCCATGCGCTCGGCCGACGAGGGATTGTCGACCGGATAGGCCGTGTGCACCGCCACGTCGTAGACCGCGCGGATGATCTCGTCCATCAGGTCGGAGAGGCTGCGCGCGCAGGCGCCGCCGTGCGGGCCCGCGCTGAGGCGCTGCTCGGCGAGCGCGCGGCCGTCGCGCAGCACGTCCTTGAGGCGAGCGAGCGCGCGGTTGCGGCGGCGCTGCGGGTCGGTTTCTTCGGCCGCGAGCCCGATCAGTTCGGCCGAAAGCGCGCGGCCGTCGATCAGGGCGGGTTCGGAACGGGACATCAAGGCGGTGCGGCTCCCGGCGGGGTCAGGACGGGCGAAGCTACCCTCATCACGGTGCGCCGACAATGCAGGCTTCAGGGCGGCGCGGCGCGGATGCCTTTCAGCCGGTAGAGCGCCTCCAGCGCCTCGCGCGGCGTCAGCTCGTCCGGATTGAGCGCATCGAGCGCCGGGCCGAGCGGATCGACGGCGGAGGGAGCCGGCGCGGGAGGCGGGGCGCGGAGGGCGGCGAAGAGCGGCAGGTCGTCGATCAATGTCGCCGCCGGCGACTTGCGATCGCCCTCCTCGAGACGCTCCAGCACGGCGCGGGCACGCGCGACGACCGAAGGCGGCAGCCCGGCCAGCTTCGCGACCTGGATGCCATAGGAGCGGTCGGCCGCGCCGGGCACGATCTCGTGCAGGAAGACAACGTCGCCCTGCCATTCGCGCACGCGCACGGTGGCATTGTCGAGCCGGTCGAGGCGCTGCGCGAGCGCCGTCAGCTCGTGATAATGCGTCGCGAACAGGGCCCGCGAGCGGTTCGCCTCATGGAGATGCTCAATCGCCGCCCAGGCGATGGAGAGGCCGTCGAAGGTCGCGGTGCCGCGGCCGATCTCGTCGAGGATGACCAGCGAGCGGGCCGTCGCCTGGTTGAGGATCGCCGCCGTCTCGACCATCTCGACCATGAAGGTGGAACGACCGCGCGCGAGATCGTCGGCGGCGCCGACTCGGGAGAACAGGCGGTCGACGACGCCGATATGGGCGCGGCGGGCCGGGACGAAGCTGCCGGTCTGCGCGAGCAGCGCGATGAGCGCGTTCTGGCGCAGGAAAGTGGACTTGCCGGCCATGTTGGGGCCGGTGACCAGCCAGATGCGGCCCGCCTCGGCCTCGGCCCCGCCGAGGGTACAATCGTTCGGGACGAAGCTCTCGCCGTCTCGCCGGAGCGCCTCCTCGACCACCGGATGGCGGCCGCCCTCGATCTCGAAGGCGAGCGAGCGGTCGACGACCGGCCGCGTCCAGTCCGACGCCTCGGCGAGTTCGGCGAGCGCGCTCGCAACGTCGAGGCGGGCGAGCCCCTCGGCGACGGCGCGGATCGGCGCCTCGGCACCGAGAACGGCCGTCGCCAGTTCCTCGAAGATGCCGAGCTCGCGCTGCAATGCGCGGTCGCCGGCCGAGGCGATCTTCGCCTCCAGCTCGGCGAGTTCGGTCGTCACGAAGCGCATGGCGCCGGCCATGGTCTGGCGGTGGATGTAGCGGCCGGCGAATTCGGCCGAGATCAGCCGCTCGCCATGGACCTGCGGCACCTCGATGAAATAGCCGAGCACGTTGTTGTGCTTGACCTTCAGGGCGCGGATATCCGTCTCGGCGGCGTAGCTGCCCTGCAGCGCCGCGATCACCTGCCGGCTCTCGTCGCGCAGCGCGCGCAACTGGTCGAGATCGCCGTCATGTCCGGAGCGCACGAAGCCGCCGTCGCGCTTCAGGAGCGGCAGTTCATCGGCGAGCGCGGCGGCGATCCGCGCCGCGAGGCCGGCCGGCGCCGAGGCGATCAGGTCGACGATGGCGGCGAGTTCGTCCGGCAGCGGCCCCAGCGTGGCGAGGTCCTCGGCGAGGCCGGCGGCGACATCGAGCCCGGCGCCGATCGCGGCGAGGTCGCGCGGGCCGCCGCGATCGAGCGCGAGGCGGGAGAGGGCGCGGAGGAGATCCGGCGCGCGGGCGAGGCGGGCGCGGCAGTCGGCGCGTTCCGCCGGCATGGCGACGAAGCGCTCGACCGCATCGAGGCGGCGGCCGATCTCGTCGGGGTCGGTCACCGGCCCGGCGAGACGGGCGGCGAGCAGGCGGCTGCCGGGGCCGGTCACGCAGCGGTCGATGGTGCCGATGAGGCTGCCGCGCCGCTCGCCCGTCATGGTGCGCATGATCTCGAGATTGGCCCTGGTCGCGGCATCGACCGAGAGCAGCGTTCCCTCGCTCTCGCGCTGCGGCCTTGCGAGCGGCGCCCGGGCGCCGACCTGCGTCTTCTCGACATAGGCGAGCGCCGCCGCGGCCGCCGACAGCTCGACGCGCGAGAAGGAGCCGAGCCCGTCCAGCGTCTCGACGCCGAAATAGGCGGCGAGCCTCGTCGCCGCGGTCGCGCCGTCGAAGAAGGCGGCGGGGAGGGGGCCGGGCGCGACAGGGAGGGCGCGCAGGAAGGGACCGAGCGTTTCGTCGGACAGGAGGGTATCGGCGACGAGCAGTTCGCGCGGATCGATGCGGGCCACGTCTGCGGCGAGGCGCTGGCGGTCGGTCGCGGCGACGCGGAAATCGCCGGTCGAGATGTCGACCCAGGCGAGCGCGAGGCCATCGGCCCCGCCCGGTCCGACGCCGCGGCCGCGGGCGAGCGTCGCGAGATAATTGCCATCGCCGGCCTTCAGCAGCGTCTCTTCGGTGATCGTGCCCGGCGTCACGATGCGCACGACGTCGCGCTTCACAACCGAGCGGCCGCCGCGCTTCTTCGCCTCGGCCGGATCCTCGGTCTGCTCGCAGACGGCGACGCGGTGGCCGAGCGCGATGAGCTTCTGCAGATAGTCGCCGGCGGCGTGGATCGGGACGCCGCACATCGGGATGTCGGCGCCCAGATGCTTGCCGCGCTTCGTCAGCGTGATGCCGAGCGCGCGGGAGGCGGTCTCCGCATCGCCGAAGAACAGCTCGTAGAAGTCGCCCATCCGGTAGAAGAGCAGGGCCGCGGGATGCGCCGCCTTCAGCTCCAGATACTGCTCCATCATGGGCGTGGCGCGCGCGCCCGCCGCTTCGCTCTCGGTCGTGTCCAGCATGGGGCGGAGCTTAGCAAGATCGGCGGGCGGTTTCATCCCGCCGCGGCGGTTGTCCTCCCTTCCAATCATCGGATGAAATGCTATCGTCGCGATCCGCCACACCTGAAGCGGCCGCAGAGCCGCTCCCTTCCGGAAACGCCTGAGCCGAGCATCCGATGACCGAAATCAAGAAACCCGCCCGCAGCGGCCCCGCCGTCACGGACAAGGAGGCCCTCGACTTCCATGCGCGGGGGCGGCCCGGCAAGCTGGAGATCACGCCGACCAAGCCGATGGCGACGCAGCGCGACCTGTCGCTGGCCTATTCGCCCGGCGTCGCCGTGCCGGTGAAGGCGATCGCCGCCGATCCCAGCCTCGCCTTCGAATATACGACCCGCGGCAATCTCGTCGCCGTCATCTCGAACGGCACCGCCATTCTCGGGCTCGGCAATCTCGGCCCGCTCGCCTCGAAGCCGGTGATGGAGGGCAAGGCCGTCCTCTTCAAGCGCTTCGCCGATGTCGATTCCATCGATCTCGAGATCGACACCGAGGATGTCGACGCCTTCGTCAATTCCGTCCGCTATCTCGGCCCGTCCTTCGGCGGCATCAATCTCGAGGACATCAAGGCGCCGGACTGCTTCGTGATCGAGAGCCGTCTGCGCGAGCTGATGGACATCCCGGTCTTCCATGACGACCAGCACGGCACGGCGATCATCGCCACCGCCGGCATGATCAACGCGCTGCATCTCACGGGGCGCGACATCAAGACGACGAAGCTCGTCTGCAACGGCGCCGGCGCGGCCGGCATCGCCTGCATCGAGCTCGTCAAGGCGATGGGCATGCCGTCCGAGAACGTGCTCCTCTGCGACACCAAGGGCGTGGTCTATCAGGGCCGCACCGAGGGCATGAACCAGTGGAAGACGGCGCATGCGACCGCCACCGAGGCGCGCACGCTGGAAGAGGCCATGCAGGGCGCCGACATCTTCTTCGGCGTCTCGGCCAAGGGCGCGCTGACGCCGGACATGGTGCGCGCGATGGCGCCGCGGCCGATCATCTTCGCCATGGCCAATCCCGACCCCGAGATCACGCCCGAGGAAGTGGCCGAGATCCGCGACGACGCCATCATGGCGACGGGCCGCTCGGACTATCCGAACCAGGTCAACAATGTCCTCGGCTTCCCCTATATCTTCCGCGGCGCCCTCGACGTCCGCGCGCGGACGATCAACGAGGAGATGAAGATCGCCGCCGCCAAGGCGCTGGCCGAGCTGGCGCGCGAGGACGTGCCCGACGAGGTCGCCGCCGCCTATCAGGGCGTTCGGCCGCGCTTCGGCGCCAACTACATCATCCCCGTGCCCTTCGATCCGCGCCTTCTCTCCGAGATTCCGGCGGCGGTGGCGCAGGCGGCGATGGATACCGGCGTCGCCCGCCGTCCGATCGAGGACATGGCGGCCTACAAGATCCAGCTCTCGGCGCGGCGCGATCCCATCGTCGGCACGCTCGCCCGCATCTATGAGCGCGTGCGCCGCAATCCGAAGCGGGTCGTCTTCGCCGAGGGCGAGGAGGAGCAGGTGATCCGCGCCGCGGCGAGCTTCGTCGCGCAGAAGCTCGGCACGGCGATCGTCATCGGCCGCGAGGACATCGTTCTCGCCACGGCCCGCGATGCCGGCATCGACATCAACGGCATCGAGATCCACAACGCCCGCCTGTCGCGGCGCAATGCGGACTATATCGACTTCCTCTATGCCCGGCTGCAGAGGAAGGGCTACCTCTTCCGCGACTGCCAACGCCTCATCAACACCGACCGCAACTATTTCGGTGCCACCATGGTGGCGCTCGGCGACGCGGACGCGATGGTGACCGGCGTCACGCGCAACTATTCGACCGTGCTCGCCGATGTGCGGCGCGTCATCGACACCCGCCCGGGCCACCGGGTCATCGGCGTCTCGATCGTGCTGGTGCGCGGACGCACCGTCGTCGTCGCCGACACCGCCGTGCACGACATGCCGACCGGCGAGGAACTGGCCGATATCGCCGAGGAGGCAGCGAGCTTCGCCAAGCGGCTCGGCTATGATCCGCGCGTCGCGATGCTCGCCTATTCGACCTTCGGCCAGCCCGAGGGCGAGCGCTCGCGCCATGTCCGCGAGGCGGTGCAGATCCTGGAGCGCCGCCGCGTCGATTTCGAGTTCGACGGCGAGATGGCGGCCGATGTCGCGCTGAACCCGCAGGCAATGGCCGCCTATCCGTTCTGCCGCCTCTCCGGCCCCGCTTCGGTCCTCGTGATGCCGGCGTTCCACTCGGCCTCGATCTCGACCAAGATGATGCAGGAGCTCGGCGGGGCGACGGTGATCGGGCCGCTTCTCGTCGGCCTCGACAAGCCGGTGCAGATCCTCTCGCTCGGCGCCCGCGACAGCGACATCGTCAACATGGCGGCGCTCGCCGCCTTCAATGTCGGCGGGTGATGAGCGCCGTCATCCGTTTGCAACGCGTCCGGTTTATGTTAGCCTTCGCTTACCGATCAGGCGGGAGGAGGAGACCGACATGGCCGGACACGGAACGTTCTGCTGGAACGAGCTGATGACGCGCGACGCGGCGCGGGCTAAGGACTTCTATGCCAAGACGCTCGGCTGGAGCTTCAGCACCATGCCGATGGGCGAAATGGGCGACTATCATCTGGCGATGATCGGCGAGACCATGGTCGCCGGCATCATGGAGATGGGCGGCCCGGATTTCGAGGGCGTGCCGGAGCACTGGTTCTCCTATGTCGAAGTCGACGAGGTCGAGCCGCGCGTCGCGCTGCTGGAACAGGCAGGCGGCACGGTGGTGCGCCCGCCCTTCGACGTGCCCGGCGTCGGCCGCATCGCCATCGTCCAGATCCCCGGCGGCGCCATGCAGGGCTGGATGAAGCCCGTCCCGCAGGAAGGCTGACGATCCCCCGCATGGAAATCCGCGACGAACGGCCCGGCGACGAGGACGCCATCCATGTCCTCACCGCCGAGGCCTTCCGGCCGATGCCCTATTCGAGCGGCACCGAGCCGGCCATCATCCGCGCGCTGCGCGCCTCCGGTGCGCTGACCCTGTCGCTCGTCGCGGTCGAGGATGGCGCGATCATCGGCCATGTCGCCTTCTCGCCCGTTGCGATCGACGGCGCCGACGAGGGCTGGTTCGGTCTCGGGCCGATCTCGGTGCGGGCCGACCGGCAGCGGCAGGGGATCGGCCGCGCGCTGATCGCCGAAGGCCTCCGGCGGCTCGCGGAGCGCGGCGCCCATGGCTGCGCGCTGATCGGCGACCCGGCCGTCTATGGCGGCTCGGGCTTCACGAGCGGTGGCCTTCGCTATGGCGATCTCGATCCGCGTCTCGTGCAGCATGTCGTGCTGAGGGGCGAGGCGCCGTCCGGCGAGCTCCGCTTCGCGCCGGCCTTCGACGTGGGAGAGTAGCCGCGCGGCTTAGCCCTCAGAGCTGGGGCGACAGGATGCGGCGGACGCCGGCGGCGTCCATCTGGGCGATCGCGGCGGCGAGCGAATTGTTGGTGTCGATCGCCCGGCAGCCATCCTCGATCACGACGGTCTCGAAGCCATGCGTGCGCGCGTCGAGCGCCGTCCAGCTGACGCAGAAATCGGTGGCGAGGCCGACGACATAGGCCGTCTCGATGCCGCGCTCGAAGAGATAGCCGGTGAGCCCGGTCGGCGTCTTGCGGTCGGCCTCGAAGAAGGACGAATAGCTGTCGGTATGGGCGTGGTAGCCCTTGCGGATCACGAGCTGCGCATGCGGGATGTCGAGCCCTTCGGCGAGCGCGGCGCCGAACGATCCCTGGATGCAGTGGTCCGGCCACAGCACCTGCGGCCCGTAGCGGAGGTCGATGACCTCGAAGGGGGTGCGCCCCGGATGCGACGAGGCGAAGGAGATGTGCCCGGCCGGATGCCAGTCCTGCGTGATGATCACGTTGCGGAACTTCCGCGCGATCTCGTTGACGAGCGGGATGATCGCATGGCCATCGGCCACCGCCAGCGCGCCGCCGGGCAGGAAATCGTTCTGGATGTCGGTGACGATCAGGACGCTGGACGAATCCGTCACGGGGGACCTCGCCTTTCAAAGGGGCTGATCAAAGCCCCGCTTTCATCGAGGCGTCAACCCGGCCGGGTGACGCGGCGCAGCGTCAGGTTGATGCGGCCGCCGCGCTCCAGCAGCGTCGAGGTGCCGGGATAGACGCGGTCGACGCCGTGATAGGCGAGCCGCGACGGGCCGCCGAACAGGAGCACGTCGCCGGAGGCGAGCCGCACCGACCGCGTCGGGCCGCCGCGCTCCGTGCCGCCGATACGAAAGCGGCAGTCGTCGCCGAGCGAGACCGAGAGCACCGGCGCCGCCCGCTCCGCCTCGTCCTCGTCGCGGTGGAGGCCCATCCGCGCTTCGCCGTCATAATAGTTGATGAGGCAGGCCTCGGGCGGATGCGGATAGCCGGCGAGCT
>CAWZZK010000268.1:0-29160 GCA_963966455.1 Kaistia sp. | reverse complement strand
GTGCCCGGGCGACCGTAATTCAGGATCTGCGGCTCCTCATGCATCTCGCGGCCGATGCCGTGGCCGCAGTAATCGCGCACGACGGCATAGCCGTTCTTCTTGGCATGACGCTCGATCGCGTAGCCGATATCGCCGATATGCTTGCCGGGCTTCACTTCCCGGATGCCTTGCCACATCGCTTCCTGCGCCACGCGCACCAGCCGGCGCGCCGCGGGCGAGGCGTTGCCCACGACATAGGTCTTGCTCGAATCCGCGATGAAGCCGTTTTTCTCGAGCGTCATGTCGAAATTCACGATGTCGCCATCCGACAAAATCACTGCAGAATTCGGCATTCCATGACAAACGACATGGTTGATCGAACAATTGAGGACAAAGGCGTAGCCGTACTGCCCCTTGCTTGCCGGCCGGGCCGCGAGATCCTCGGTGATGAAGCGCTCGACGAGATCGTTGACTGCGAGGGTCGAGAGGCCGGCGAGCTCCAGCCCGTCGAGCATCTCGAAGACGGAGGCGAGCATCCGCCCCGAGATGCGCATCAGCGCCATTTCGTCGGGTGACTTGACCATCAGGCGGCCATATCGCCAGTGCGCCGCCCGGCCGCCTCGCGCTGCATGGCGACGATCTCGGTGAAGGAGAGCGTCGGGTTGGCTTCGGCCAGCATGCCGATCTTCATCCAGAATTCGGCTTGGGCATTGATCGAGCGGCACATGACGGCGCTGGCGATGCGCGCTTCCTCATGCAGTTCGTCGTCGATCTTCACGATGCCCACGCGCTTGCCTCTCCATTTGGACGATACGAAACGTATACGGATCGTAGTGCGGGCGGTCAATGCCGTGGCTCAGCCTCCTCGCGGCATGTCGCCGGCCTCGCGCCGCGATGCTCTAGCCATACGAATGGCGAGCGGGATCGCGAGAAGGGGCCATATAGCCGACGTCGCGGCGAGCGCGCTCGCCGCGCGCGCGGCGCCGGTGACGCCGCCGGGATCGGCGAAGCCGGCGAGATTGGCGACCATGCCGGCCGCCGCGGTGCCGAGGGCGCTGGCGAAGAGCTGAACCGTCGTCATGCCGCCCGAGGCGAGTTCCTGCTCGCCGGCAGGGGCATAGTGATAGACGCGCGTCACGAGGCTCGGCCAGCTGATGCCGATGCCGAAACCCATCAGGGTCAGGCTGGCGCAAAGCGCGATGACGACAGACAGAGCGCCGTCACTCTGGATCGGCAGGAAGATCGTCAGCAGCACGATGGCGCCGAGCACGAGGAAGAGCCCGCTCAGGATCAGGCCGCTGCCATCGCCGCGCCGCCAGCGCACGCTCGCCATCGTCCCGACCGTCCAGCCGATGGCGATCAGCGCCGCGAGATAGCCGGCGACCAGCGGCGACTGGCCGTGCAGCGTCTGCAGCAGATAGGGGACGAAGGTGTCCGGTTGCATGGCCATCATCAGGAAGGCGATGACGAGATAGGTGGCGCCGAGCGGCGAGGCGAGGCTGAAGGCGCCCCTGGGTAGCAGTCGAGCGTCGGCGCGGCGCTCGATACGTCCGATCCAGCCGGTCATCAGCAGCGCGATGGCGAGGCCGATGGCGTTGAGCAGGAGATCGGGCGTCAGGCTGACCGCGGAGACGACGAGGACCGCCGCCGCGAGCAGCGCGAGCTGCAGCCAGGCGATGCGGATCACGGGTCCCTCATTGGCCGCCTTGCCGGGCAGCTTCGTCACCGCGACGATCGCGAACAGGACGACGAAGGGCAGCAGCGACCAGAACGCCGCGCGCCAGGCATGATACTGCGCGAAGACGCCGCCGACCGCCGGACCAATCAGTGTCGCGACGCCGAAGGTGCTGGAGATCAGCCCGATTGCCTTGCCCCAGAGCGCGGGCGGCAGGACGCGGCGCGTCACCGCATAGGCGAGCGCATAGAGGAAGCCGCCGCCGAAGCCCTGGATCGTGCGTCCAACGAGGAGAACCGTCATGCTCGGCGCGAGCGAGGCGACCAGCGTTCCGGTGCCGAAGGCGAGGGCGGCGACGAGATAGGCGCCGCGTGGCCCGAGGGCGCGGAGCACGCGCGCGGTGACCGCCGCGGCGAGGATCGAGGCGACGACGAACAAGGTCGTCGCCCAGGCATAGGCGTCGAGGCCGCCGATATCCTTCACGACCGACGGCATCACGGTGCCGCCCATGAAGATGTTGATCGCATGGAGGACGACGCCGCCGGCGAGCATCGCGGCAAAGAGACCGTTGCGGCCGGAGAACAGTCTCGGCTCGGGCTCGGTCTTGCGCCGGGTCTCGGCGCCGCCGGGTGATGTTTCTGCCGTCGTGGCCGGGATGTCGGTCATGCTCTCGCTCGATGCGGTTGGTCCCGGCAGGGCTTGTAGAACCTCAACCATGGTCGAGGTCAAGGCGGGGCGCCGGTTTTGTTCCGGATCAGTCGCCGGCGGTCCTGAAGGCGCGGGCGCCGGGTCCCTCGGCGGCGGCGCTGTCGGCGGGATTGCGCAAGGGGCAGTCGCGCATCGAAAGGCAGCCGCAGCCGATGCAGCCGTCGAGCTGGTCGCGGAGGCGGGTGAGGAGGGTTATGCGCTCGTCCAGCGCCGAGCGCCACTCGCCCGAGAGGATCGCCCAGTCGTCCGACGACACCGGCCGGTCCTTGGGCAGGCGATCGAGCCGGGCGCGGATCTCGGCGAGCGGAATGCCGGTCTTCTGCCCGACGCGGATGATCGCGATGAGACGGAGGATGGCGCGCGGGTAGCGCCGCTGGTTGCCGGCGCTGCGGCGGCTGCGGATCAGCCCTTTCGCTTCGTAGAAATGCAGCGTCGAGACCGGCACGCCGGCGCGCCGCGCCACCTCGCCGACCGTGAGTTCCTCCGCGATCATCTCCGTCCGGCCTCCGCCATGAGCGCGGCGAGGATAGCCGAAGCCCGCGGCGATTCCCTCGCGTCGGGGAGGGGATGCAGGGAAAACAATGAGGGCCGCCGAAACATCCGGCGGCCCTCGTCACGATCCGGGTCTGGACGCCTAGTACGAGCCGACGCAGCGATACTGGCGGCCGTCATAGCCGGTGAAGCTGTCGGTCGCCGGATTATAGCTGCGATAGCGGTTCTGGCAGTAGGCGACGTGGTTCTGCCAGGCGACGCCGGGCGGGGGCGGGACTTCGTAGCCGCCATTGTTCTGCGCCGAGGCGATCGCCGCGCCGACCCCGAGGCCGAGAATGGCGCCGGCCGCCGCCGCCGCGCCGGGATTGCCCACCCAGCCGCCGTAATAGTTGCCGCGCCAGCCGGGGCCGTACCAGGCGCCGCGTGCCGGGCCATACCAGCCGGGACGCGGGCCGTACCAGCCCGGCCGCGGGCCGTAGCCCGGACCACCGCGCCAGCCGGGTCCGCCGCGCCAGCCGGGGCCGCCATAGCCGGGTCCGCCCCAGCCGGGGCCGCGCCAGTCCGCCGAAGCGGTCGACGTGGTCGCGGCCACGGCGCCGAGCCCGATCACGGCCGCGAGGGCCGCCGAAATCATGCGCTTCATGACCTTCTCTCCTTCGTCAAAGCCGCGCGCCGATCGAGGACTGGCGAGGCTTCAGTTCATTCGCGGCGCCGGCCATTCCGCCGCACCGCCTTATCGATCAACTGGGGTCGAGAATAGGATCGGCAAGCTGAACGGCGGCTGAACGGCTGGCGCGCGACGTCCGGCATGCTATGACCGGCCATCCGAGCCGAACCATGGCAGACCCGAGGTAGATCCAGTGGCGCGCGCATTTGCCATTCTCGACGTGTTCACCAGCCGGCCGCTCTCCGGCAACCAGCTCGCCGTCGTCCTCGACGCCGAGGGCCTCGACACCGAGGCAATGCTGGCGATCACGGCCGAGTTCAATCTCGCGGAAACGGTATTCGTGCTGCCCGCCGAACGGCCGGCGCATCGCGCCCGCATCCGCATCTTCGCGCCCGGCAGGGAACTGCCCTTCGCCGGCCATCCGACGGTCGGGACCGCGGTGCTGCTCGCGCTCGACGATGCCGCCGCGGGCGGCACCGGCACGGATACGATGCTGGTGCTGGAAGAGACGGTCGGTCCGGTGCGCTGCCTCGTCTCGCGTGAGGAGGAGGGCAAGCGCGGCCATGCGACCTTCGACGTTCCCGTCGTGGCGCAGCCGGCGGGCCATGTGCTCGACCGCGACGCCATCGCGGCGGCGCTCGGCCTGCTGCCGTCGGAAATCGGCTTCGAGAACCATGTCGCCTCGGCCTATACGGCGGGCGTTCCCTATATCTTCGTGCCGCTGCGCGACCTCGACGCGATGCGCAGCGTCCTGCCGCGTCTCGACCTCTGGCAGCACGCTTTCGGCGATGTCTCGGCCTATCTCTATTGCCGCGAGACCGAGAGCAACACGCACCATTTCCATGCGCGGATGTTCTGGCGGACGCTCGGCCTCGTCGAGGATCCGGCGACCGGCTCGGCCGCCGCGGCCTTCGCCGGCGTCGTGGCCGGTCTCGACAGGCCGATGGCCGGCTCGCACCCGATCCTGATCGAGCAGGGCTACGAGATGGGCCGGCCGAGCGTCATCCGCCTCGAAGTCGATATCGAGAACGGCGCGCTCGCGGCCGCGCGGATCGGCGGCGACGCGGTCGTCGTCGCCCGCGGCACGCTCGACATCTGAGTTCCGAAACTTCCCATTCTGCCGTCTGGAGCCCAAGCCGTGAGCCGCTTCTGGAGCCCGATCGTCTCGACGCTGAAGCCCTATGTTCCGGGCGAGCAGCCGAAGATCGCCGATCTCGTCAAGCTCAACACCAATGAGAGCCCCTATGGGCCGTCGCCGAAGGCGCTCGCGGCGATCGCCGAGGCGGCCGGCGACGCGCTGCGGCTCTATCCCGATCCGACCTCCATGGCGCTGCGCGAGGCGATCGCGGCGCGCCATGGGCTTTCGGCCGGCGAGGTATTCGTCGGCAACGGTTCGGACGAGGTGCTCGCCCATGCCTTCATGGGCCTCCTGAAGCACGAGAAGCCGCTGCTCTATCCCGATATCAGCTACAGCTTCTATCCGGTTTATTGCGGGCTCTACGGCATCGAGGCGGTGGAACTGCCGCTCGACGAGGCGTTCCGCGTCCGCGTCGCGGACTATGATCGCCCGTCCGGCGCCGTCATCCTGCCCAACCCGAATGCGCCGACCGGCATTGCGCTGCCGCTTGCCGAGATCGAGGCGCTGCTGGCGCAAGATCGCGACCGGCTCGTCGTCGTGGACGAGGCCTATGTCGATTTCGGCGCCGAGAGCGCGGTGTCGCTGGTGCCGGACCATGACAACCTTCTCGTCGTGCAGACCTTCTCCAAGTCGCGCGGGCTCGCCGGGCTTCGCGTCGGCTTCGCCATCGGCCAGCGGCCGCTGATCGAGGGGCTGGAGCGGGTAAAGGACAGCTTCAACTCCTATCCGCTCGATCGCCTCGCCATCGCCGGAGCGACGGCCGCCTATCGCGACGAGGCCTGGTTCGACGCCAAGCGCCACGCCATCATGGCGAGCCGGCAGCGCGTCGCCGAAGGTCTCGCAGCGCTCGGCTTCGAGGTGCTGCCGTCTTCGGCGAATTTCGTCTTTGCCCGGCATGGCCAGAGGCCGGGTGCCGAGCTCGCGGCGGCGCTTCGGTCGCGCGGCGTGCTGGTGCGCCATTTCGCCAAGCCCAGAATCGGCGATTTCCTGCGCATCAGCATCGGCACCGACGCGGAATGCGACCGGCTGCTGGCTGAGCTCGCGGCGATCATCGCCGGCTGACGTCACAGCGCAACCGGGGGCTTTCGTGCTAGGCTGGAATCGTTCCTGCCTGGGAGGGCTTCCGTGACGCAGCTGCTGCTTTTCATTCATTTCGTCGGCCTCGCCATGGGCTTTGCCGGCGGCATCGGCTCGGCCGTGACGATGCGCTTCGCCGCCGCCGCCAATGCCGAGGGCGCAGCGGCGCTGAAGCGGCTGCCGCCCGTCTTCGCCAACATCTCCGCGACGGGGCTGCTGCTCCTCTGGGCGACCGGGCTCATCATGGTATGGAGCGTATTCGGCGGCCCCGGCAACCTGTCGCAGCTCTTCTGGCTGAAGATGGTGTTCGTCGTCCTCCTGACGCTCCTCGCCGGCGCGCAGCACGCGACCTATGCCAAGATCCGCCGCACGGGCAATGCCGCGCTCGGCGCCCGGATGAAGGTGCTCGGCCCGGCGAGCGGGCTTTCCGCGCTGCTCGCGACGCTCGTCGCGGTCTATGCGTTCAACTGAACGCGTCGTCATCAGCGGGGCTTGCGCTTTTCCGCGCGAGATTGATATGAGTTGGCGTGTTTCGGCCTTGGCCGGGACGCTGGATGCGGGCGCGACCGCCTGTTCCTTCGGAGCCGATATGAGCCTGACGACGCATGAGACGATGCCGACCGCGGGACGCGTTTCCCGCCGTGGCGCCGCCATGCCTATTGTCGTCACATCGCTGCGCGGACTTCCGAAAGCCCTCCTCCTTCTTAGCTGCCCCTGAGCGTCGGCAGGCCGCAAGCGGCCGGGCTCTCAGGGGATCGTGCCGAAAAGAACCCCCGCATTCGAGCCGCCTCCCGAACGCCAGCCGATGAGATTGGGCCGGGCCGGCCGCCAGAAGGAAGAAGAGAGCCATGACCGCCACCACAGCCGACGCCAGCAAGGACCGCGTCGTCATCTTCGACACCACGCTGCGCGACGGCGAGCAGTGCCCCGGCGCATCGATGACCTTCGAGGAGAAGCTCGAGGTCGCCGAGCTCCTGGAGGAGATGGGCGTCGACATCATCGAGGCCGGCTTCCCGATCGCCAGCCAGGGCGATTTCGAGGCCGTGCAGGAGATCGCCCGCCGCGCCGGCCCCGACGTCACCATCGCCGGTCTCGCCCGCGCCATCTCGGGCGACATTGCCCGCGCCGGCGAGGCGGTCCGCGTCGCCAAGCGTCCGCGCATCCACACCTTCGTCTCCACCTCGCCGATCCATCTGGCGCACCAGATGCGCAAGAGCGAGGAGCAGGTGCTCGACATCATCGCCGCCACCGTCAAGCAGGCGCGCAACCTCGTCGAGGATGTCGAGTGGTCGGCGATGGACGCGACCCGCACGCCGATCGACTATCTGGTCCGCTGCGTCGACGCGGCGATCAAGGCCGGCGCCACCACGATCAACCTGCCCGATACGGTCGGCTATGCCGTTCCGGAGGAATATGCCGCGATGTTCCGCGAGGTGATCGCGCGCGTGCCGGATTCCGACAAGGCGATCTTCTCGACCCATTGCCATGACGATCTCGGCCTCGCGGTCGCCAATTCGCTGGCCGGCGTCATGGGCGGCGCGCGGCAGATCGAATGCACGATCAATGGCCTCGGCGAGCGCGCGGGCAATGCGGCGCTGGAAGAGGTGGTGATGGCGATCCGCACCCGCGGCGACGTGCTGCCCTACCAGACGCGGGTCGAGACGACGATGCTGACCCGCGCCTCGAAGCTGGTCTCGGCCGTCTCGGCCTTCCCGGTCCAGTACAACAAGGCGATCGTCGGACGGAACGCCTTCGCGCATGAGAGCGGCATCCACCAGGACGGCATGCTGAAGAACGCCGAGACCTACGAGATCATGACGCCGGAGAGCGTCGGCGTGAAGGCGACCTCGCTGGTCATGGGCAAGCATTCGGGCCGCCATGCCTTCCGCGAGAAGCTGAAGGAGCTCGGCTACGAGCTCGGCGACAACGCGCTGGAAGACGCCTTCAAGCGCTTCAAGGACCTCGCCGACCGCAAGAAGCATGTCTATGACGAGGATATCGAGGCGCTGGTCGGCGACGAAGTCGCAGCGGCGAGCGAGCGCTTCCGCCTGTTGTCGCTGACCGTGATCGCCGGCACCGGCGGGCCGTCCAAGGCCATCATCAGCCTCGACGTCGACGGCACGCATATCACCAAGGAAGTCGCCGGCAACGGCCCCGTGGACGCGACCTTCAACGCCATCAAGGCGATCGTGCCGCACGAGGCCAAGCTCTCGCTCTACCAGGTGCATGCGGTCACCGAAGGCACGGACGCGCAGGCCGAGGTCTCGGTCCGCCTCGAGGAGGACGGCAAGTCGGTCACCGGCCGCGGCGCCGATCCGGACACCATGGTCGCCTCCGCCAAGGCCTATATCTCGGCGGTCAACAAGATCGCCGTGAAGCGCCAGCGCCAGCACGCGCAGGCGGCGGTGTAGGGTCGGCTCGGCCTCATCGTCTGAATAAAGAAAAAGGCGCCGTCTCGCGACGGCGCCTTTCGCATTTCCGAGGGCCGAGGCCCGCCGTTACATCGGCAGGGCGATCTTGCCGAGGCGGATGAACTGGGTCTCGCCCGAGGAGTCGTCGACGCCGTCATTGTCGGTGATGGCATAGGCCTCGCCATCGGCGCCGATCGCGAAGCTCTCGATCTTGTCGAGGACATAGCCGTTCGGCGCCTGGAGCGCCGGCAGCAGGTCGACGAGGTCCTTCTTCGCGACGACCGGCAGCGTGCCGCCGAGCGGGGCAGGGGTGACGCCGGCGAGCGGGACGAAGACGAGCTTCTTGATCTTCGCGTCGCGGCCGATCTGGTTGTCGCGCTCGATGACCACGAGGCCGCCCGGAACGGCGGTGATCTCCGAAAGCCCCACCCAGCCCTTCTCGGCCTTCTCGAGCGGATAATGGACGGCGGCCCAGCTCTTGTGGGCGGGCTTGTAGGCGAGGAGCTTTGTCATGCCCTTCGGATCGTCCTTCCACTCGCGCTGAACGGCGAGCCAGACGGTCTCGTCGGCGCCCGAGCCGGTGACGGTCACGCCCTCGAAGCCGAAGCGCGTCGCCTTGTCAGCGAGATCGGCCGGCAGCGCGATCTCCTCAACGAGCACGCCCTTGGCGTCGGTGCGGACGAGCGTCGACTGGGTCTTGTTCTTCTCGCGCTCGGGATTGCCTTCCGAAGCGAGCCAGAAGCCGCCATCCGAAGCGACCGCGATGCCTTCGAGATCGAGATTCTCCACCGGCTTGCCATCCTTCGAGACGACGATGCGGTCGGTGATCACGGCCGGCGCCTTCGTCGCGTCGATGGTCAGGATCGCGCCTTGCGACTGCGCGCTGTCGATGACGGCGAAGAGCTTGCCCGGCACCGTCGCGTCGGCAACCGTGCCGGAGATGGCGGCCCAGCCGATCGGCTTGCCGTCCTTGTCGGCCGAGACGAGCGTCGGATAGGTGGCGGGCGCCTCGCTGCGCTCATAGATCGTGACCACCGAGCCGATCAGCCCGTCCTCGCGGAGATCGTTCTCCGAGGCGGTGACGAAGAGCTTCCGCTCAGGGATCGCGAGCAGCCCCTCCGGCCCGATGCCGCCCGGCAGCGCCTGCAAGAGCGTCGGCGCCTTGCCGGCGCCCTCGTCCTTGTAGACGCCGACCAGCGAGGCGCGCTCGGAGCCGACGAAGATCAGCGTGTCGTCGCCGAAACGCGCGACCTCGACGCCTTCCGGCTCGTTGCCCTTCTTGTTGCGCTTCTCGGGATAATGGCCGAGCCGCACCGTCTCATATTCGAGGCTGGTGCCGCTGTCGTAATCGACCGTGCCGTCCGCCTTGAAGATGGTGAAGCCGCGGCTGCCGCCCTTCCAGTCGCCCTCGTTCGCCGTGACGAAGCGGTCGTCGCCGATCCAGCCGACGGCGTCCGGCTCGCGCGCCACGCCCTTCATCGAACCGGACAGGTCGATGACGCCGTCCTTCTTGACGTCGATGCCATCGAGATCGACCGTTCCGGCCGAAAAATGCGTCACGAGTTTGCCGGTGGCGGCGTCGGCGATGACGATCTCGTTGTTCTCCTGCATCGTCAGGACGATCTGGTTCTTGGCGTTGAAATCGACGAATTCCGGCTCCGGATCCTCGGGCGCGACCGCGGCGAGGCCGGCGACGTCGATCACGGTCCTGGTCGTGCAATCGACGCTGCCGTCGGCGGCGAGGCGGAAGGTCACGAGGCTGCCGCCGGGAAGCTGCGGGATGGCGCCGTCATTCACCTCCTCGTCGCGCTCGTTCTCGATCGCGATGGCGAGGAAGCTGCCGTCCGGGCTCTTGGCGAGCGAATCGGGCTGGCCGGCGAGATCACAGGTCGCCTTCACGCTCTTCGAGGCGAGGTCGACGACGGCGAGATGGCCGGCCGGCTTCGCCTTGTCCTTCGAGGTCACGACGCCGACCAGCGCATGGCCGCCGGCGACGGTGGTCGAGGTCGGCTCGCCGCCGAGAGCGACGGTGCCGGCCGCCTTCGGTGCCTTGGGGTCGCCGAGGTCGATGATGCCGATCCGCTCGCCGGGGCTGTCGGTATAGACGAGCGTGTTGCCGTCGGCCGAGGCGGAGATGATCTCGGCGACGGTGGCCTTCTCCTTGTCGGCGCCGTCGGGGAGGTTGTCGACGACATGGAAGGTGGCGATGCGGTTGAACATCTCGGCCGCCTCGGCGGCGCCGAGCCCGGGAAGGGCGGTGCCGGCGAGGAGCGTCGCGGCGAGCGCAGCGGTCGTGAGCCTCGTGATCATGGGTATCCCCCTTGTCCTGCTGTCGGTCTCGATCTCATTGTGAAGCCGCAACAAACCCGCCCGACGTGACAGGGGAATGAAAGGCGCGCGTGCGGCATGGCGCGCCGTCCGCGAGCGCGAAGATTTCCACAGGCGGCAAAATCGCGACGAGGGTGCTGGACAGCCCCCACGGCCTTTGCTACACACCGCCTCGTTCGCGGCGGCAAGTTCCGCAGCGCGGCGGGTGCATAGCTCAGTTGGTAGAGCAGCTGACTCTTAATCAGCTTGTCCTAGGTTCGATCCCTAGTGCACCCACCAAAAACTTCTCACGGAATCAACCAGTTGCGTGGTTCTTAAGTTTGGAACCATGGAACGCAGCGTGAACGTGAGGCGGCGTGAGATCTCGAATAGGTCTCACGTGAGACTTTTCCCAGTGCGCGCCTTCATAAGCTCAGGGAGCCTTGTGATCCTTGGTCCTCCGTCATCTGCTGGTCGGCCGCGAATTGCGAGGGTTTGGAATAGACTTAGGCCAGTGCGAAGCCGCTGGCGTCCGCCACCGTGAAGCCACCCTCGATGCGGGCGACCAGGGCGGCGGAAAGCGATCGGGCATGCGGCAGTTCCATCCGAGAGCAACTGGAGAACATAGCCTGAGCTCGTGCTTCCCAAATGCGACAATTCGCAAGCCGTGACCTTCAAGGCGAAATCAACTTTCTGTTGATAAATCGACTTCACCTAGCCATGGTCAGGCTGTGAATTGCGGTAATCGCAAAACCGTGAAATGAGCACGCCGCCGCGTGTCGCAGAGAATTCGCTGCATTGCAGCTGGTCGGTTCTGAGCCTCGACGCTCAGAAAAAAGAGGAGGCCCTGAAGGGCCTCCCAAGTGAGGACCCTAAAAGGGTCCCAGTTTATAGCAAAGTCGCGTCTGCCGGACCTTGGTTCGGCAGGCGCCGACAGTGTTGGCAGACACGTTCCCACCTCATGTGCCGATATCGCCAGTATGGGCGCACCGACACCGGCGCGTGGATGGGGCAGGTGTTACGCCTATAGTCAAAGTCGACCATCACTCGGTCTCCTAGTCACCGAGCTCTCGCTCCTTCGACGACCATCGCCGAAGTTGATAGCGTTCCTCCCTTCGGTCTGACGACAGGCGAGAGCAAGAGCACGTGCAACTATTCATCGAATGGCGGAGTTTTCGGCGGAGCGCAACATCAAAGCAGCCGTCCGGCGCCAAGAAGCGCTGAATAACGGGGACGGCGTTCTCGCTTTGTCCCTACTTGCCAAGCCCCAAAGCTTCGCTCCCTTGCCGCTAAGCCAGGCCGCCATCTTCCTTCATGGCGGTGCGCGCCATTTCGGGGTGCTTTCCGAGATAGTGCTTCATGCTCCGCGTCGCGCTCGTCTCGCTGTGGCCGGTGATGGCGCAGATCTCGGGGATAGTGCAGCCGGCGCGGGCGCACCAAATAGAACACGAGTCCAGGCTTCATCGCCTCCATCGTCACTGTCCTTGCCGTCGGCTCACCCAGCGGTGATGATCCCTCTCCCAAGTTTCACACGGGAGGCCCCACATGCTGAGACGACCGTCCGGCAAGCCGCTGTTCAGCGATGACCGTTTCGGCAATCTGTTGCGCATTGCCGTCGCGGTGCTGGTGATTGCCGGGGTGCCGATCGCGGCCTTCGTCAAATGGCTGCTTTCGGGCGGCTAGCGATGGGCGAGGGCGCGGAGAGGCTCGTCGGGACCTGTCATTGCGGCGGGGCGCATTGGACGCTTGCGGGCGATCCGGGGCCGGTGACGGCATGCAACTGCACGCTCTGCCGGCGCTATGGCGCGCTCTGGGCCTATGACTTCGAGAATGAGCGCATCGCGCTGCATGGGCAGACGACGGCCTATGCGCGGCACGACCGCAAGCGGCCGGTCCTCGAGACGCATTTCTGCCCGACCTGCGGCTGCGTCCTCGCCTGGCGCGGGCTCATGGCCGAGGAGGACGGGCGGCGACGGATGGCGGTCAATGTCCGCCTCGCGCCGCCGGAGGCCGTCGCCGACCTGCCGATCGATCACTTCGACGGGCTGACGAGTTTCGACGATCTGCCGCGCGACGGCCGCTGCGTCCGCGACATGTGGTTCTGACGCGCCTCAGCGCGCATAGGCGTTGAATGGGTTGTCATGCGTCAGCCGCCGGATCGTTTCCGGCGCGACGCCGCGCGCGGCATTCCGGGGGATCGGCTGCTTGCCGCCAACCCGCGGCGCGATCGCGCGGACGCGGATGCGTGCCGTCTATCTCATGGTCACCGAGCTCGGCTTCACCATGACGGGCGTCGCCGGCCTGGTCGGCGTCACCAAGCAGGCGGTGAGCAAGAGCCTCCGCGACATCGAGGACGAGCGCGAGGATCCGGCGATCGACGCCCTGATCAGCCGTGTCGCCCGGCGCGGGGCGCAGAGGTCATATGAGCAGGCGGCGTTGTCGCGCTGCGTTCAGGAGGGCCATCCTGCATTCAAGCGATAGACGAACCGGCGCTCGCTTTTAAGGACATTGTTTTCCGTTTGGAGTTCACTTGCCCGGTCGACAGCAAATGCCATCAACAGATCTCCGGATTTGACGAATTCACCGTGGATAGATTGAAGTGCTTCAATATCTCCAGAGACGAGAAACCCTCTGTCTGTCAGTTCCGCAATCGAAGCACGGAACTTTTGCGTCTCTTCAAACACGCGAAGAAGCGCAAATGCAGACGAACTTTTGCTCCCCTCGCCAGCCACTCTGAGCGTGAATTCGGGGCTGCTCCGGAGTGCGTTAATAGCTTCAGCTATTGTCTTCATGGTCTTGTTGGCTCTGTCGTTAAGACCAGAGATCTCAGCGCGAATTTGAATTTCTTCTATTGTGCGTATCATAAATCCGGATACTTCAGCAATTGACGCGGAAACCCTCTGCATCTCGCGGATTTCAGTCTCGTTGGCCTGCATTTGTTAAGTGTGAACCTGGTAGAGCTGGAAGGCAGATTGCCGCTTCATCTCGTCGAGCGATCGATATACAGGCCTAGCAGCGATGTAGGCCGCGAGGATCGCAAAGAGACCTGCGACAAACGTTTGCCACTTCCAAAGCTGATGTGCGAAGGCGACGCCCGTTCGCGTATAGCCGACAACCCAGAAGCCGCCGACACAGCCCACGGTGAAGCCGGCTGCCAAGAGCCACGCAGACCTAGGAAGAGCCTGCCGGGCTGGGGAGCGTGCTTGCGGGTCCTTTTCCGTCACTCTAGGTCCCCCCTAGTGCTGATCGACACACCTTTCAGTTCCGTAGCCGAGTCGTCCATATTCTGACGCGCCTCAGCGCGCATAGGCGTTGAACGGGTTGTCATGCGTCAGGCGCCGGATCGTGTCCGGCGCGACGCCGCGCTCCGCGAGCAGCGGCAACAGGACGTCCGAGAGGTGGGTGTAGGGCATCGGCGTGCCGCCGCCGGGCGTTGCCGGATCGAACCAGCCGCGGTCATGGCTGATGAGCATCTGCGCCTCGTAGCCCGCCTCGAGCGCGCGGATGACGAGGTCGGCGACGGCGTCGTCCGGGGCGCGGCCGACATGATCGAACTCGATCCAGGCGCCGCGATCGGCCACCGCGCGGTTGAGCGCGAAATCGGGTTCTTCCTGTGTGTGGATCGAGATGAAGCGGTCGGCGCGGTAGCCTTCCTTCTCGATGATGTCGAGCTGGTCCATCACAACGCGGCCTCGGATGGTGTGGCTGCCGATGATCGCGCCGGTGCGGGCGCCGGCACGGGCGGCGGCCCTCAGGATCCTCGCTTCCAGCGGCGTGATGCCGTCGTCGCCGGCCGAAAGCTTGATCCAGCCGGCGCGCACGCCCGTGTCCTCGATGCCGTGATCGAGCTCGTCGACCATCCAGTCTTCCAGCGCCTGTTCGCTCGCCTCGCGCACCCAATCCGGAATCCAGGGCTCGCGGTAATTGCCGGTCGGCACGACGATCGGGAAATTGGTGGCGCGCGACACCGCGAGGTCGAGATCGGCGCGGCGGCCGACGCCGCCCGTCGAGCATTCGACGAGCGCGGTGATGCCGCGCGCCTTGATCGCCTCGATCTCCGGCGCCATCAGGCGCACGACATCCGCCGCCTCGGCCTCGGCATAGCCGGGCTGGTCCGGCGTGCGGAGGTCGACGAAGACATGCTCATGCGGAAGGATCATGCCGAGCTGATCCTTCGTGAACGGCCCGAGCGTCGTGTGGAGCTGGCGCATCTGTCGGTTCCTCCCGTTGAAGCGGTTCAGAGTATCCTCACGCGGGTGATCGGCGCAAATTGCATCCACCGCGCTCGGCGTCCGTTAACGACGCGCCGCTAGGTTCAGCGTCCCCACACGAGGAGGAGTGCGTCCCATGCAGACCCGGCTCATCGGCAGCGTGCTGCCGGTTCTCGAAATCGAACTCCAGCAGGGCGAGCGGGTCATCGGCGTCGCCGAGCAATTGTCCTGGCTGACCGGCGGCGTGGCGCTGAAGACCTCGCTCGGCGGCGGCAGCGCCGGCGGCGGGCTGTTCGGCCTCGTCAGCCGCGCCGTTTCGGGCGCCGGCATCGTCACCACCGAATTCCACGCCGAGAACGGCCCCGGCATGGTCGGCCTCGCCGCGAAGCTGCCGGGGCAGATCGTCGAGCTTACGGTCGAGGGCGGCGGCTATATCGTGCATCGCCACGGCTTCCTCTGCGGAAGCCATGGCGTCACGGTCGAAAGCGCGCTGCAGCAGAATCTCGGCGCCAGCGTCTTCGGCGGCGAAGGCTTCGTGCTGCAGAAGATCGCGGGCTCGGGCACGGCCTTTGTCGAACTCGGCGGCGAGATCGTGAAATATGACCTCGCAGCGGGGCAGTCGATCGCCGTGCATCCCGGCCATGTCGGCCTGTTCGACGCCGGCGTGCAGTTCGAGATGACCTCGCTCTCGGGCGTCCGCAGCACCTTCTTCGCCAGCGGCGATCTGTTCATGGCGCGGCTGACCGGTCCTGGGCGGGTCTGGCTGCAGACGCTGACGCTGCCCGGCCTCGCCCACGCCATCAGCCACTATCTGCCGAAGCAGGGCTGACGGCTTCCACGCATCGGGACGCGCGCACTGGGCCGGTGTTTCGCCGGCTCAGCTTCGGCCAGCCGGCCCGCCGGCGGTCTCGAGGCCGGAAGCGGTGCTGCGCTCCAGCGCCAGCGCTTCCGGCACCACGCGCTGGTAGAGCAGCAGGATCGCAGCGCAATAGTCGCCGATCCGCTGGCAGAGCGGCTCCCGGATCGCGATGGTGTTCATCGGTCCCCCGCGCTCGATCAGGGCTGCCCGCTCGGCCGCCTGCAGGATATTCGAGACATGGGCGCGGGAGATGCCGAATTCCCGCGATAGGGCGTTGGCGCTGGGCGCGGGCTCGCGGCGTTGGCCCGCCAGCGCCAGGCGCAGAACGATCATGAGGCCGCTGTCGAGTTCGGCGAGTTCGTAGAGACCGTCCGGTTCTTCCGGCAGGCCGCGTCCCGTCTGGTGCGTCAGTCCGAGCAGCCGACAGAGGGCATCGCCGAAGGTCGGCCGCTCCAGCGCGGATGACGCATCGGCGAATTCGGGGCGGATGACGGCGAGGCCGGCGATGTTGATCGTCCAGCGCTGCAGGAAATAGTCGCGGAGCGGCCGGGTCGGCTCGAGAGGCTTCAGCCTGCCGTCCTCGGCATGGATCGCGCTCGTGAGGTAGCCGGCGCGCAGCATCAGGTTGACGATCGAGCGCGCCCGCGCCGCGCTGCAGATGCCGTGGTTGAGGCAGGCAGCCTCCAGCCGGCTCATCGTGAGGCGCACGCCGTTCTGGTTCGGCAGCCCGTGCAGATGCAGGCAGAAGAACGCGACGAACACCCGACCGCGATCGGCGAACAGCCGGTGCTGCGCGGGCCGCGATCGGTGCAGCGAGACGATGCCCTCGAGAAGAAGCGCCGACGCCTCCCGGAAGCCGGGCAGCGCGCGCATCTCGGCCAGCGCCTTTGGCGAAAACGCGTCCGTTCCGCGTTCGATCACAATGCGGGCACCCCCGACAGGCGGGCCGTGATCGCCGGCGGAATCCCGTCGAAACGATAGCAACGAATTTTGGCAGCTATCAACTTATTCGCGTTGCGGTAGAACGCTTGCACCGCAGTAAAGTGCTCACGCAATGAGCACTTCCAGAGCGTCGTTCTGTACGTGCATGCGCTGCGGTGGTCAGGTTTCGGGGAAGTAAGTCGATGAATTCGGTAAATATCAGGCCGATTGATCCAGCTGTCAGTATTTATCCGTTGCCTATGAGCGCACGAAGGGCGAAGCACGAGGCTCGCTATGCGAAGACGCACCGCCTGAAACTCCCTAAAGGTCATCCCTACAGAAATCTACCATATTGGCTGCCATATGGATTCGCGAGCAGATTGGTTGCCTTGTTTGGTAAATACCTCTAAAATTTGCAGAAAATCAGACGTATAATACTGTTTGCATACTTGCGGCGTCAATTGCCGGCCCCGGTTGTGCATGTTCGAGATCGCTTGCTGAGTGAATCGAAAGCTAACAACAAGGTTCCGTTTACCCTGAAGATCGCGGAGCGCCGGAGGCGCACGAACCGTCGCCGATACTGCCTGGCCGATGCCGGAGGGGCGCAGTCCAGCGGCGGCGTCCGGCAGGTGCCGATTGCTAGGCGTCTGGCGTCGCCGCTCCCGGGGAGGGCGGGGAGGGGCGGCGTTGCGTTGCCGGCTATCTATCGCGGGCGGGCGCGGGGAGCCTTGGCGGGCGCGGGAGCCTTGGCGGGAATGTCGCGTTAACGGGCTGCGACTAGCTTCGGCTGACTCACCCCCGGGAGGACATCCATGAGCTTCGGATCAGACAGCATCGCGCAGGCCCGGCGGCCGACCGCGCGCGCCAGCCGCTCGATCACCGCCGCGGCAGTGCTCGTCGCCGCGCTCGTCGCTGCCACCGCCGCCTCGGCCGAGGAGAGGCCGGACTATCGCTCGACCTCCGGCAGCATCCATCTCCGCTATCTGAATGCCGGCGACGGCGAGATCCGCGCGGTGCCGCGCATCGGGCTTTCCTTCGGCGACCGGGTCATGCGCGCCGAACTCGATTCCGGCTCGACCGGCGTCGTCGTCGCGGCGGCGCTCATTCCGGGCTTCGACCAGCTTCCCGTGGTCGGCGATGGCCGGCTCACCTATACGAGTTCCGGACGCGTCATGATCGGCTCCTGGGTCACGACTCCGTTGACCCTCTCGGGCGAGGACGGCGCCTCGGTCACCACCGAGCCGATGCCGATCCTCGCCGTGACCCGCGTCGAATGCCTGGAGCAGTCGCGCAACTGCACGCCGAACGACGATCCGCGCGATATCGCCATGGTCGGCATCGGCTTTGCGCGCGAGGGCGATCGCCAGTCCGAGAGCACCCCCGAGAAGAACCCGCTGCTGCGCGTTTCGGCTGGAACGGCCCGCAAGGGCTATGTGCTGCGGGCCGAGGGCATCGATGTCGGCATCGACGAGAAGGTGGCGCGCGGCGAATTCCGTTTCGTGAAGCTGGAGCGCCAGCAGGATCTGCCGGACTGGAAGGCGGTGCCGGCCTGCATCAGCGTGGCGGGCGCGTCGCCGGCTGCCTGCGGCACCATGCTGGTCGATACGGGCGTCGGCGACATGTTCCTCACCGTGCCTCCGAGCGAAGCCCAGCCGGGGCCGCTCGACGACGGTACCGAGATCGCGGTGCTGCTCGGCGACGATTCGGAGAGCGCGCCGCTCTACAGCTTCACGACCGGCGACCGCTCGCAGGCGATGGCGCCGGCGCGGGTCCATCTCGACGTCTCGGATCGGAAGAAGCCCTTCGTCAACACGTCGTTCCATCTCCTGAACGGCTTCGACGTGCTCTTCGACGGCGAGGGCGGCTGGGTCGGTTTCAAGAGGCGCTGACGGGCACTTGTCCTTTTTTGCGCCGACTTGCGTGAACTTGCCCATAAACCGATTGAAATCGTGATTGCGCGGCATTCGGGCCTGCGGCATGCTCTCCCTCAGCCCCATAGAACGAGGGCGTGAGGGAGGGTTTTCTATGTCCAAGACTGCAAGGTCCATCCTTGCCGCCGGCGCCATTGCGCTCGCGGCGATGTCCACGGCTCCGGTGAAGGCGCAGGCGGAGGATGTGACCATCCTCGCTTCGGTGCCGGGCCTGACCTTCCCGTTCTTCGTGCACATGATGAACGCGTTCAAGGCCGAGGCCCAGAAGCAGGGCGTCGCCGTGATCGAGAGCGACGGCCAGGTGTCCTCGCCCAAGCAGACCGCCGATATCGAAGCGGCGATCACCAAGGGCGTGCAGGGCATCGTGATCAGCCCGAACGAAGTCGACGCCATGGCGCCGGCGCTGCAGCAGGCGGTCGAGGCCGGCATCCCGGTCGTCACCGTCGACCGCCGCGTGGCGCAGGTCGAGGGCATCCTCGCCCATATCGGCGCCGACAACGTCAAGGGCGGTGAAGCCCAGGGCGAGCTGATCATGAAGCTCTATCCCGATGGCGCGACGATCATCAACCTGCAGGGCCAGTCGGGCGCCTCGCCGGCGATCGACCGCAACAAGGGCCTGCACAACGTCCTCGACAAGGCGGCCGACAAGTACAAGATCGTCTTCGAGCAGACCGCCGGTTTCGACCGCGCCAAGGGTCTCGCCGTGACCGAAGCCGCGCTGTCGGGCCTCGCAGAGCCGCCGAAGGTCATCGTCGCCGCCAATGACGACATGGCGCTCGGCGCGCTCGAGGCCGTGAAGGGCCGCAACCTTTCCGGCATCGCGATCATCGGCTTCGACGCGCTTCCGGAGGCTCTCGCCCAGGTGCGCGACGGCGGTCTCACCGCCACGATCGAGCAGTTCCCGGGCAAGCAGAGCGCGCTCGGCGTCGACACGCTCGTCGCCTTCATCAAGGACAAGAAGAAGCCCGACCAGCAGGTCACGCTGCTGACCCCGGTCGCGATCACCAAGGACAACCTCAACACCGCCGAGCGTCTCGGCGAGGTGAAGTAAGCCCCGTCCGACGGCAAGGTCCGGGCGCCTGGCGCCCGGACCATTTCGCTTTTCCCCGACACATGCCGCCGCGCCTCTTGAAGAGCAGCGCCGTGCGGAAGCCATTGGGAATGCCCGTGACCGCCACTGCGCCGCTTCTCAAGATGTCCGGCATCACCAAGAGCTTCCCCGGCGTGAAGGCGCTGGACGGGGTCTCGCTCGAAGTGGCGCCGCGCGAGATCCACGCGCTGCTCGGCGAGAACGGCGCCGGGAAGTCGACGCTTCTCAAGATCCTCGCCGGCGCGCAGGGGCCGGACCAGGGCGAGATCGTCTTCGACGGCAAGCCCGTCACGCTCGCCAATCCGCATGTCGCGCAGCAGCTCGGCATCGTGACGATCTATCAGGAATTCACGCTCGCGCCCGACATGAGCATCGCCGAGAACGTGTTCATCGGCCGCGAGCCCGGCCGCTGGCCGTTCGTCTCGTGGTCGCGCATGGCGAGCGAGACGGAGAAGCTGACGCGCCGCATCGGTCTCGACCGCAATCCCATGACGCTCGTGCGCGATCTTTCGGTCGCCGAGCAGCAGATGGTCGAGATCGCCCGCGCGCTGTCCATGGATTCGCGCGTCATCATCATGGACGAGCCGACCTCGGCGCTCTCGCTCGCCGAAGTCGAGAAGCTGTTCAAGATCGTGCGGCGCCTGCGCGAAGAGGGCATCTCGATCATCTTCGTGACCCATCGCCTCGAAGAGGTGATGGAGGTCTGCGACCGCTTCACCGTGCTGCGCGACGGCCGCAACGCCGGCGCCGGCGATGTCGCCGACATCACCATCGACGGCATCATCCGCCTGATGGTCGGCCGCGAGGTCAACACGCTGTTCGAGCATCGCGAGGCGCCGCCGCCCGGCGCGGTCGCGCTCGAGGTGAAGGGTTTGACGCGGCTGCGCACCGCGCAGGATCCGCATGCGACCGAGATCCGCGACGTGTCGCTCTCTGTGCGCAGCGGCGAGATCCTCGGCATCGCCGGGCTGGTCGGCGCCGGCCGGACCGAGACGGCGCGAGCCATTTTCGGCGCCGATCCGTTCGATTCCGGCACCGTGATCATCGGCGGCGAGACCGTCGCGATCCGCTCGCCCCGCGACGCGATCTCGCGCGGCATCGGCCTGGTGCCGGAGGACCGGAAGCTGCAGGCGCTGTTCCTGGCGCAGGCGATCCGCACCAACATGTCGATCGCCTCGCTCGACCAGATCGAGCATTTCGGCTTCTTCATGGACGAGACCAAGGAGCGGCGGCTGGTCGAGGACTATCGCAAGCTGCTCAATATCCGCATGGCGGGCCCGGACCAGCCGGTCGGCAATCTTTCGGGCGGCAACCAGCAGAAGGTCGTGCTGGCGCGCTGGCTGGCGCTGCGGCCCAAGGTTCTGATCGTCGACGAGCCGACGCGCGGCATCGATATCGGCGCCAAGGTCGAGGTGCACAATCTTCTTTATGAGATGGCGCGGTCCGGCATCGCCGTGATCGCCATCTCGTCCGAGCTGCCGGAAGTGCTGGCCGTCTCGGACCGCATCATCACCATGCGGGAGGGCAAGGTGACGGGCGAACTGCCGCGTTCCGACGCGACGCAGGAAAAGCTGATGGCGATGATGACGCTCGGGAGCCAGAGCCGCGCCGCCTGACCAGGCGGGCGAGGCTATCCGGACGACAAAAGGGTGGAGGAAGGCGGTTCATGGCTGAGGCGAGACCTGGCGCGGCGTCCGACAACGGCGTCGATCTCTTCGGATTCCTGGCGCGCTTCGCGCCTCTGATCTTCCTCTTCGTGCTCATGGCGATCTTCTCGCTGCTCGAGCCGCGCTTCCTGTCGTCGATCAATCTCTTCAACGTCATGCGGCAGGTTTCGATCACGGGCCTGCTCGCCATCGGCATGACCTTCGTCATACTGACGGCCGGCATCGACCTTTCCGTCGGCTCGCTGCTGGCCTTTGCCGGCCTCGTCGCCGCGGCCGTCGCCAAGGGCGGCATGCAGGACCGCTTCACGGTGGGCGAGGGCGGGGTCGGCTATGGCTGGGAACTCGCGGCGCTCGCCGCGATCCTCGTCGGCGTCGTGGGCGGCCTGATCCAGGGCGTCTCGATCACGCGGCTCAAGGTGCCCCCCTTCGTCGTGACGCTCGGCGGCATGTCGGTCTTCCGCGGCGCGGCGCTGCTCTTTGCGGCCGGCGGCCCGATCTCCGGCTTCGAGCATGACTTCACCTGGTGGGGCCAGGGCAAGATCGGCCCGGTCCCGGTCCCGGTCATCATCTTCCTCGTCTTCGGCCTCATCGCCCATATCGTGCTGCGCTACACGCGCTATGGGCGGCAGATCTATGCCGTCGGCGGCAATCCCGAGGCTGCGCGGCTCTCCGGCCTCAACGTCACCTGGATCATCTGCAGCGTCTACGTAATCATGGGCTTCTTCGCCGGGCTCGGCGCGTTCGTCCTGGCGGCGCGCCTCAACTCGGCCGAGGCGGTGGCCGGCACCGGCTATGAGCTCACCGTCATCGCGTCGGTGGTGATCGGCGGCACGTCCCTCTTCGGCGGCGTCGGCACGATCTTCGGCACGATCGTCGGCTCGTTCCTGATCGGCGTTCTGCTGAACGGCCTCGTGATCATGAACGTCTCGTCCTATATCCAGCAGATCATCATCGGCGTGATCATCGTGCTGGCCGTCGCCTTCGACACCTTTGCCAAGTCGCGGCGGAAGCGGGTGTAAGGGGAGGGCAGGGCGAGCTCTGACTCGCCCTGCGGCTTTCTTGCATAGCGGCGCTTGCGACTACGCGGGGAGACAAGTTGGATCGAGCGGCTGCACTATCCTTGGCGATTGAGTTGGTTGAACGTCTCGCCCACCGGTCGGGAGGGATGTTCGAGATTTATGAAGACAAGATCATAGAAACCCAGCGGGGTTGGGTTTTTTTCTATAACTCGTCCGAATATATTCACCGTGGCAATCTCTCGGCTGCTCTGGCCGGAAACGGCCCGATCTTTGTTCGGCCGGATGGGACCGTACACTCGCTTCCGAGTTACAAGCCATGGCAAGAGGCTGTTGATCTCATAGTGGGTGCTGATTAACGCCAATCGGTGATTGCAGTACATGTCGCTTTGGGCGCAACAACCCCCCATCGCGAGCCGGTGTCAGGTTTCGTGATTGGTCCCGCGAAGATAGTTGCTTTTGTGATGAGGGCCGCCGACCGACTTGCACATTCCGCTCAGCCATCCCTGTTCCGCCGTCATTGCCTAAGACAACATAGCGAGGCAGTAAGGCAAACTTGCGCTGGGCCGCCTCGAGCGCAGGCGCGTATTGCGTGACCACGCATGCTGTTGTGGTTTTCAAGGAGTGAGGGGAGGCGTCGGAGAGCGAATTGAACAGCAGGGGGCACG
Organism: Kaistia sp.; assembly: GCA_963966455.1. Classification (GTDB taxonomy): domain Bacteria; phylum Pseudomonadota; class Alphaproteobacteria; order Rhizobiales; family Kaistiaceae; genus Kaistia; species Kaistia cartagenensis. The sequence continues at coordinate 6,343 of CAWZZK010000268.1, read as the reverse complement.
CCATCTATGATGGCGGGATTGTCGGTTCTCTTTTGGCGTTTTTCTTGTCCTTTGCAGCGGGCAGCGACAGTTGCAAGCGCTTCAATGCGGAGGAGTTTGCAAGAAGGGCCCAAGAATATGTGGACTCATCTCGCAAATCGTCCAAGGACGGTTTGTTTTTGGGTTCTTGGCCACGAGCAGTTGTCGACGTCAAGACCGTCAGGCGCCCAACACCCGACGAGGACGCACAAGATGTCATAGGCGTCGTGCCGATCGGCATTGGTATTGGTTCGGTTGATCTACTCTTCTTTGCCGATTGCAGTATTTATCCCATGCCGTTCAGATGAGCCGGTGGCTGCCAAACGAACTCAATTCCTCGGCTTCGGACCCTTGAGTGCCGTGCCGAAGACATGGTCCCAGAACAGCGTCGTGACGCCGAAATTGCCCTCGTCATGGCGGAAGTGGTGCAGCGCGTGCTGGCGCTTCCAGCCATAGAGCGGATGGCCCGGCACCATGCGCCAGTGATGCAGCACATGATGGGCGAAGGAATAAGTGAGATAGCCGGCCGTCACGCCGAAGGTGAAGCCGCAGCCCTTGGCGATGCCGAAGGCGAGGCAGGACGGCAGCAGCACCGCCAGCGTCAGCAGCGAGAAGCTGATCCAGATCGGCGTGCCGATGAGATCGGTCGGCGAGGCGTGATGCTGATCGTGCAGGTCGCGGAAATAGACGACATTGTGCAGCACGAAGCGGTGGATGAGATATTCGACGAGCGTCCATAGGAAGAGGCCGGCCAGCACCGCGGCGACCCACATCAGCGGGTCAACCCCGTCGCCCATCGCGTAGCTCGCGACGAGCAGGCCGAACAGGGCGGCCGGATAGACATAGAAGTCGGCGTAATAGCCGAGAGCGCTGCGCGTGATGGCCGACATGACACCCTTCGCCGTCAGAAAGCCTCGCTGCAGACCTTGGCCGTCGCTGCGAAAGCGGTGCGGCGCCTCCCGGTTGAGCCGAGTGGCTGGTCCACCACAATCTGCCGCAAAATTGCGCAGATACAAGCGCTGCCTTCATCTTTGGAATGGCTCCAGGCGTGACCTTCGCCATCCGCCGTGCCATCTTCTCGCAATGCGCATCCCGACCCGCTCTTTCGCTGCCTTTCTGGCGATTTTCGCCTTCTGTCTCCCCGCTTCGGCCAGTCCGCGGGCGCTCGAAGCGCCGGCTGTTCCTGCGGCATCGTCCAACCTTGTCCGCGTCAATATCATCGACGGCGAGGACGGACGTGATTCGCTGGTGCGGCTCGGCCCCTCGCTCGGGCTCGACGCGGCCGATATCGCGCGCATCCGGATGGTGTCGGGCTATGTCGGCTGCCTGTCGCCCTCGCCCTCGGTCGGCTCGGCGGCGCTGTTCCTCAACAACCGGCAGATCCTGACGGCGGCGCATGTCTTCTTCGAGCCATCGGGGCAACGGCGCTGGAAGTGCTTCTTCAAGAACCAGGCGGCTTCGCCGGTGATGATCGACCTTCTGGTCGACGACGCGAATGCCCGCTTCGGGGCGAAGAAGCCGAAGCCGGGATCCAACAACGATTATGCGGTGGTCCGTCTCGCCGAACCGCTGGAGGGCGCGGTGCCGTTTCCGGTTCTCGCCGACATTCCGGTACGGACCGGCGAGAAGCTGATCGTCGTCAATGCCCATCCGGCGGACATGGCGCGCGAGGTCGATCGCGGCATGCCGGTGGTGCAGGGCTGCACCGTTCGCCGCAAGCCGATCTCGACGGAGAAGACGTCCTTCTTCCGCACCGACTGCGACGCCACCGGCGCTTCGTCGGGCGGCATGAACCTCGCCCGCGTCAATGGTCAACTCGCCTTTCGCGGCATCACGATCACGACCGGGCCGTGGCGCGATCCCGCGCTCAACGGCGCGCCCTACAACGAGAAGGGCGGCAGCGTGACGACGGCGCTCGGGACGGATGCCGCGGTCCTCGCGGCCGGCCGCAGCCTCGCCGGCGGCGCCGACTGAGCCGGCGCCGCCAGGTTCCCGGCAAGACGCGCCGCGGGACAGTCGGCGCAGCTGCGGCAGCGTTCAGCGCGACACATGACCGGCGACCGCACGGGCGATGTCGGTGCGGGAAAGGCCGATATCGGCCAACAGGCGGTCGTCGAGGCTCATCAGCGTATCGCGCGCCTTGCGGGCACGGAGATAGGCGGCAAGCCGGGCAGAGCTACGGGTGAATTCGCGGATCATCGGGGGATCTTTCCAAGAGAACGCCGGCTCGTTGCCGGCGCCCTCCTGCTAGACGATGCCCGATCCGCGCGATGTGACGGCTTTCACGCCGCCTGGCGGACCACGTCACGCGGACGCAGCAGCTGGTCGATGAAGGCCAGCTTGTCGATGACGCCGGGGCCGAGCTTGAAGGGGTAGAGGTCCGGCTGGCCCATGGAGCGGTTGATCGAGTTCATCGCCAGCGTCAGCGGGCCCCAGGCATCGACGATGTCGCTGAATGCGGCGTTGCGATAGGGATCGAAGTCGATATTGGCGTCGATCATGCCATCGGCACGGGCTTTGGGGCGGATGCGCAGGCCGAAGGCATAGGCCGTTTCCAGCGTATCCAGCATATGCATGTAGTGCGCGAAGGTTTCGGCGAAATCCTCCCACGCATGGGCCGTCGCATACTGGCTGACATAGCGCTCCTGCCAGTCGGCCGGAGGCGTGCCGCCGTAATAGGCCTGCAGCGCCTCGTTGTAGTCAATGGATTCGTCGCCGAACACGGCGCGGCTCTCTTCGAGGCGGCCGGCGTCGCGGACGAGGCGGTCCCAGTAATAATGGCCGATCTCATGCCGGAAATGGCCGAGCAGCGTGCGATAGGGCTCGTGCATGTCGGTGCGCATCTTCTCGCGCTCGACGGCGTCGGCCTCGACGATGTTGAGGGTGATGAGCCCCTCGTCATGGCCGGTGAGGACGCGGATGTCGTTCTCGTCGGCGAGGAAGGAGAAGGAGAGGCCCGCGACCGGGTCATCCGCCTTGTTCGGCACCGCGAGGCCGAGGCGCAGCAGGCTGTAGAAGAGGCGGTGCTTGGCCACCTCGATGTCGCGCCAGCGCTGGCTGTAGACCTGGCTCGACAGGTCGGGGATGACCATGTTGGTCCGGCAGCACAGGCACAGCTGCTCCGGATTGTCCATCTCGATCAGCCAGTTGCAGACGCCGTGGCTGCGATTGGCGCAGGCGCGCCAGGTCGTGCCGTCACCGCCATAGACGGTGAAGAGGTCCTCGCCATATTGACCGGTGCCGGCCGGATCGAGCGAGCGCAGCTGCCCTTCCGCCGGGATGAAGCCGAGCGGCCTCTGGCATCCCTCGCACGACATCTCGTCGAAAGAGAGAGGGTGGGCGCAGGCCCGGCATTCGAACAACCGCATTGTCGGCTCCAGTCGTGGCGACGCCGTCCGGGAAGGACGGACGCTGCGCCAACGCGGCAGCCGCCGATTGGTTCAACCGATCGAGGCCGGCGCCATCTTCGGCTCGATTTCCGGGAAGCGGATCGTGATCCGCGTGCCGGAATGCTGCAGGTCATGCTCGATGGCCGCCTCGAGCTTGCCGGCCAGCGCCTGGATGATGCGGCGGCCGAGGCCGGTGCCGACGGGGCGGTTGTCGCGTTCGGTGCCGACGCCGTCATCCTCGACGGTCATGGCGATATTGCCTTCGCCCGCGACGAGGAACACGCGCACGGCGCCCGCGCCGTCCGGATAGGCATATTTGAGGGCGTTGAGAATCAGCTCGGTCATGATGACGCCGAGCGCCACCGCGCGATCGGGACGGATGGCGACCGCGTCGAGTTTGTGGATGATCTGGCGGCCCTCGTGATCGGTCTCGCTGGCGCGGGCGAGATCCTCGATGAGGCTGCCGAGATAGAGGTCGAGCGCGACGCTGTGCACGTCGTCGGAGGTGTAGAGACGGCGATGCACCTGCGAGACGGCCATCACGCGGCCGACCGCCGCCGCGAGCGCGCTCTTGACGCCGGCGTCGGGATGGGCGGCGGCCTGCATGTTGAGCAGCGAGGCGACGAGCTGCAGGCTGTTGCCGACGCGGTGATTGACTTCCTGGATGATGAGCGCGCGCTCCTCGGCGAGCGCCTGGAAGCGGTCGCGAGCCTCGCGGACTTCCGCTTCGGCGCGGTCATGGGCGCGCTTCAGCGCCCGCGAGGCGAGGGCCGAGGCGATCGCGGCGCGGAGCAGCGGGAAGAAGTCCTCGCTCGCTTCCTTGATGACATAGTCGGCGGCGCCGGCCTTCAGCGCCGCGATGGCGACGCGGCCCTGCGCCTCGCCCGTCACATAGACGACGGGCGGCGCGTCCGGCATCGTGTTGATCTCGGCCCTGATCTCGAGACCGGTGCGGCCCGGCAGGGGATGGTCGAGCGCGACCACGTCGATGCCGCCGGCGCGCAGCCGCGCGAGGCCGGCTTCGCCATCGCCGGCCGTTTCGACGCGATACCCATGGCGCGTCAGGTCCTTGTCGGCCAGCCGGCATAATCCTGCATCGTCGTCGACATAAAGGACGACCGGCTGACCACCCATCATCTGGCCTCAGGTACCTTGATCACGGAGAAGAAGAGGCCGAGCTGACGGATCGCGTTGGCGAAGTTCTCGTAGTTGACCGGCTTCACGACATAGACGCTGGCGCCGAGCTCGTAGCAGCGCTCGATCTCGCGCTGGTCGTCCGTCGTCGTCAGCACGACGATCGGCGAGGTGCGGATATGCGGGCTGCTCTTCACGGCCTTCAGGATATCGATGCCCGTCATGTCGGGCAGGTTGAGGTCGAGCAGGATGAGCAGCGCCTCGCCCTTGCGGTTGGCGCCGGTGCGATCCTCGCCGAGCAGGAAGTCGAGCGCGCTGGTGCCGTTGGTGAAGGCCTTGATCTCGTTGCTGACGCCGGCGCGGCGGATGTTCTTCTCGATCAGCCGCGCATGGCCTTCGTCGTCCTCGACCATGACGATCGTCACGTGATTGGCGGTATCGCTCATTGTCCGCATCCTTCTGCCGTTCCGGTCCCTTCCTTGGACCGGAATGCCGCCGTCCACAAGCTTCGCCGCATCATGACTCGGCTTTCTGTTCGGCGGCTTCCTCGCGCCAGCGGCGGGGCAGGATCACCGTGAAGGTGCTGCCTTCGCCGGGCACGCTGTCGAGCCGGATCTTGCCGCCGATCCGGCGGACGAGCGCGCGGACATGGGCAAGGCCGATGCCCTCGCCTGGCCGGTCCTGCACGCCGGCGCGCCGGAAGAGTTCGAACACGCGCTCGCGATCCGCAGCATCGATGCCGCGGCCGTTATCGGCGACGCGGATGACGACGAAACCGCCGCGCTCGCTGCCCGTGACCTCGATCTCGCCGGGCCTGCCGGGCTTCAAATATTTGACCGCATTGTCGAGGAGGTTTGAGAAGATCTGGTCGATGGCCAGCCGGTCGCTCTCGATGGCTGGCAGCGGGCCGATGGTGATCGTCGCGTCGGCGGCCTGGGCCTGATGCATGACGGCGTTGCGGATCGTGTCCAGCGCGGCGCCGAGATCGATCTCCTGCGGGGTGAACGCCCGCCGTCCCGCCCGCGACAGGTTGAGGATCGCGTTGATCAGGCGATCCATCTTCGAGATCGACGCCTTGATGAAGCCGACCGCCTCGTCGAAATCGCCGATGATCTGCTGGCTCTCGGGATCGTTCTTGTCGGCCTTCGCCGCGATATCGTTCCGGATCGCCTCGAGTTCGCCGGTGAAGCCCATGATGTTGACGAGCGGCGAGCGGAGGTCATGGCTGACGATATAGGCGAAGCGCTGCAGCTCGTCATTGGCGTCCTGAAGGTCGGCCGTGCGCTCGGCGACCTTCTCCTCCAGATGGGCGTTCGCCTCCTGAAGCTGCTCGCGGGCACGGACGAGCCCGGAATTGCTCTTTCGGATCAAGACGATGGCAATGGCGGCCAACACGACGAGCGCGATGGCGCCGACGAGCGTCGTCGCGAGCAGCCAGCGGCCGGTGTTCAGGCTGCGCGCCGAGCGATCCTCAAGCAGATCCTGCTCGATCTGGCGCATCTCGCCGCTCACCGTGACGAAATCGGCCATCAGCTGGAGGCCGGCGGTATCGCGGACGATCGCCAGCGCGCCCGAGCTGTCGCCGGACTGGGCCAGCTCGGTGATGCGCTGCAACTCGTCATATTTGGTGGCGACGATCTGCGTCAGCCTGGCGGCGCGGGTCGCTTGGTCGGGATTGTCGGCGACGAGCCGCGTCAGCTCGTCCATGCGCGGCCTGATGAGGTCGAAGCTCTGCTGGTAGACGGCGAGATAGGCCGGGTCGCCCGTCAGCATGAAGCCGCGCTGGCCGCTCTCGGCGCGCC
>CAWZZK010000267.1:0-46693 GCA_963966455.1 Kaistia sp. | reverse complement strand
CGCCACCCCCCACCCCCGGGCCCCGGCGCCGCCCGGCAGAGCGCTACCAGCAAGCCCGGAAAGGCTCGAGCGCTTCCGCTCGATCGCCGCGCGGATCAGGCCTTCCAGCATCGCTTCATCCTCGAAGACGAGCCGGACGCGCAGCACGCGCGCCCGCTCCGCCAGCCGCTCCAGCGCGCCGCCATGGCCCTTGAGGCGGACGGCGTCCTTGGCGGTGGTGACGAGCGCCAGTCCCTCCGCCTCCGCGCGGGCGATGAGCCGCTCCGCATCGGCCTCGCCATAGGGGTGGTGATCGGGAAACGCCTCGGTTGCCGCGACCTCGAAGCCGGCCTCTTGCAGCGAGGCGTGGAACTTCTCCGGCCGGCCGATGCCGGAAAAGGCGAGGACGCGCCTCTCCCCTTCGCCCGCCGGCCCGCCCTCGGCCTCGAGCCGGCCGCGGAGGACCGGCTTTCCCGCTTGCTCCGCCATGCGCGCCACGGCATCGCCCGCGTCTCCGTCGCCGATCACCAGCACTGCGTCGGCGCGGGGCATCTGGCTGGCGAGCGGCGCACGCAGCGGCCCGGCCGGCATGACACTGCCATTGCCGATACCGGCGCCGCCATCGACGACGACGAGCGAGAAATCCTTGGCGAGCGACGGGTTCTGGAAGCCGTCATCCATGATGATGCAATCGGCGCCGGCTGAGAGCAGCAGCGGGACGCCGTCCGGCCGGTGCGGCGCCACCACGACGGGCGCGGCCTCGGCGAGCAGCAGCGGCTCGTCGCCGACCAGCGCGGCGCTGTCGCGCGAAGCATCGACCCGGTGCGCCGAGCGGATCGTGCCGCCATAGCCGCGCGTCAGGAAGCCCGGCGAAAGGCCGAGCCGGCGGATCCTCTCGGCGAGCGCCAGCGCGGTCGGCGTCTTGCCGGCGCCGCCGACGACGAAATTGCCGACGCAGATGACCGGCACAGCGGCACGCATCTCCGGCGCCTCGGCCATGCGCGCGCCCGCTTTCCAGCCCCAGACGGCCGCCACCGGCTGCAAGAGATGCGCGGCGAGGCCGGCGCGGGCGCGCCACCAGAAACGCGGCGCCGTGATCATGATGCGCCGGCCGCGCCGCCGCCGGCCCTTGCCCGCGCCGCCATGCCGAGCGGCTCCAGCCACGGGGCGAGCGCCGAAAGGGTCGCGTCGAGGGCGCCGGCATAGGGCGCCAGCGCCGCCGTTCCGCGCGCTACCGTTTCGGCGATGGCGGCCGGATCGGCATAGAGGGCGAGCAGCGCCGCCGTGAGATCTTCGGCGCCCGTCACTGGCGGCATGCCGGTGCCGCGGTCGAGCGCGGCATAGATCTCGGTCGCGTTGGCGACGGCGGGGCCATGCAGGATGGCCGCGCCGAGCAGCGCCGCCTCGATCGGATTGTGGCCGCCGACCGGCACCAGCGTGCCGCCGACAAAAGCGACCGGCGCCGCGCGATAGAAGAGGCCGAGTTCGCCCAGCGTATCGGCGACATAGATGTCGGTCGCCGCGCCTACGGCATCGCCGGCGGAGCGGAGCGCCACCGAAAGACCCTCGGCCGCCAGCGCGTCGCGGATCGCCGGCCCCCGCACCGGATGGCGCGGCACGATGACGGTGAGGAAATCCGGCCGTGCCGCGCGCACGCGGCGATGCGCGGCGGCGACGATCGCCTCCTCGCCTTCATGCGTGGAGGCCGCGACGAAGAGCTCGCGGTCCACCGTCGCGCCCCGGAACGCCGCCAGCGCGGCCTGATCCGCACCGGGCGCGGGGACGTCGAACTTCAAGTTGCCGACCGAGCGCACGCCGCCGAAGCCGAGCGCAGCCAGCCGTTTCGCATCGCCGTCGCTTTGCGCCAGCGTCAGTGCGATCTGCGAAAAGAGCGGACGCATGATCGATCCGAGCTTCTCCCAGCGCGCGAAGGAACGCTCGGTCATGCGGGCATTGATGCGGATCTCGGGAATACCCCGCGCCGCCAGCCGCATCATGATGGTCGGCCACAGCTCGGATTCGAAGAAGAGCGCGATGTCCGGCCGCCAGGCGTCGAGGAATCGATCGATGAAGGGCGCGATGTCGAGCGGCACATATTGGTGGAACGCGCCCTTCGGCAGGCGGCGGACGGCGACGGCGGCGCTCGTCACGGTGACCGTCGTCAGGAGGACCGTGATGCCCTCCGCCGCGATGCGGGCGACGAGCGGCATCACCGCATTGGTCTCGCCGACGCTGGCGACATGGATCCAGACCAGCGGGCCGGCCGGGCGGTTGATGGAAGGGCGGCCATAGCGCTCGTCGCGCCGGCCGCGCTCCTCCTTGCCCTTGCGGGTGCGCCAGGCGAGGAGGAAGGGCACCAGCGGCAGCGCCGCATAGCCGGCCGCGCGGTAGAGGCCGCGCACCAGCGCGCCGCCGGCCTCAGCCATCGCGCCCGCCGACGCGCTCATAGGCGATGGCGGTGATGCGGTTCAGTTCGTCCTCGAGTTCCTGCCGCTTCGCCTCGGCGAGGCCCTCGTCGGCGTCGCGCGGCACATAGACCGGCGTACCGAAGATGCAGGCCCCGCGCGAGAAGGGCAGGTTGATCGTCGTGCGGTCCCAGTTTCTCAGCACGAGGCGGCGCGAGGTCGCGAGCGCGATCGGCAGGATCGGCCGGCCGGACGAGCGGGCGAGCGTGATGATGCCGAGCCCGGCGCGGCGGGATTCGGCATGGCTGAGATCGGCGGTCATGGCCACCGTGACGCCCTCGGCGAGCGCCCGCTTCATCTCGAGGAAGCCGCGCAGCCCGCCCTTCTCGATCGTCCGCGACGGGGTGCGCGCGGCCGAGGCGCGGATCGTGCCATAGCCGAATTTCTCGGCGATCACGGCATTGATCTCCCCGTCGCGATGACGCGACACCATCACCTTCAGGTTGAAGCCCTTGCTCGGCACGAAGGGCGCCATGAGATGCTGGCCGTGCCACATCGTCATGATGCCGGGGAGATGCGCGCCGAGCGCGGCGATCGGATCGGCCGGCTCGAAGGTGATGCGGCTCGTGGCGCGGACGAATTTGAGGTAAGCGACAGCCGCGAGGCCGGCGGCGCGCACCAGCCTTTCCGATTGGCCGAGCCGCTTCAGCGCGCTTTTCGGCGGCGGCGCAGGCGGATGGGCGCCGGTCCCGGCCGGCGCCGTCGTCGGCTCGCTCTCCGCCTTGTGGTCCACGATCGCGTTCATCCTCGAACCGTTCCTCGCTCCGCCGACCGGCCGCGGCCGGCGTGGATCAGGCGCCGGTCGCCTCGGGATCCAGCAGGCGGTGGAGATGCACGATGAAATAGCGCGTCTGGGCGCTGTCGACCGTGCCCTGCGCCGCCTTCTTCCAGGCGTCGTAGGCGGTCCGGTAGTTCGGGAAGATGCCGACGACATCGACCTTCGAAAGATCCGAGAACTCCATCGATTCGACGCTGCTGAGCTCGCCCCCGAAGACGAGGTGGAGCAGCTGCTTCTGTGTCTCCGGCATCTCGGCCGATCTCCTTCGAATGGTTCGACAATGGAACGCGGGGATCACGGCCCGCTCAGGACTGCCGCCTGCGCTCGGCCTCCGCCTCGGCCAGGCCGACGGGACCGGCGGTCGCGTCAGCGAGACCCGGAACCGTCGCCACCAGAGCACCGTGGCGCGGGTCGGGCCGGTTGTAGCGCACCGGCAGCCCTGCGGCGTCGTGCAGCGTTCCGCCTGCTTCGTGCACCAAAAGGTCCGCAGCCGCAAGGTCCCAGTCGCGCGCATCCGCCGACGCCGTGGCGATGTCGAGCCGGCCCGCCGCGACGAGCGCGAGACGGTAGGCAAGCGAAGGCGTGACGCGTCTCTCGCCCAATGCGAAGCCGGCGCCGGTGAGCGCGCGATGATGGCGCATCGGGCCTGCAAAGCGCAGCACCGCACCGGCCTCGGGCGAGACGGCATGCAGCGGCCGCCCATTGAGGCGGGCGCCGCCGCCGAGCGTCGCCTCGAAGAGTTCGCCCCGCGCCGGCACCGACAGGACGCCGGCGACCGGCCGGCCCTGCGCGACGACAGCCACCGATACGCACCAGTCGAGGCTGCCTGCCATGAAGCCGCGCGTGCCGTCGATCGGATCGACGATGAAGACGCGCTCGCGCGTCAGTCGGTCTGGCGTATCGGCGGTCTCTTCCGAGAGCCAGCCATAGCCGGGGCGGGCCGCCAGAAGGGTCTCGTGCAGATAGCGATCGGAGGCGATGTCGGCCTCCGTGACGGGCGAGTCGGCGCCCTTCGTCCAGGCGCGCGGCTGGTTGCCGAAAAAGGCGAGCGCAATGCGCCCGGCCGCTTCGGCCGCCGCCGCGATCAGCGCCAGATCCTCGACGTCAGCGTCCGGCAATCGTCATCCCTTCGACGGCGAGGGTCGGCGCGTTGACGGCGGAGCGATAGACGAGATCGTTGGCCGCGACGAGCGTGCGATACATATCCTTCAAATTGCCGGCGATGGTCAGCTCCGACACCGGCTCGGCGAGCTTGCCGCCGGTGATGCGGAACCCGCCTGCGCCGCGGCTGTAGTCGCCCGTGACGCCGTTGACGCCATGGCCGATCAGCTCGGTGACATAGAGGCCCTCGCCGATCTCGGCGAGCAGTTCCTCGGGCGACAGCGTCCCCGGCAGCAGCGTCACATTCGTCGCATGCGGGCTGCCGCTGCCGCCGCTGCCGCGGCCGTTGGTCTCGAGGCCGAGCTCGCGCGCCGTGGCGCTGTCGAGCAGCCAGGTCTGCAGCACGCCCCCTGCGACGAGGTCCATGGGCTCGGCGGCGACGCCTTCGCCGTCGAAGGGCCGCGAGGCGAGGCCGCGCGGCCGGCGCGGGTCGTCGGTGATGCGGATCGACGGCGCGAACAGCGCCGTGCCGAGCGCGTTCTGGAGGAAGCTCGTGCGGCGGGCGATCGCGGCGCCGTTGATGGCGCCGAGGAGATGGCCGACGAGGCTGCTGGCGAGGCGCGGATCGAAAACGACCGTGCCGCGACCGGTCGGCAGGCGGCCGGGATTGAGCCGGCGGACGGCGCGCTCGCCTGCCTCGCGGCCGATCGCTTCCGGATCGCGGAGATCGGAGCCATAGACCTTCGAGTCGCCGTCATAGTCGCGTTCCATGCCGGTGCCCTCGCCGGCAATCGCGGTCGCAGAGACGCCGTGGCGCGAGCCGAGATAGGAACCGAGAAAGCCATGCGAGGTGGCGATCACCGCGCCGGTCAGGCCCCAGCCGGCCGAGGCGCCGCTCGACTTCGTCACGCCGGGAACGGCAAGCGCCGAAGCCTCGGCGCGGCGGGCGCGTTCGGCCAGCGTGTCGGGATCGGGGATCGATGGATCGAGCAGGTCGAGATCCGGCCAGGACTTCGCCAGCCGCTCCTCGAGCGCGAGGCCGGCGAAGCGGTCCTCGGGAGCGACACGGGCCATGGCCACGGCACGCTCGGCGAGCGCCTCGACCGGGGCGACGCCGTTGGTGGAGACGCTGGCGGTGCGCTTGCCGATGAAGACGCGCAGAGAGACATCGTCGGATTCGGAGCGATCCGTCTCGTCGACGGCGCCGTTGCGGATATCGACGGAGAGGCCGACGCGGCGCACGGCGAAGGCGTCGGCCGCATCGGCGCCCGCCCGGCGCGCAGCCTCCACCAGCGCCGCGGCGCGATCGACGAGGCGTGACTGATCGGGCAGGACTGTCATCGGCAGGACTCCTTTTTCCCTTCTGTAGGGATCGCAACCCGCCGCCACAACCCCTTGCCGGCGCAGGGGACGGCTGCGCGGCGCCGCAGGCCTTGTTCTTGCATCATGCGGCGGCTCGCTTCATCGTACGCCACCACCCGAAGGAGACCGATTGATGGCCGAAGCGCAGAGCACCGACCTCGTCCAGCTCGTCGCGCTGCTCGGCGCCGGCGTCGTCGCCGTGCCGGTGTTCAAGCGCATCGGGCTCGGCTCGGTGATCGGCTATCTCGCCGCCGGCATCGCGATCGGACCGTTCGGGCTCGGCCTCTTCACCGATCCGCAAGCCATCCTGCATGTCGCCGAGCTCGGCGTCGTCATGTTCCTGTTCGTGATCGGCCTCGAAATGCGCCCGTCACGCCTCTGGGGCCTCAGGCGGGAGATCTTCGGCCTCGGCGTCGCGCAGGTCGTCGTTTGCGGCGCCGTGCTCACGGGAGCCGGCATCCTCGCCGGGTTGCCGCCGGCCGCGTCCTTCGTCGCCGGCATGGGCTTCGTGCTGACCTCCACCGCGACGGTCATGCAGCTTCTCGACGAGCGCGGCGAGACCGCCTCGCCCGCCGGCCAGCGCATCGTCTCGATCCTGCTCCTCGAGGATCTCTCGATCGTGCCGCTGATCGCGGCGGTGGTGCTGCTCGGAACGACCGGCGCCGACGACCACGCATTGCCCTTCTGGCAGTCGGCGCTGATCGCGCTCGCCGCCGTCGCCGCCGTCGTGGCGGCCGGGCGCTGGTTGCTCAACCCGATGTTCCGCATCCTCGCGCGGGCCAATGCCCGCGAGGTGATGACGGCGGCGGCGCTGCTCGTCGTGCTCGGCGCTGCGCTCGTCATGCAATTGAGCGGCCTCTCGATGGCGATGGGCGCCTTCCTCGCCGGCGTGCTCCTGTCGGAATCGAGCTTCCGCCATCAGCTCGAGGCCGATATCGAGCCGTTCCGCGGCCTCCTGCTCGGCCTGTTCTTCCTCGGCGTCGGCATGTCGCTCGATCTGCGCGTACTGGTGCTCGACTGGGAATACATCCTGGCCGCGCTCGCGGGATACATGGTGCTGAAGGCGATCGGCATCTTCGCCGTCGCACGTCTGTTCCGCACCGACAATCGCGAGGCGCTCACACGCGCCGCGATGATGGCGCAGGGCGGCGAGTTCGCCTTCGTGCTCTATTCCGCGGCCGTCGCCGGCGGGGTGATCGACGGGCGGCTCAACGCCATCCTGACGGCGACGGTCATCCTCTCCATGGCCCTGACACCGCTCACCGTCATCGCTCTCCGCTATCTGCCCGAACCGAAACAGTCGCTCGAAGGCCTGGACGTGGCGGATGGGCTCGAAGGCCGCGTGCTCATGATCGGCTTCGGCCGCTTCGGGCAGATCGTGTCGCAGTTCCTGCTCTCCGAAGGCATCGACGTGACGGCGATCGATTCCGACGCCGACATGGTGCGGAGCGCCGCGCGTTTCGGCTTCAAGGTCTATTACGGCGACGGCACCCGACTCGACGTGCTGCGCGCGGCAGGGATCGAGCATGCCGATCTCGTCGTCGTCTGCACCGACAAGCGCGAGGCGACGGACGCCATCGTCGAGCTGATCCGCTCCGAATTCCCGCTCGCCAAGCTCTATGTCCGCTCCTTCGACCGGCAGCACACGCTGAAGCTCAGGAAGCTCGGCGTCGATTTCGAAATCCGCGAGACCTACGAATCGGCCTTCGCCTTCGGCATGCAGTCGCTGGAGGGGCTCGGCTATGACGAGGGCCGCATCGCCGAGGTCGCCGAGACCATCCGCGAGCGCGAGGCGGCGCGGCTCGCCATCCAGATGAGCGGCGGCCAGCTCGCCTATACCGACGTCCAGGGCAAGCTGCAGCCGCAGCCGCTCACCGTGCCCAAGCGCCGCGCCAAGGCCCTCAACGAGGAAGCCGCCAAGGCGACGGCCGACGCCGCGGAGTGAGGGGGCTTGGGCGTCCCTTCCGCCAGTCGGAAAGGGAGACCCTCACCCTGGCCCTCTCCCAGAGGGAGAGGGGACGCAGTTGGGAGGTCCGTCATTACACTATTCGTCCATCCACGACTTGCTTGCTTGGAACATCAGGAAAGGAAGACGTGGATGGCCGGGACAAGCCCGGCCATGACGGAGATGCGGTCGCAGGCGCGCGCCGCTGGCGCCCGGCTTTTCGTCCAGCCACGTCCCTCAGAGCTTCGGCGCGGCCGCCGGCTCGGCGTTGGCGGTCTTGGTCTTTTCCGGGCCGACGGTGACGACCATGTTCGGGCCTTCGCCATAGAGGCGATGAGCGACGCGGCGGGCGTCCTCGATCGTCACGGCTGCGATCTTGTCGTTGCGCTTTTCGACATAGTCGATGCCGAGGCCCTCCTGCATGATGCCGAGCACCTGGCGGGCGATCTTGGACGATGAATCGAACCTGAGCGCATAGGAGCCGATGAGATAGCTCTTGGCCTGAGCCAGCTCCTGCTCGGTCGGCCCTTCGGCGCCCATGCGGGCGATCTCGGCCTTGATGATCTCGATCGTCTCGCCGGCGCGGTCGGCCCGGGTGGCGGTGCCACCGGCGAAGGCATCGGCATGGTCGAGATTGACCAGCGCCGTCGAGACCGTATAGGCGAGCCCGCGCTTCTCGCGCACTTCCTTGTAGAGCCGCGAGGAGAACGACCCGCCGCCGAGCACGTGGTTGACCACATAGGCGGCCATGAAATCGGGATCCTGGCGCGCGATGCCGGGTCCGCCGAAACGGATCAGCGTCTGCGGATTGGGCTGGTCGAGCGCGAGGACGCCCGCCGCCGGCACGGTGTCGGGGATCGGCGTCAGCTCGGCCTTCAGGGGCAGCGGCCCGAAGGCGCGGGCGAGCAGCGCGCTCGCCTCGGCAGGGCTGATCGCCCCGACGAGTGCCACCTTCAGTCCGTCGCGGGCGAACACCCGCTTGCGATAGGCATCGAGATCGGCATTCGAGATCGCGGCGACGCTGTCGAGGGTGCCGTCGATCGGCTGGCCATAGGGATGGTCGGGGAAGGCATGGGCGCAGATGGCGAGCGTCGCCGCCGTCTGCGGATCGGTTACGTCGCGCTTGATCCCGTCGAGGATCTGCGCGCGGATGCGCTCCACCGGCTCCTTGTCGAAGCGCGGCTTCTGCAGAGCGAGCGCGAGGAGGTCGAACGCTTTCTCCTTGTCCTCGGCCAGCATCTTCACGTCGCCGAAGAAGCTGTCGCGGCCGGCATCGAAGGAGAGGCTGATCGAGCGGGTATCGAGCGCCTGCTGGAAGGCCTGGCTCGTCAGGTCGCCGGCGCCCTCGTCGAGGAGGCTCGACAGCATGGCCGCGACGCCGGGCTTGCCCGCCGGGTCCTGCGCCGCGCCGCCCTCGAAGGCGAAATCCATGGCGATCATCGGCACGGTGTAGTCCTCGACCAGCCAGGCCTCGACGCCCTCCGGCGCCGGGATCGCCTTGATCGACATGGCCTCGCTCGCCGGGACGACGAGCACGAGGCCGATGAGTGCGTAGGCAAGTCGGCCGAAGAGACTGGCCATGGGGTCGTTCTCCGTTCGGTCAGCTGCGGCCCTGGGCCGGCGCGGGAATGAGGGAGCCGGTCACCGACCGGCGCGCGTCGAGATAGGCGGCGGCGGCCGCGGTGATGTCGGCGGCGGTCACGTCGCCGATGCGCGAGGGCCATTCCTGCACGGCGTCCAGCGGCTGGCCGGTCGCCATGGCGGTGCCGATGATGCGGGCGAGCATGGACTGGCTGTCCTGCGCATAGATCGCCATCGCCCGTGTCCGGCGCTTGGCGGCGTCGAGTTCGTCCGGGGTGACGCCATGGTCGCGGATATCGGCGATCACGGCATCGACGGCCGCTTCGAGCTTGGCGAGCGGCACGTCGCCACGCGGCGCGGCATAGACGGCGAAGCTGCCATAATCGAGCGCCTCGCCGGAATAATAGGCGCCCGCCGACGCGGCGATGCCATCCTTCACCACGAGCTGGCTGTAGAGGCGGCTGGTCGGGCCGCGGCCGAGAATATCGGCCAGCACGTCGAGCGCCTCGGCTTCGCCCGGCTTGGCCGAGGCATAGGACGGCACCAGATAGTTGCGCGTCCAGGACGGCTCGGTCACGCGCGGATCGGCGAGCGTCACCGTGCGCGCGGCGAGCGGCGGCGGCTCCATCGGCCGATGGCGCGGGCCGGGCTCGGCGCGGACCTTCACGCGGCCGAAGGTCGCCTCGGCCAGGCGGCGCACTTCTTCCGGCGTCACGTCGCCGGCAACGACGAGGATGGCGTTGTTGGGCGTGTAGTAGCGGCGATACTGGGCGAGCGCGTCCTCGGCGGTCAGGCCCTGCATCTCCTGCTGCCAGCCGATGATCGGTATGCCGTAATGGTGATTCTGGTAGAGCGCGGCGTTGATCGCCTCTCCGAGCTGCGAGGCCGGGTTGTTGTCGACCCGCATCCGCCGCTCTTCGAGGATCACGTCACGCTCGGGCGCCACCACGGCGTCGTCGATGACCAGACCTTCCATGCGGTCGGCCTCGAAGGCCATCAGCGTGCCGAGCTGCTGCTTGCCGATCGTCTGGTAATAGGCGGTCGCATCGGCGGTCGTGAAGGCGTTCTCCTGCCCGCCGCCCTCGGAGACCTTGGACGAGAACTCGCCGGCCGGATGCGCCTTGGTGCCCTTGAACATCAGATGTTCCAGGAAATGCGCGATGCCGGACTTGCCCGGCGGATCGTCGGCGGCGCCGATCTTGTACCAGACCATATGGGTGACGATCGGCGCCCGGTGATCGGGGACGACGACGACCTGCATGCCGTTGGAAAGGGTGAAGGTCGTCGCATCGGGCGCGATCTTGACCGCCGGCTTCGCGGCTGCCGGCGTGGTGGCGGTCGCCCCGGCCGGAGCATCGGCCGACGCGGCACGGCTCACGGCGGGAGCGGAAAGGATGGCAGCCGAAACGGCGATGGCGGCGAAAAGAGAGGCGCGGCGAAAGCCGGATGCAGGAGTGGAGACGCGCTGATCCATCGGTCCTCGAAACGCCTGTCACCCCCTGCCCGAGACGGAGCCTAGGATAGTCGAACGGGCGAAGCGAGAAAAATGTGATCAGCCGGCAGAGCGGCGAAGGAAGACGAGCTGCGTGTCGCCGGCCTCGCGGCGGTCGATCACCTCGAGCCCGGCGATCGGCTCGATCGCCGCGGCGCCGCTCTCTTCCAAGACGCAGAGTGCATCCTCGGCCAGCCAGCCGCCTTCGAGCGCGGCGGCGAGCGCCGGCTCGCCGAGCCCGCGGGCATAGGGCGGATCGGCGAAGACGAGATCGAAGGGCGGCACGGTTCCGGCCGGGCCGAGCTTGGTCGCGTCGCGCCGGAAGAGGCGCGTGCGCCCGGTGAGCCCGAGTTCCTCGATATTGCGGCGGATCAGCCCGCGCGCCTCGACGCCCTCGTCGACGAACAGCGCATAGGCGGCGCCGCGCGACACGGCCTCGAGCCCGAGCGCGCCCGTCCCGGCGAAGAGATCGAGCACCCGCGCGCCCTGAACCTTGTCGCCATGCGCATGCGCAAGAATGTTGAAGAGGCTCTCGCGCAGGCGGTCTGAGGTCGGGCGGATAGACTGGGTCTTCGGGCCGGCCAGCGCGCGGCCGCGAAAATCACCGCCGACGATCCGCACCGCCGCCTCCCCGTCCGGGTCCGCTCTTGCCGCCGGCCCCGCCGGGACGGCCACCACCGGGGCGACCACCGGGCTTGCCGCCGGCCGGTTTGCCACCGGTTGGCTTGCCACCGGCTAGTCTGCCACCGCTTGGCTTGCCGCCCGCGCCGGGGCGCTGTCCCGACCGGCTGCCGCCCGGCTTGCCGTCCCGGAACGGCTTGCCGTCAGGCGCGGTCCTGCCTTCTGCCGAAGATCTGCTGCCTGAACGCGACCGCGGCGGGCCGCTGCGCGCCGGATGATCGCCGGTCGGCGCGGCGCCGCGCTTGCCTGCCGCATTCCGCGGCTTCGTGCCGGGACTCGCGCCCGCCATACTGCTCACGTCATCCTCGCGCCGCCGGGCGCTGCGCGCCGCGCGCGCTTCCTCCGCCGCCTGCTCGCGCTCATAGGCGAGCCGGCGTTGGTCCGAGATCGGCCGGCCGCGACGGCGCGGCGCCTCCTCGGCCTCGCCAGCCGAACGGGCAGCGGTCGGACGCGGCCGGGCCGCCGGCTTCCGCGCGACGCCCTCGGCGGCGCGCGCCGGACGCGCGGGCTTCGCCGCTCCGGCATCGCTCTTCGGCGCGGGCTTGGGGCCAGTCCTTGGCGTGGCGGCTTTCGGAGCCGGCCGCGCTGCACGCTCCTCGCCACGCTCGCGGAGCGGCGCATCGAAATCGGCGCCGGCGTCGCGCGTCAGCTTCTCGCCGAGCTGGTCGCGCAGCACGCGGCCGCGAATCTCGACCACCTCGCCCTCGGCGAGATCGCCGAGCTGGAACGGGCCATAGGAAACGCGGATCAGGCGGTTGACGTCGAGGCCGAGGCTGGCGAGCACATTCTTGACCTCGCGGTTCTTGCCCTCGCGCAGCGCCAGCGTGATCCAGACATTGCTGCCCTGGATGCGCTCGAGCATGGCGTCGATGGCGCCATACATCATGCCGTCGATGGTCACGCCGTCCTTGAGCTTCTCGAGCTCGGGCGGGTTGATCTCGCCCCAGGCGCGGGCGCGGTAGCGGCGCAGCCAGCCGGTCGAGGGCAGTTCCAACACGCGGGCGAGACCGCCGTCATTGGTGAGCAGCAGCAGGCCTTCGGTGTTGATGTCGAGCCGGCCGACGGCGATGACGCGCGGCATATGCTCAGGCAGCGCGTCGAAGACGGTCGGCCGCCCTTCCGGGTCGCGCGCCGTCGTCACGAGGCCGCGCGGCTTGTGATAGAGCCAGAGCCGCGTGCGCTCGCGCTCGGGCAGCGGCTCGCCATCGACGGTGACGCGATCCTTCGGGCCGACATTGACGGCCGGCGAGGTCAGCACCTCGCCATTGATGGCGACCCGGCCCTCGGCGATCCAGCGCTCGGCGTCGCGGCGCGAGCAAAGCCCGGCACGCGCCAGAACCTTGGCGATGCGGTCGCCGTGCTCGCCATCGGCGGCGTCGTCGTCTATGCGTTTCTTCGGCGGTTTGTTCGGCGGCTTCATCGGGTTTCACCTCGGCCGCTTCCTTAACAGAGCGGGGCACGGGAGGCGAGACGGATGAGCGCGGGTCCTTCGGGTCCGATGCAGGCGGCGCTCGCCGAGGCGCGGGCGGCGGCGGCGCGCGGCGAAGTGCCGATCGGCGCCGTGATCGTCCGCGACGGCGCCATCATCGCCGCCGACGGCAACCGAACGCTGGAGCTGAAGGACCCGACCGCCCATGCCGAGATGCTCGTCATCCGCGCCGCCGCAGCGGCGATCGGCTCCGAGCGGCTGATCGGCTGCGATCTCCATGTGACGCTCGAGCCCTGCCCGATGTGCGCCGCCGCCATCTCCTTCGCGCGGCTGCGCCGTCTCTATTATGCCGCGGCCGATCCCAAGGGCGGCGCGGTGGAGAGCGGCGTCCGCCTCTACAGTCAGCCGACCTGCCACCACGCGCCGGAAGTCTATGACGGCATCGCCGCCGCCGAAGCCGCGGCGATGCTCAGGGACTTCTTCCGGCAACGGCGCTGAGGATCGGCGTCGCTGCACGAAGCTGCACGAATCAGGCAGCGCGTCGTGCGCAACCGGGCACGTCTTCGAGGCGGTGATAGACGGGAAGCCCGCGCTCGGTCGCGATCTTGACGTCCAGATCGGCGCCCTTCGACGCGCCGGGGATGCGCAGCACCGCGTCGCAGCGCGGCAGCAACCGGTGCGCGACGGGATAGGCGATCTCTTCATAAACCGCATCGCCGACGGCCCGCGAACCGGCGACGGCCATCAGCGGCAGCGCAAGCCATTCGCCGATCAGCGGAATATGGCCGGCCCGGAACAGCGGCAGCGCCGCCTCTTCGAGCCGCCGGAGATTATCGGCCATGCGGGCGGGATCATCGCCCGTGCCGGAGCGATAGGGACCGGCGACGAGAATGATCATCGGCTTCACGGGCGTTTCGGGATTTGACATCGGAGGACCTCTTGCAGGACTGTTGCACGAACATTCCCGACACTGCACGAATTCATGATTTCGTGCAAGCTCGTGCAGGACCGTGATGCTGACCAGCGAACGCAAGCGCCTCATCCTCGACCGTCTCGGCCGCGACGGTCGCGTCGTCGCCAAGGCAGTGAGCCAGGAACTCGGGCTTTCGGAGGACACGATCCGCCGCGACCTCCGCGAACTGGCCTTTGAGGGCAAGCTGCAGCGCGTCCATGGCGGCGCTTTGCCGGCCTCGCCGGGCACCGCCGATTTCGCGACGCGCGAGGCGATCGCCCCCGAGGGCAAGCGCGCCATCGGCCGCGCCGGCGCCGCGATGATCGAGGACGGCCAGGTCGTGATTCTCGATGGCGGCACGACCGCGCTGGAACTCGCGCGCCAGCTCCGCCCCGGCCTTCGCGCGACCATCGTCACCCATTCGCCGAGCACGGCGATGGCGCTGATGCCGCATCAGGGGGTCGAGGTGATCATCATCGGCGGCCGGCTGTTCCGCCACTCGATCGTCACGGTCGGCGCCATCGCCGCCGAAGCGATCCAGCGCATCCGCGCCGATCTCTATTTCCTCGGCGTCACCGGCATCCATGCCGAGGCCGGGCTGACCACCGGCGACATCGAGGAAGCGGCGATCAAGCGCGCGCTGATGACCCAGGCGGCGGAAACCATCGCTCTCGCCTCCTCCGAAAAGATCGGCGCCGTCTCGCCTTTTCTGGTGGCGCCGGTCACGGCACTGGCGGGGATGATCGTGGAAAGCGGGATGCCCGAGGAGAAGCTCGCGCCCCTGACCGCGGCGGGCGTGGCGGTGACGCGGGGGTGACGGATCGGGGCGAAGGCGTCGCCTGCCGCCAACTGCGCGGGATGGGAGGTTGCCGGCACGGCGATTGCGCCTTAGGGTGACCGCATGACGATGTTCGCCTCCTCGACCTTTCTTCGAGCCTAGCCGCGCTTCTGCGCGCGCTCGACGCCGGGAGATTGTGGGCCGCCGGCCCACTCCTTTCGCGTGATCTCGAAAATGGTACGAGAAGGTTCCAGATGTCTCTCCTTCATGTTTCGTCCGACGCGCTGCGTGCGGACTTCGTCCGCGACGGCTTCGTGCGGATCGACCAGGCTTTTCCCGCTGAGCTTGCCGCCGCCGCACGGAAGATCCTCTGGCGCGACACGGGCTGCGACCCGGACCGGCCCACGACATGGACACGGCCGGTCGTCCGCCTCGGCTTTTACACGGACGGGCCCTTTCTCGCGGCGCTGAATACGCCGCGGCTCCACGCGGCCTATGACGTTCTTGCCGGCGAAGGGCAGTGGCTGCCGCTCGCCGCCGTCGGCACCTTTCCTGTCCGCTTCCCCTCGGAGGCCGATCCCGGCGATACCGGCTGGCATGTCGATGTCAGCTTCGATCACGAAAAGCCCGACTTCATGGACTGGCGCTGCAACGTGACCTCGCGTGGCCGCGCACTGCTGCTGATCGCGCTATTTTCGGATGTCGCCCCCGAGGATGCGCCGACGCGGTTGAGGGTGGGGTCGCACCGCTCCATCGCACGGCGCCTCTCTCCGGCCGGTCCGGCCGGACTGACGCTGCGCGAACTCGCCGCCACGGGCTTCGCGGAGAGCGAGGACTGCCCCGAAGAACTCGCTGTCGGCCCGGCCGGCACCGTCTATGCCTGCCATCCGTTCCTCGTGCATTCGGCGCAACCCCATCGCGGCCGGACGCCACGCTTCATGGCGCAGCCGACCCTTCTACCCCGTGGCCCTATAGCGTTCGGCGGCGCCGGAGACGGCTCCGCCGTCGGCGAAGCGATCCTCGCCGCCCTCGCGGCGGGCTGACGGCTGCGCAAACGAAAAGGGCGCGGCTTGCGCCGCGCCCTTCCCTGAACTCTTTGCGGATCGGACTTCTTCGAAGTCCATGCCGCCCATGCCGCCGCCGCCCGGCATCGCCGGAGCGCCAGCTGCCGGCTTCGGCAGATCGGCGATGAGGGCCTCGGTGGTGACGATCAGCGAAGCGACCGAAGCGGCGTCCTGCAGGGCAGTGCGCACGACCTTGGTCGGGTCGATGATGCCGGCCGTGACGAGGTCGACATACTCTTCCGACTGGGCGTCGAAGCCGAACGTGTCCGACTTGCTCTCGAGCACCTTGGAGACGACGATCGAACCCTCGACGCCGGAATTCTCGGCGATCTGGCGGATCGGCGCCTCGAGCGCGCGCAGCACGATCTTGATGCCGGCCTCGATGTCCGAATTGTCGGACTTCAGCTTCTCGACGGCCTTCTTGGCGCGGAGCAGGGCCGAGCCACCGCCCGGAACGATGCCTTCCTCCACCGCGGCGCGGGTGGCGTTCAGCGCGTCGTCGACGCGGTCCTTGCGCTCCTTCACCTCGACCTCGGTCGCGCCGCCGACGCGGATGACCGCGACGCCGCCTGCGAGCTTGGCAAGACGCTCCTGCAGCTTCTCACGGTCGTAGTCCGAGGAGGTCTCCTCGATCTGCGCCTTGATCTGACCGACGCGCGCCTCGATCTCCTTCTTCTTGCCGGCGCCGTCGACGATGGTCGTGTTCTCCTTGGAGATCGTGACCTTCTTGGCGCGGCCGAGCATGGCGAGCGAGACGTTCTCGAGCTTGATGCCGAGATCCTCGGAGATCACCTGGCCGGCGGTGAGGATCGCGATGTCCTCGAGCATGGCCTTGCGGCGGTCACCGAAGCCCGGAGCCTTGACGGCCGCGACCTTGAGGCCGCCACGGAGCTTGTTGACGACGAGCGTGGCCAGGGCCTCGCCCTCGACGTCCTCGGAGATGATGAGGAGCGGCTTGCCGGACTGGACGACGGCCTCGAGGACCGGCAGCATCGACTGCAGGTTCGAGAGCTTCTTCTCGTGCAGGAGGATGAACGGATCGTCGAGCTCCGTGACCATCTTCTCGGCATTGGTGATGAAGTAGGGCGAGAGATAGCCGCGGTCGAACTGCATGCCCTCGACGACCTCGAGCTCGGTCTCGGCGGTCTTGGCTTCCTCGACGGTGATGACGCCCTCGTTGCCGACCTTCTGCATCGCCGAAGCGATCATCTGGCCGACTTCCTTCTCGCCATTGGCCGAGATGGTGCCGACCTGGGCGACTTCCTCGGAGGTCTTGATCTTCTTCGAGCGCTTCTCGAGATCCTTGACGGCCTCACCGACCGCGAGGTCGATGCCGCGCTTCAGATCCATCGGGTTCATGCCGGCGGCAACCGCCTTGGCGCCTTCCTTCACGATCGCCTGGGCGAGGACCGTGGCGGTCGTGGTGCCGTCACCGGCCTTGTCGTTGGTCTTCGAGGCGACCTCGCGCAGCAGCTGCGCGCCGAGATTCTCGAACTTGTCCTCGAGCTCGATCTCCTTGGCGACGGAAACGCCGTCCTTGGTGATGCGGGGAGCGCCGAACGACTTCTCGATCACGACATTGCGGCCCTTCGGACCCAGCGTGACCTTCACGGCGTTGGCGAGGATGTCCACGCCGCGCAGCATCTTTTCGCGCGCATCGGCGGAGAATTTTACGTCCTTGGCAGCCATTGGCCTATTCCTTCAGTTACAGACTGGACAATAAAAAACCGCGTGAAGGGGATGCCCTTACGCGGCCTTCTTGCCGGCAGACTTCGCTTCGATCACGCCGAGAATGTCCGACTCCTTCATGATCAGAAGGTCTTCGCCGTCGATCTTCACCTCGGTGCCCGACCACTTGCCGAACAGGATGCGATCGCCAGCCTTGACGTCGAGCGCGACCAGCTTGCCGGCGTCGTCACGAGCGCCCGGACCAACGGCCACGACTTCACCCTCCTGGGGCTTCTCCTTGGCGGTGTCGGGGATGATGATGCCGCCCTTGGTCTTCTCTTCGCCTTCGAGGCGACGGACGACGACGCGGTCATGCAGAGGACGGAAACCCATCTTTCTTCTCTCCTCGCGTGTGGCTCCCGGTGGGAACCAGAATGATCGGGGGCTGTTAGCACTCACATGTTGCGAGTGCCAAAGCGCGCCGTCGATCTAGGAGGCCCCCCGCCCCTTGTCAAGGACAGCGCCTAGCGGCGCGGCGAGGATTTTTTTGCGCGGAGCCGCGCTAGACCCAGTCGGGGCTCGGCGTCTCGCGGGCGAGCGCGTCGACCGCCGCCTCGAGGCGCTGCATGAAGCCCTCGCCGGCGCCGGTCATCGGCTCGCCGATGACGACGTCGCAGAAGAATGGGACGGGAAGATGGTCGCCCTTCGGCAGCACCCTTCCGAACCCGCGCAGGAAGACGGGCAGCACCGGCACGTCCGGCCGCCGGCGCGCGATATGGCCGATGCCGCGCTTGAAGGCCTGCCGCGTCTCGGGTTCGCCGCGCGAGCCTTCGGGAAAGATGATCAGCACGTCGCCGCGGTCGAGCGCCTCCAGCGCATCGGCGAGCGGATCGCGCCCGCCCTTCCCGCCCGTCCGCTCGACGGGAATGATCGCAAGGAGATCGACCGCGAACCATTTCAGGAAACGATTCGTCAGGAAATAGTCCGCCGCGGCAACGGCATGCACATGCTGCAGCTGGCGGAGCGGAA
The DNA here is from genome assembly GCA_963966455.1 of Kaistia sp. Classification (GTDB taxonomy): domain Bacteria; phylum Pseudomonadota; class Alphaproteobacteria; order Rhizobiales; family Kaistiaceae; genus Kaistia; species Kaistia cartagenensis. Next base: position 28,389 of record CAWZZK010000267.1, on the reverse strand, counting down.
AGAGCGCCATCAGCGCCAGCGTGTCGAGATGGCTGTTGTGGTTGGCGGCGATGATGAGCGGCCCCGCCTTCGGCAGCCGCTCGCGATGGCGCACCGCGAGCCCGATGGCAACGAGCAGAAACGGCCGCACGACGGCGGCGAAGAAGGCGACCCGCAGCGCCGAGCGCAGCCGCAGCCGGAGGCGACCGGGGCTAGAAGTAGAAATAGCGGACGACATGGAAGAACAGCGGCGCGGTGAAGACGAGGCTGTCGATGCGGTCGAGAATGCCGCCATGGCCGGGCAGCATGGTGCCGGTATCCTTGATGCCGAGATCGCGCTTCACCGCCGACATCACGATATCGCCGAAAAATCCGGCGACGGCGAGGAGCGCCCCGATCGCTGCGCCGGGAAGCGGCGCGATCGGCGTTAGCACCGGCGCGAGCAGCGCGGCGAGAAGGGTCGTCGCCACGAGACCGCCGACGAAGCCCTCGACCGTCTTGTTGGGCGAGACCTTGGGCGTGATCTTGCGGCGCCCGAACTTCCGGCCCGAGAGGAACTGCGCCACGTCGTTGAATTCCGTGACGATGATGAGGAAGACGAGGAGGCCCGCGCCGGTGCCCTCCGGCGATCCGGGCGTCGGCACCGCGAGGAGATAGGCGGCGTGGCTGATCGCGAAGACGGCGATCATGAGCCCCCAATGCAGCGTCCCGGCCGCCTTCAGGAAGCCCGCCGTCTCGCCGCGCAGCACCAGCGCCGCCGGCAGGATCAGGAACATGTAGACCGGGATGAAGATGACGAACATGCCGTACCAGGCGCTGCCGACCCAGTAATACTGGATGGGCACGGCAAGATAGGCGACGAGCAGCACGACGCGATCGGTACGCCGCGTCGGGATGATCGTGAGGTACTCCTTCAGCGCCAGATAGCTGACGAAGGCGAGCAGCACGATCATCGCCGTGCGGCCGAGCACGAGCGCCGCGACCAGGATCGCGACCATCACCCACCAGGAGCGGATCCGCGCCTTGAGCTCGGCATGCTTGGCGGCCGCCTTCTCGTCGCTGCCGGGCCGGCGCAGGCGGACGAAGACCGACGCGAAGACGAGGCCGGCCAGGATGACGCCGACCACCGCGACCAGCGGCAGAGGCAGGCCGCGACTTGCGAAGAAGGCGGCGATCTCCGCGAGGACAGCGTTCATGACGTGCCGCCGAGCAGGGTCTGCGCGCGGCGGACCGAGGTCCAGAGCGTCAGCGCGAAAAGGAGGGCGAAGACGAGATCGATCCACATGCCGCCCGGTAGGCCGGCGGCGAGCGCGGCGGTCAGCAGGCCGATCGCGGCGGCGCGGTCGGATTTGCCCATCGGCCCGTCATAGGCGCGCGGCGATCCGACCGAGGGTCCGAGGACGCCGACGAATTCGGTCAGCACCGCGCCGAACACGAAGCCGACGATCGGCAGCGCCCCGGCTCCATACGGCGCCAGTGCGGGCACCAGCGCCAGATAGAGCGCCGCATCGGAAACGACGTCGCCGGTCTCGTTGAGGATGGCGCCGAGACGGGATTTCTGGCCGTGCTCGCGTGCCAGCATGCCGTCGATGGCGTTGAGCGCCATGCGCAGGAAGAGAACGAGCGGCATGATGACGAGGCTCGCCCGGCTGCCGGCGAGAAGCGCCAGCGCGATCGCGGCGGCGACGCTCAGCACAGCCGCGGCGACCGTCACCTGGTTGGCGGTGACGCCGGCCCGCGCGAGCGCGCCGACGGCAGGCCGCAGCACGGCCTGGAAGCGCGGCTTCAGATCATAGACGCTGGCCATGGATGCCCCCTCGCCGGCTGCCCGTCCGGCCAGACGTCTTCAGCATGGCGACAGCGACGCGGCAGTGAGCGCGATCACAAGCCCGATCGGCCGCTGTCACGAGGCCCGTCAGCCGCCGGCGATCGTGATCGGCAGTTCGATCGGCGCCGATTTGCCGGTCGCGGCATCCGTCACCGTCAGCACGAGCTGGTAGTCGCCGGGCTTCAGGTCGGGCCGCGTGAAGGTGACGGTGATGTGAAAGTCGCGGCTCTTGCTGCGGCTCGTCTTTTCCAGCACCGCCGGCGCGGAGGATTTCGCGAGGATGAGGCCCTTGGCATTGCGGATCTCGATCGCGGTGCGGAAGGTGATCTTCTCGGCGCCGTTCTCGTCCTGCCAGCCGAAGCCGACCGGCTCGGCATAGATCCTGAGCTCGGCGCCCGGCGCGAAGACCGCGTCGGGACGTGGCTTGAACTCGCCGAAGCCCGTCGCCTCGTCCACGAACAGCGCCTTGCGGAAGGTCAGCGGCGCCGCCTTCCAGAACGCCTCGACCGAAGCGTCGAGCGCCTTGATGGCGTCGTCGACCTTGCCCTCGCCGAGCAGCCGCTCGGCATCGGCCGCCTTGTCGGCAACCTCGCCCGCCGCCGCCGCGACCGGCGCCCCCAGAAGCGCGAGCACCATGGCCCCCGCCAACGCCATCCCGGACAGCCGGGACGCCCCAAACGTCATGACCTTCCCCTCGACTGGCGCTGATCTTGCGCCGCAACAGCCCTTTTCGGCCGGAACATGCCGTTCCGGCCCCTTGCACGCAAGCATTTCGGTGGCTGAGGATCGGGCAACCGCGCAACGTGGCTAAGACGTGCGCCTTTCCAGCCAGGCCTGGCGCTTGCGATAGATCGTTGACGGGCTGATCTCGAGCGCCGCCGCGGCCCGCGCGATATTGCCGGCGAAGGCGCCGACCGCGCTTTCGATGATCGAGCGCTCCTGTTCCCAGAAGGGCATGATGCCGCCCGAGCCCGAGCGCATCGCGACCGCATCCTCGATGCGCGGCTCGGTGCGGATGACGGCGCCGCCGGCGCGCAGCGTCGCCGGCAGCATGGCCGCCGTCACCTCGCCGCCCTGGTTGAGCACCACCGTTCGGCGGATCGCGTTCTGAAGCTCGCGGACATTGCCCGGCCAGCCATGGCCCGCGAGGCAGGCGGCGGCGTCCGGCGCGAAACCACGGAAACCGCGCCCTTCCTCCGCCGCGTAGCGATCGAGAAAGGCGCCGGCTAGCAGCAGGACGTCGTCGCCGCGCTCGCGCAGCGGCGGCATGTGGATCGGCAGCACATGCAGCCGGTAGAACAGGTCCTCGCGGAATCGCCCGGCGGCGATCTCCGTGAAGGGATCGCGATTGGTGGCGCTGACAATGCGAACATCGACCCGGCGCACGGTGGCGTCGCCGACCCGTTGCACCGTGCCGCTCTGCAGGAAGCGCAGCAGCTTGGCCTGCAGTCCGAGATCCATCTCGCCGATCTCGTCGAGGAACAGCGTGCCACCATCGGCGAGTTCGGCCGCGCCGGCGCGGGTCTCCGTCGCCCCGGTGAAGGCACCGCGCACATGGCCGAAGATCTCGCTCTCCATGAGATCCTTGGGGATGGCGCCGCAATTGATGGCGACGAAGGGCTTGCCGCCGCGGCCGGAGCGGGCGTGCAGCGCCTCGGCGCAGAGTTCCTTGCCGGTGCCGCTTTCGCCGGTGATGAACACGGGTGCGCGGGAGGGGGCGATGCGCTCGATCTGCTCGAACACGGCCCGCATCGCGGCGGACTGGCCGATAAAGCCCTCGAAGGGCGCCGCCACCGTCGCCGGCGCAGGCGCCGCGGCGGCCGTCGCCTGATCCCACTGCGTGATCGCCGCCGTCAGCCGCTCGAGCAGGGCGGCCGCGCCATAGGGCTTCGGAAGATAGTCGACCGCTCCGGCCTTGATGGCGGCGACGGCGGTGTTGATGGAACCGCGCGCGCTGGTGGCGATCACGCGGATCGGCTGGCTCCTGAAGGCGGCCAGCGCCTCGATGCCGCCGAGCGTCTCAAGATCAGCGAGAACGACGGCGCGCGAGCCCTCGCCGACGGCGCCGAGCGCTTCGTCGCCGCTCGCCACGCCCTGCGCCGGACCGGCCAGCCCTGCGAGCGAGCCGGCGTGAGCCGCCGCGATGCGCCGCTGCACCGGATCGGCATCGACAATGAAAACTTGGACGGGCCCTTTCGAGCCGCCGACGAACCCCATATCAGGAAGACCCCTCTTCCGCGCGGCAAATGCCTGCATCGCGACGGTGACAGGATAGGGTAAACAAAGGGTTCCACAGGACGGTTGCATTGCCGCAATTATGCTGCACCGCAGCGTCGCACGCGCGATCCGCGCGGTCCCGTCTTGACCCTGGCGCGCCGAACCAATAGGCGCATCGCATGGCCAATCTGTCGACGCCTCCGCCCGTGCCGGGCCTCTCCGCCCTCGCCGATGCCTATGATGTCGTGCTCTGCGATGTCTGGGGTGTCGTGCATAACGGCGTCACCTCCTTTCCCGAGGCGCGCGCTGCGCTCCGCGCCTATCGCGAGCGCGGCGGCACGGTGGTGCTCATCACCAATGCGCCGCGCACCAGCCATTTCATCGTGGAGCAGCTCGGCGTCCTCGGCGTGGAGCGCGACGCCTTCGACGACATCGTCACCTCGGGCGACGTGACGCGCGCGCTCCTCGCCGAGCGCGGCCCGGCCCGCTTCCATCATATCGGGCTAGAACGCGACCTGACGCTCTATGAGGGGCTCGGCCTCACCCGCGTCGGGCCGGACGAGGCGGAGGTCGTGAGCTGCACCGGGCTGCGCGACGATCTCGTCGAGACGCCGGCCGATTACGAGGCGGAACTCGCAGCGCTGGCAGCGCGCGACCTGCCCTTCGTCTGCGCCAATCCCGACATCGTCGTCGAGCGCGGCCACCAGCTCGTCTATTGCGCCGGCGCGCTCGCCGCCCGCTATGCCGAACTTGGCGGCCGCACCTTCGTCGCCGGCAAGCCGCATGCCCCCATCTATGACGCGGCTTTGAAACGCGCGGCCGCGATCCTCGGCCGTCCCGTCGCGCGCGAACGCGTATTGGCGATCGGCGACGGCGCGCCCACCGATTTGACCGGCGCGGTGCGGCAGAACCTCGACGTGCTCTTCGTCACCGGCGGCATCCATGCCGGCCATTTCGGCCCGATCGACCAGCCGGATGCCGGCGCCGTGCACCGTTTCCTCGAAGCCGAGAAGCTCGGCGCGCGCGCCTTCGTTCCGGGGCTGCGCTGGTGACGCGACGCGGTGTCCGCTTGACGCGCCGCACGGGGGCTTGCAGCTTCTGCGGCGGCCGGCACCTCACGCCCGGCCCTTTCCCGACACCATTTGCGGCTGATAGCGGATGCTGAAGGCAGCGCCCCTGATCGGGCTCGACGCGGTTCCGACGCCGATGAAGGGCGCGGTGCTGGCGATCGGCAATTTCGACGGCATGCATCGCGGCCATCACGAATTGTTCGCCGCCGCCCGGAGCGAGGCCGACCGTCGCGGCGCCGCGGCCCTGCTCCTGACCTTCGAGCCGCATCCCCGCTCCGTGCTGCGTCCCAACGAGCTGGTGTTTCGCCTGACGCCGCTGCCGGCCAAGGCACAGCTCGCCGCGGCGCTCGATCTCGACGGCGTCGTCGTCGCGCGGTTCGACGCCGCCTTCGCGGCGATGAGCGCCGGCGATTTCGTCCGCCAGGTGCTGGTCGAGCAACTCGCCGTCTCCGCCGTCATCGTCGGCCATGATTTCCAGTTCGGCCATGACCGCCTCGGCACGCCGGATTTCCTCGCCGCGGCCGGCCGCGAGCACGGCTTCGCCGTCTCGATCGTCGACGCGGTGACCGACGCCGCCGGCGCGCCCTATTCGGCGAGCCGCATCCGCCGGCTGCTGCGCGAGGCCGATATCCGCATCGCCAATGGCGAGCTCGGCTATCGCTGGTTCGTCAACGGCGCCGTGCAGCATGGCGACAAGCGCGGCCGCGAACTCGGCTATCCGACGGCCAATATCCGCCTCGAAGCCGATTGCGACCTCGCGCTCGGCATCTATGCCGTGACGCTCACCCGCGCCGACGGCACGCTTCTGCCGGGCGTCGCGAGCTATGGCCGGCGGCCGACCTTCGACAATGGCGCGGTGCTGTTGGAAGTCCATGTCTTCGACTTCGCCGGCGATCTCTACGGCGAGACCGTCCGCGTCGCGCTGCATGCCTTCCTGCGCGGCGAGGAACGCTTCACCTCGATCGAGGCGCTGATCGAGCAGATGGACCGCGATTCGCTGGCGGCGCGGGCGATTCTCGCCTCCGACGGACCCGGCTCGGCCATCGATCTCCGCCTCGCCGGCGGCGCGCGCCTTGCCGGAGCCGAGGGGATCGCCTAGAAGGTCCGGAAGACTGGCGCCGGAATTTCGCCCGTTTCGTAGGTCTATGGTGGCGGATCGTGCTGCGTCCCGCGACCGGATGCCGAGGAGTGAACCAGGTCCCCATGCCCGTATCCAGCTTCCAGCGATTCGCCGCCCTGCCCTCGCTCGGCCTTCTGGCAGGTCTGCTCGCAGCCTGCTCCGGAACCACTTACGGCACCGGCGTGTCCCCGGAAGAGCAGACGATCACCGATCTGGTCGGCATCGCGAGCCTCGGCTCGTCCAAGCAGACGCCGATCGACTATCGCCCGCGCGGCAACATCGCCGTGCCGCCCAATCCGAATGTCCTGCCGGTGCCCGGCTCCGGGCCGACCATCGCCTCGGCCGAGGCCGATCCGAACTGGCCGAAGGATCCCGACCAGGAGGCCCGCGCCCGCAAGGCGGCGAAGGACGCCTCCTTCGGCAAGCCCTCGCCGAATTTCGTGCTGCCGGCCGGCCAGACCTCGATCGGCAATGCGCAGGCCATGGCGGCCGCGCAGGGCAATGACGCGCAGCGCCGCGCTGAGGGCAAGCAGGCCTGGGACGAGTTGCACAAGGCGAAGACCGGCTCGGTCGACGCCAACGGCAATCCGGTGCGCAAATATCTGACCGAGCCGCCCGTCGCCTATCGCGAGCCCGATCCGAACGCGCCGATGTCGGATCCGCCCAAGAAGAAGATGAGCCTCAATCTGAGCAAGCTCTGGCCCTGGTAACGGCCGGGGCCGACCGGTGAGGCCGCGCGCGGCCTCCCGCAGTTTGGCGTCCTTTCAGAACTCTCCTTCATCCGTGAGCGCGGTTTCGACGACCGCACGCCCTTCGCGACGCGCCCGCCGCGGCGATAACGCCTGCGCGGCATCTGTCATCTTCCGGTAACATTCCGGCAAGGTCGCCGACAGGGATCCCTCCCCATAGTCGCGCGACGACGATTTCCCATTGGAGCGAGCCGATGCGCTTTGCCGCGATCCGCGACGTGACGCGGACCATCCTGAGACTGGCGACCCCCTACTTCCGATCCGAGCAACGCGTCTTCGCGATCGGCATGCTGGCCGTCGTCATCGGCCTGCAATTGTTCGGCGTCTGGCTCAACGTCCAGTACAATTCCTGGAACAACGACTTCTACAATGCGCTGCAGAAGAAGGACTGGGCGGAATTCGTCCACCAGATGTTCTTCGTCTTCTCCTGGATCGCGGCGCTCAGCATCCTCTCGGGAACGTACCAGACCTATCTGCGCCAATGGCTGCAGATCCGGTGGCGCGAATGGATGGTCGCGCAATATATCGGCCGCTGGATGGCCGAGGCGCGTCATTACCGGCTGCGCCTCTCCGGCAACCCGGCCGACAACCCGGACCAGCGCATCGCCGAGGATACGGACCAGTTCGTCAACCTGACCCTGCAGATCGGCATCGCGATCCTTGGCCAGATCGTTCAGCTGGTCTCGTTCATCGTCATCCTCTGGAACCTCTCGGGCAACCAGCCGCTGCTCCTGTTCGGGCAGAGCTATCACATCCCCGGCTATCTGGTCTGGGCAGCGCTGATCTATTCGGTGATCGGCACGGTGCTGGCGCATTTCATCGGCCGTGCGCTCGTCAGCATCAACTTCCTGCAGCAGCGCTATGAGGCCGATTTCCGCTTCGCGCTGGTCCGCGACCGCGAGAATGGCGAGGAGATCGCCCTTCTGAACGGCGAACCGGCCGAGCGCCGCCAACTCGGTGCCCGCTTCGCCCATGTCGTCTCGAACTATTTCCGCCTGATGCTGCGCCAGAAATGGCTCAACTTCTACCAGAGCGGTTTCGGGCAGATCGCCATCATCTTTCCGTTCGTCGTCGTGGCGCCGCTCTATTTCACGACCGATATGGAACTCGGCCGGCTGATGCAGATCGCCCAGGCCTTCGGCATCGTCCAGGCGGCCCTCTCCTTCTTCGCCAACAATTACGACACGCTCGCCGTCTGGAAGGCGGTCGTGAATCGTCTCGACGGCTTCGACACGTCGCTCCGGACGACCGAGGCCGAGGCCGCCGCCGGGCCGAAGCTGGTCAAGGACGAGGCGAAGCCGTTGCTCGCGATCGACAATCTCCTGGTCCGTCTCCCCGATGGCCGCGCGATCGTCGAGGTGCCGAGCCTCACCATCGCCCCGCGCGAGCGGGTGCTCATCACCGGGCCGTCCGGCTCCGGCAAGACCAGCCTGTTCCGCGCGCTGGCCGGCATCTGGCCCTTCGGCGACGGCGCGGCGCATATCCCGGCCAAGGGCGATCTGCTGATCCTGCCGCAGAACGCCTATATGCCGCTCGGCACGCTGCGCGCCGCCCTCGCCTATCCGAACGACCCCGATTCGATCTCGCCCGAGACCGCGCGCGAGGCGCTGGAGACGGTGAAGCTCGGCTGGCTGTCCGAGCATCTCGAGGAGGAGGCGAACTGGGGCAACCGCCTGTCCGGCGGCGAGCAGCAACGCGTCGCCATCGCCCGCGCCCTCATCCATCGCCCCGACTGGCTGCTGCTCGACGAGGCGACCAGCGCGCTCGACGAGGCCGGGCAAATTGAGGTCTACCAGCTGCTCGACGAGAAGCTGCCCGAATCGACCATCGTCTCGATCGGCCATCGGGCGAGCCTCGTGCCGCTGCACCAGCGCTTCCTCCGCCTCGCCAAGGGCGAAAACGGCATCCACCGCGTCGTCGAGGACGCCGAGCCGGAACCCATGCCGGCCTGATCAGCAAACCGTTCACGGGCCGCTCACGACAACGTCGTTCAATGAGGTTGAACACTGCGTCGACTCTGGCGCCAGTTCAGGAGACAATCGAACTGGCGTAAGGAATGTCCAGACATTCGCGGCGGCGACCGCCGACAATCCGGAGTTCACAATGAGCGACACGTCCAGCCAGAAGCTGATCATTCCCGCCCTCGGCGGTCTCTATGCCGGCGGCACGCCGCTGTTCGAGGCGGTGCTGCGCGCCGTCGTCGGGCTCTGGATGGTGCCGCATGGCGCCCAGAAGCTGTTCGGCATGTTCGGCGGCGGCGGCATTTCCGGCACGGCCGGCTTCTTCTCGCAGATCGGCCTCGAGCCGGCGGTGCTGATGGCGGTCCTCGCCGGCGGCACCGAGTTCTTCGGCGGCATCTTGCTGGCGATCGGCCTTCTGACCCGTCCGGCCGCCGTCGCGATCTGCATCCTGCTGCTCGTCGCGGTCTTCAGCGTGCATATCGGCAATGGCTTCTTCATGCAGACCGGCGGCTTCGAATATGCGAGCCTCTGGTTCTTCGCCGCGCTCTATTTCGTCTTCCGCGGCGGCAACCGCTATTCGGTCGACGCCAAGCTCGGCCGCGCCTTCTGATCGGCCGGCAAAGCGCCGCATCTTCGGGCCGCCCTCCGGGGCGGCCTTTTTCTTTGGCACGTCCCGCGGACCGAGCGACGGTTGCCGGGTCCGGATCGATGGGCTACGAAACCCCCGCTTCGCAAGGGAGCATCGAGCAAGGATCGACGACATGGCCGAGAAATCGAAGACGAACGCCCTGAAGGCACGGTTGCCGCGCGGGCTCGTCGATCGCCATGCCGGCACGATCAAGGCGACCGAGCGCATGCTGGCCGCGATCCGCGAAGTCTATGAGCGCTACGGCTTCGAGCCGGTCGAGACGCCGCTCATCGAATATACCGATGCGCTCGGCAAGTTCCTGCCCGACCAGGACCGGCCGAACGAGGGCGTCTTCTCCTTCCAGGACGACGACGAGCAGTGGCTGTCGCTGCGCTACGACCTGACGGCGCCGCTCGCCCGCTATGTCGCGGAGAATTTCGACGCGCTGCCGAAGCCTTATCGCAGCTATCGCGCCGGCTGGGTGTTCCGCAACGAGAAGCCCGGCCCCGGCCGCTTCCGCCAGTTCATGCAGTTCGACGCCGACACGATCGGCGCCGCCTCGCCTGCCGCCGACGCCGAGATGTGCATGATGATGGCCGATACGCTGGAGGCGCTCGGCCTCGAGCGCGGCCAGTACGTCGTCCGCGTCAACAACCGCAAGGTGCTCGACGGCGTGATGGAGGCGATCGACCTCGCGGGCGAGGAAAATGCCGGCCGCCGGCTGACCGTGCTCCGCGCCATCGACAAGCTCGACAAGTTCGGCCCGGAGGGCGTTCGCCTTTTGCTCGGCGAAGGTCGCAAGGACGAGAGCGGCGACTTTACCAAAGGCGCGGGACTGGATGATGCTCAGATTGCCCGTGTCTTGTCAGCACTGCTGGCGAAGTTTGAATTCGACCGTTCCCCCACAGGGTCGATCGAAGTTACGCGTTTCAACGCTGATGGGTTCAAAGAGAAACCTCCGACGCCCGGCGGAGAAAATGCCTACTACTACGGTCTTCGAGAACTCAACGAGATTCAGGAGATCGTTCGCGGGTGCGGATACGGGTCAGACCGTATCCTTATCGACCCCTCCGTCGTCCGCGGGCTCGAATACTACACAGGCCCGGTCTTCGAGGCAGAGCTCCTTTTCGAGACCGTCAACGAGAAGGGTGAGCCGGCGCGGTTCGGCTCGATCGGCGGCGGTGGGCGCTATGACGGGCTGGTCGGGCGTTTCCGTTCCGAGAGCGTGCCGGGCACCGGCTTCTCGATCGGCGTCTCGCGGCTGATGGCGGCGCTGACGGCGCTCGGCAAGATCTCCGCCGCGCCCGAGCCCGGTCCGGTTGTCGTCACGGTCTTCGACCGCGACCGCATGGGCGATTACCAGCGCATGGTAAAGCTGCTGCGCGACGCCGGCATCCGCGCCGAGCTCTATCTCGGCGGTTCGGGGCCGAAGGCGCAGCTCAAATATGCCGACAAGCGCAACAGCCCCTGCGTCGTCATCCAGGGCGGCGACGAGAAGGCCAAGGGCGTCGTGCAGATCAAGGATCTCGCGCTCGGCAAGCAGCTCTCCGCCGGCATCGCCGACAATGCGACCTGGCGCGAGGAACGACCGGCCCAGGTCGAAGTTCCCGAGAGCGATCTCGTCGCGGCGGTGCGCCGGATCATCGAGGGAGACGCCTGATGACCGTCGATACCGCGCCGCTGCGCATCCTCCTGTCCGAGGCCGGCTATCGCTTCGTCGATCCGCCGATCCTTTCCGAAGCCGCGGTGTTCCTCGAGGTCGCCGGCGAGGATCTCCGCCGCCGCCTCTACATGACCAGCGGTCCGGACGGGCGCGAGCTTTGCCTTCGCCCCGAGTTCACGATCCCCGTCTGCCTGCATCACCTGGCCACCGGCGATGCGCACCGCGTCGCCGACTATGCCTATCTCGGCCCGGTCTTTCGCCACCGCGCCGGCGCGAGCGGTGAGTTCCATCAGGCCGGCGTCGAATCCTTCGGCCGCACCGACCGCGCCACCGCCGATGGCGACGTGCTGGCTCTGGCGATCGACGCCGCCAATCTCTACGGCGTCGCCAACCCCGATGTCCGGATCGGCGACTCGCTGCTGTTCTCGGCGGTGATCGATGCGCTCGGCATCGCGCCGGGCTGGAAGCGGCGCCTGTCGCGCGCCTTCGGCGATCCGGCCCGCCTCGCCGCCGCGGTCGAGCGCGTCTCGGGCGGGACAACCGCCGGCGCGCCGGCCCATGCCGGCTTCCTCGCCGCGCTCGACGGCACCGACCATGCCGCCGCGCACCGGATCGTCGAGGACCTGCTCTCCATCGCCGGCATCCGCTCCGTCGGCGGACGCACGGCCGGCGAGATCGCCGACCGCTTCCTCGAGCAGTCCTCGCTCGCGGCCGGCGGCGGGCTCGATGCGCGCGCGAGAGCCGCGATCGAGCGCTTCCTCGCCATCGAAGGCCGGCCCGATGTCGCGCTTGCCGCGCTCCGGAGCTTCGCCGCCGAGGAGACGCTCGACATCGCCGGCGTGCTGGACGGTTTCGAGAAGCGCTCGGAGGGCCTCGCCCGGCGCGGCATCGATTTTTCGCGCCTCCACTTCTCGTCGGGCTTCGGCCGGCGGCTCGACTATTATTCCGGCTTCGTCTTTGAAATCCACGATCCGGACGGCATGGCGGGGCAGCCCGTCATCGGCGGCGGCCGCTACGACCGCCTGCTGCCGGCGCTCGGCGCGCGCACCAGCGTGCCCGCCGTCGGCTTCTCCCTCTGGCTCGACCGCGTCAAGGTGACCTCCTGATGACCGACGCCCCGCTCGACGCTCCGCTCATCCTCGCCGTTCCCTCCAAGGGGCGGCTGCAGGAAAACGCCAATGCCTTCTTCGCGCGCGCCGGCCTGCCGGTGATGCAGTCGGGCAGCGAGCGGTCCTATCGCGGCCGCATCGCCGGTCTCCCCGACGTCGAGATCGCCTATCTCTCGGCCTCAGAGATCACGCGCGAGCTCGCTGCCGGCACGGTGCATCTCGGCGTCACCGGACGCGACCTCGTCGAGGAGGAAGTGACCGATTTCGGCCAGCGGCTCGAACTCGTGCTGCCGCTCGGCTTCGGCCATGCCGATGTCGTGGTCGCGGTGCCGGAAGGCTGGATCGACGTCGCCACCATGGCCGATCTCGACGATGTCGCCGCCGATTTCCGGCCGCGCCACGGTCGCTGGCTCACCGTCGCGACGAAATATGTGAACCTGACGCGCCGCTTCTTCCACGAACACGGCATCGCCGATTACCGCATCGTCGAGAGCCTCGGCGCCACCGAGGGCGCGCCCGCCTCCGGCGCGGCCGATCTCATCGTCGACATCACGACGACCGGATCGACGCTTTCGGCGAATGCGCTCAAGGTGCTCACCGATGGCGTCATCCTGCGCTCGGAAGCCCATCTCGTCGCCTCGCTGCCGGCCAACTGGAGCGGCGCGGCGCGCGGCGCGCTGCGCACCATTCTCGACCGCATCGAGGCCGAGGCCGCGGGCCGCTCGCTGCGCGAAGTCCGCGCCGATGTCTCCGATGCCGAAGGCGCGGCGCTGGTCGCCTCCGACCGCTTCGGCGCGACGACGCCCTTTGGAACCAGCAAGGGTCCGCTGACGCTGCACTGCCCTGCCGGCAAGGTCTATCAGTGCGCCGAATGGCTGCGCACCGGCGCCGGCGCCCGCACCGTGACGGTCTCGCGGCTCGACATGCTGTTCTCCGCGACCAGCCCGCTGACCGCCCATCTCCTCGGACGGCTCGACGCCTATACCGGCTGAAATACGGCGGGACGCATGCCGTCCCCGCATTGCTGCGATGCAATATGAGCCTGTTGCATCGCGGCAGCGCGATCCTATCCTTTCATCGAGGCAGGCCTTTCAGCCTGCCGATCGAAAGGAGATGCCATGTTCCAGCCTCTCAGGAAGCTTCGCCAGGGCCTGCGCGAACTCACGCAGTACGACGCCGAGACCGAAGCGCTCAACAAGGCCGTCGATCTCTACGAGGTCGAGATGATCCACCGCCGCTTCGCCCGGCAGCAGCCGCGCCGCCCCGGCTTCTGAGCGCTAGAGCCTTTCCTGGCTCTATCCCCCCGGCGGCACCAGTTCGGCGCGCAGCCTCAGCGCCTCGGCGCGGCAGGGGCAGCCTTCGAGGTGGTCGTTGACGAGGCCCATCGCCTGCATGAAGGCATAGACCGTGGTCGGGCCGACAAAGCTCCAGCCGCGCTTCTTCAGGTCCTTCGACATGCGGATGGCGGCGGGCGCCGTGGTCGCGGCGCTGAGCGCCGAGCGATCGAAACGCGGCGGCCGCTCGGACGTCGGCGGCTCGAAACGCCAGACATAGGCGGCGAGCGACCCCTCGCTGGCGATGAGGTCGAGCGCGCGGCGGGCATTGTTGATCGTCGAGACGATCTTGCCGCGATGGCGGACGATGCCGGGATCGGCGACGAGCCGTTCGATATCCTCCTCGCCGAAGGCTGCGACGGCGGCTGGCTCGAAATTGGCGAAGGCGCGGCGGAAATTCTCGCGCTTGCGCAGGATGGTCAGCCAGGAAAGACCGGACTGGAAGCCTTCGAGGCAGAGCTTCTCGAAGAGCCTTCGGTCGTCCGTCACCGGCCGGCCCCATTCGGCGTCGTGATAGGCCTCGTAATCGGCGAGCCCGCTGCTCCACCAGCAGCGCAGCCTGCCGTCGCTGCCCTCGACCAGCCCGTCGATCGCGCTCATCGATCTTCCCCGTTCCATCTTTGTTCGCATTTCTAGCGTCGGTGGAGCGCCCCCGCAAGCCGGCGGCGCATTTACCGAACGCTAACCATGGAACGAACGGAAACCATCCGTTCACCCTTCCTTTGCCCGCTGCGCCGCATTCTTGCCGTGAAGCCGCCTGGTTCGCCGCCGGCTCGGAACCCCATCGCCGACGCTTGTATCGAGTACGTCCATGCGAAGCCTGACCCTGACCATGGCCGCCGTTGCGGTCGCCGCGCTGCCGGCGCTCGCTCATGCCAATGACCGCTACGTGCCGCGCCCGCCGGTGCTGCTCAGCCCCGATCTCTCCGAGCCGTGGCTGCTGCAATATGTGCCGAAGAAGAAGAAGGTCGTGATGACCGACAAGGTCATGCGCCGCGCGCCGGCGCCGACCGTCGTCTCCTCGATCACGCCCGTCCCCGTGCCGCAGCGCCAGCAGGCGCAGAAGGGCCAGAAGGCGAGCCGCCAGTTCGATCCGGCCTTCCTGCCGACGGTGATCGCCTATACCGGCTCCGAAAAGCCGGGCACGATCGTGATCGATACCAATGCCCGCTATCTCTACCTCGTCGAGGCGGGCGGCCAGGCGCGACGCTACGGCGTCGGCGTCGGCAAGCCCGGCTTCGAATGGGCCGGCGAGCACCGCATCACCCGCAAGGCCGAGTGGCCGGGCTGGACGCCGCCGCCGGAGATGCGCAAGCGCCGGCCGGGCCTGCCGGTCCACATGGTCGGCGGCCCCGACAATCCGCTCGGCGCCCGCGCGATGTATCTCGGCTCCACGCTCTATCGCATCCACGGCACCAGCGAGCCGTGGTCGATCGGCAAGGCCGTCTCGTCGGGCTGCATCCGCATGCGCAACGAGGACGTGACCGATCTCTATGAGCGGGTCGGCGTCGGCACGCGCGTCATCGTGATGTGAAGTCTCAGCTTTTGCGCAATCGGAGGCGGCCGGTTACCATCGGCCGCCTTCCTCAGAAAAAACGACGCCAAGAGGGGACCGATGACAGCCAAGAAAACCATGGGAGCCGCAGTCCTCGCAGCCGCGCTCGCGCTCACGGCGGGTGAGGCGCAGGCCGAGGGCTTCTTCCGCAAGCTCTTTTCCGGCGGCTTCGACGTGCAGCCGGTCGAAGCGACGCCCGGCGCTCAGGTGCCGATGAAATACAAGCGCCAGCGCGTCCGCTACACCGGCGACGAGGCGCCCGGCACGATCGTCATCGATTCGCAGAACAAGTATCTCTACCTCGTCGAGGGCAACAACCGCGCCATGCGCTATGGCGTCGGCGTCGGCCGCGAAGGCTTCGGCTGGCAGGGCGAGGTGAAGGTCGGGCGCAAGGCGGAATGGCCGACCTGGGTGCCGCCGGCCGAGATGCGCGCCCGCGAGCGCAAGAAGGGCCGCATCCTGCCCGCCTCCATGGAAGGTGGGCCGAAGAACCCGCTCGGCGCGCGCGCGATGTATCTCTATGACCGCGGCCGCGACACGATGTACCGCATCCACGGCACCAGCGAGCCCTGGACCATCGGCTACAACGTCTCGTCGGGCTGCATCCGCATGGTGAACGCGGATGTAAGCGACCTCTACGAGCGCACGCCGATCGGCACCAAGGTCGTCGTCCGCTGACCCAGCCCTGATCGTTCTTGCACGGCGGCGGTTCAGGCATCGCGAATGGCCGCTCGCCGCCGGTGCCGTCATGGTGCGTCCGTTGATCCATTCACGGACCCGCCATGATGACCTTTGACACGACGCTGACCCTGGTCGGCGGACCGACGCTTCTCATCGAGATCGCCGGCTACCGCCTCCTGACCGATCCGACCTTCGATCAGCCGCGCGACTATGCGTTCGGCGGCATCACGCTGGTGAAGACCGAGCCGCCGGCGCTGACGCCGGCGGAGATCGGGCCGCTCGACGCCGTCCTGCTCAGCCATGACCAGCATGCCGACAATCTCGACCATGCCGGCCGAGCATTGCTCGGCGAGGTGCCACGGACCTACACGACACCCGTCGGCGCCGACCGCCTCGGCGGCACCGCCTGTGGGCTCTTGCCCTGGCAGACCGTGATTCTGGAGAGCGGCGGGGGCGCGCCCCTCTTCTTGACCGGAACGCCGGCGCGCCATGGCCCGCCCGGGATCGAGCCCATCACCGGCGACGTGACCGGTTTCCTGATCGGCATCGAGACGCCCGGCGACGCGATCTATGTCTCGGGCGATACGGTCTGGTACGAGGGCGTCGCCGAGATCGCGGCCCGCTTTCGCCCGCGTCTCCTCGTCCTCAATGTCGGCTCGGCTCAGGCGCGGGGCGCTTTCCATGTCACCATGGACGCGAACGACGCCCTGGAGGCGGCAGCCGCTTTCCCCGGGGCTCTGGTCGCCGGCATCCACAACGAGGGCTGGGCCCATTTCACCGAAGGCGCTGGTCCGCTGGCGGAGGCCTTTGCGACGCTCGGCCTGGCGGACCGCTATGTCAGGCTCGAGCCGGCGAAGCCGCGCCGCCTCGTCCTCGCGCAATGATTGCCGCCCTCCCCCAACCGGCCTAGCTTCGCGGCATGGACTGGGACGACATCCGCTACTTCGCCCGGCTCGCGGAGCTCGGGAGCCTTGCCGCCACGGCGCGCAGTTTCGGCGTCAACCACGCGACGGTGGCGCGCCATATCGCGCGTCTCGAGCGGCAGCTCGGAACGACGCTGTTCGATCGGCGGGCCGAGGGCTATGTCCCGACCGTCGAAGGCCTCCAGCTCATCGGCGATGCCAGGGCCATGGCCTCGTCCGCCGATGCCATCCTCGACCGGATGCGTGGCCGTGGCCTCGTTTCCGGCCCGGTCCGGCTGACGGCCGTCACGATGCTCGCCGAGCAGGTGCTCATCCCGGGCCTCGCGGCGCTGCGGTCGCGCCATCCGGGCATCGATCTCGAGCTGATCATGGACGGCAGGGTGCTGAGCCTCGCACGGCGCGAAGCCGATATCGCCATCCGTCTCGGCCATCCTCAGGACAGCGACCTCGTCTGCCGCCGGCTCTGCGACCTCGCCTATGCATTCTATGCGACGCCGCAGTGGCAGGAGAGGATCGACGCCGGTGACGCGCCGCACTTTGTCGGCTTCGATGCCGAGCGCGCCGCGGCGATCGCCGAAGCGCAGTGGCTGGCGGAGCGCTATCCGGATGCGCGCTTCCCCTTTCGGGTCAACGGCCATGCGGCTCAGGCGGCCGCGGCGCGCGCGGGCTTCGGCATCGCCCTGCTCCCGCGCTTCCTGGGCGACAGGGAGGATATGCTGGGCGTGGTCGATCTCGGTGCGCTGCCGGCCGATCGCCCGATCTGGCTGGTCACCCGTCCCGATATCGCCCGCCAGGAGCGGTTCCGCGCCGTCATCGACGCGATCACACCGCTTTTCCGCTCGCTCTAGGCCTCAGGCCGGCTTGGCGTAGACCTTCAGGAAGAAACCCGTGGCGCGGGCGACGCGTTCGCGGATCTCGGCCTCGCTCGGCGTCGAGACGATGCCGAACAGCAGTTTTCTCAAGATGCCCGTCTGCGCGAGTTCCATGAACTGCAGCGCCGCCAGTTCGCAGTCCTCGATCTCCAGCGCGCCGGCCTTCACCTGCGAGGCGAGATAGGCGGCGATCTGGTCGGCGCAGAGCGCCGGGCCGCGGCCGTAGAATTCCTGGCCGATCTCCGGCATGCGGTTGACGATCGACATCACCGTGCGCATCGCCTGGACGTAATAGGGCCGCGTCAGGATCTCGACGAGCCGCGTGCCGCAGTCGGTGAGCACCGCGCGGACATCGTGATTGTCGTGGTCGAGCTGGATGACGCTGAACAGCTCTTCGCGCTTCTCGGTCGAGATCAATTCGACGAAGAGCCGCTCCTTGTTCTCGAAATAGACATAGAGCGTCCCCTTGGAGACGCCGGCCCGGCGGGCGATGTCGTTCATGCTCGCGGCGTCGAAGCCCTTTTCCATGAATACGGCGCGAGCGCCGTCCATGATCTGGCGTCGCTTGCGCGGATCCTGTCCGAGGGCGCCGTCTTCGGTCGCCGGAGCTTCCGCAACCATCGTGGACACGTCTGTGATCCCCTTCGCCGCTCGCGGGCGGCTTTCGACATGCAATGAACGGATTCGGGTTGCGACTTCGAAAATAGCAGACGCCGCCTCGACTTACCAAATGCCGTCACCGGCACGCGTCGTCCGCTCGCCCGCCCGCGTGGATCGAACCGGACCCACCCGGCGCCGCCGCGCTGCAGCATGGCGGCACATCGCGTCGCAACATTTTTTGACCGAACCGTTCGGTTCGATCTTGATCTAGTGGTCGGCCTGCGCTAAATCAAGCTGCAAATGACCGAACCGTTCGGTCAATGCAGCCTTTTTTCCAGGAGTGGCCCATGGCCAAGATCGCCCTCGTCGAGGACGCAGGCGACACCGGATCGAGCGATCCGGCGCCGGCTCTGCGCAAGAATGCCGAAGCCAAGGCCCATGAGGCGCCGGAGGCCAATCAGGCGCCGGAGGCGAAGGTCGCCGAAGCCCCCGCCAAGCCTGCGCCGGCGCCCGCCACGTCCGAGGCCCCTGCCCCGGCAGCGGCGCCCGTCGCCGAGAAGCCGGCCGAGCCTGCCGCCAAGGCGCCGGCCAAGGGCGGCCGCAAGCGCGTGATCCTCGCCACGGTCGCGATCATAGCCATCGCCGCGGCCGGCTATTTCGGCCATGATTACTGGACGACCGGCCGCTTCATGGTCTCGACCGACGACGCCTATGTCGGCGCCGACGCCGCCGTCGTGGCACCGCGCATTTCCGGCTATGTGGCGAAGGTCGCCTTCGCCGACAACAGCGCCGTCAAGGCCGGCGACCCGCTCGTCTATCTCGACGATGCCGACCAGAAGGTCGCGATCACCGCCGTGGAAGACCAGATCGCCTCGCAGCAGGCGACCATCGCCCGCATCGACAAGCAGATCGCTGCCGCGAAGGCCAGCGTCGACCAGGCGAAAACGGCGATCACCTCGGCCGAGGCCGACCGCGAGCTCGCGGTCGCCGATCTCGACCGCGCCAAGCGCCTCAATGCCAGCCAGTTCGCCAGCCAGCAGTCGCTTCAGCAGGCGCAGGCCGCATCCGACAAGGCAGCCGCCGCCGTCGAGTCGGCCAAGGCCGGCCTCGCCGCCGCCGAAGCCAATGTCGATGTCCTCGCCGCCCAGCGCGTCGAGGCCGAGCGCGCGATTGACCAGTCGAACACGTCGCTGGCGCAGAAGAAGCTCGATCTCGAGCGCACGGTCGTGCGCGCGCCCTTCGACGGCGTCGTCGGCAACCGGGCGGTCGAGGACGGCGAATATGTTGCCGCCGGCCAGCGCCTTCTCGCGCTGGTGCCGCTCGGCGACGTCTATGTCGACGCGAACTTCAAGGAAACGCAGCTCGCCGGCATCAAGGCGGGGGCGCTCGCCCATGTCAGCGTCGACGCCGCCGATGGCGAGAGCTTCGACGGCAAGGTCGTGAGCATCGCGCCGGCCTCGGGCTCCGTGTTCAGCCTGCTGCCGCCCGACAACGCCACCGGCAACTTCACCAAGATCACGCAGCGCGTGCCCGTCCGCATCCAACTGCCGGCCACCGCCATCGAAAGCGGCGTGCTTCGTCCCGGCCTGTCGGTCTCGGTCGAGGTCGACAGCCGCACCGGCGGCAGCGCCGGCTGACATCCCCTTCCTCCCTCGGGAGGATGAGAGAGGAGACCTCCGCGGTCCCTACCCCGGCGGAGGTCTCCTCTCTCGCAGATTTTCAACCGTCTCATCGACGCCGGAAAGGCCGCAAGACGACCGCCGACGCCACTCGGAGTTTCGTCCATGGCCGGACCAGCTTCCTTCCAGCCGCCCGTGATGACGCCGCGGCGTCTCCTCGGCTTTGTCGCCATGTGCGTCGGCATGTTCATGGCGATCCTGGACATCCAGATCGTCTCGTCCTCGCTGGCCGAGATCCAGGCGGGCCTCTCGGCCTCGTCCTCGGAAGTCTCCTGGGTCCAGACTGCCTATCTGATCGCCGAGATCGTCATGATCCCGCTCTCCGGCTTTCTCGGGCGGGCGCTCTCGACGCGCTACCTGTTCGCCATCGCGGCGGGCGGCTTCGCGATCACGTCCTTCGGCTGCTCGACCGCCAACACCATCACCGAGATGATCATCTGGCGCGGCCTGCAGGGCTTCATCGGCGGCGGCATGATCCCGTCGGTGTTCGCGGCCGCCTTCACCATCTTCCCGAAGCGGCAGCAGGGCATGGTCTCGGCCGTCGTCGGGCTGATCGCGACCCTTGCTCCCACCGTCGGCCCGACCGTTGGCGGCTACCTGACCAGCATCTTCTCCTGGCACTGGCTGTTCCTGATCAATGTCCTGCCCGGCATCGGCGTGTGCATCGCCGTCATGCTCTGCGTCGACTGGGACAAGCCGAACCTGAAGTTGCTCGAGCATTTCGACTATTTCGGCCTCGTCACGCTCGCAGCCTTCCTCGGCAGCCTCGAATATGTTCTCGAGGAAGGCGCCTCGAACGACTGGTTCCAGGACGAGACCATCGCGGCGCTGGCCGTCGTCACCGTCGTCGCGGGCATCGCCTTCTTCTGGCGCGTCCTTCGGGCGAAGGAGCCCATCGTCGACATCCGCGCCTTCAACAACCGCAATTTCGCGACCGGCTCGCTGTTCTCCTTCATGCTCGGCGTCGGGCTCTACGGCCTCGTCTATCTCTACCCGGTCTATCTCGCGCGGGTGCGCGGCTATGATTCGCTGCAGATCGGCGAGACGATGTTCGTCACCGGCATCTTCATGATGATCACGGCGCCGATCGCCGGCACGGTGGCGCAGAAGGTCGATCCGCGCGCCATGATGGCCTTCGGCCTGTCGCTCTTCGCCGTCTCCTGCCTCGAACTGGTGCCGATCACCAAGGACTGGGCCTTCGCCGAACTCTTCATCCCGCAGGCGCTGCGCGGCGTCGCGCTGATGACCTCGATGCTGCCGGTCTCGGTGCTGGCGCTGGGCACGCTGCCGCCCGAGCGCATCAAGAACGCGTCCGGCCTCTTCAACCTGACGCGCAATCTCGGCGGCGCGGTCGGCCTCGCCGTGATCACGACGCTGCTCAACGACCGCTGGGATCTGCACATCTCCCGCCTTCATGAAGCGGTGACATGGAGCAATCAGGCCGCGGTCGAACGGGTCGACGCGATGACGCGCGGGCTCGGCGCGCTCGGGTCGAACGCGCAACTGGGCGCCCTCGCGACGATCACGCAGTCGGTGAAGCGCGAGGCGCTGGTGATGGCCTTCTCCGACGTCTTCCTCGCGCTCGCGGTGATCTTTGGCGCGATCGTGCTTCTGGTGCCGCTGGCGCAGAAGCCGAAGCCGCTCGGCGCCGCGGCGGCGGAGGCGCATTGAGCACGAGGTCCTGCGCCTCCTGAGAAAGAGCGCGGCCCCGTCATTGAGATGACGGGGCAGCCGCGCTAATTTCAGGTGGCCTTACAGACCATTCCCTCGGGCGGCATCGGCCGTCCCTTCCCAAGATTCGGCCTTCATCATGGATGCATCCGTCTCCGCCCGCCCCGAGCCGGCGCCGCTCGATCACGCCACCGTGCGCACGATCATCATCGGCATCATGCTGGCGATGTTCCTGGCGGCGCTCGACCAGACCATCGTGGCGACCGCGCTGCCGACCATCGGCCGCGATCTCGGCGATTTGCAGAATCTCTCCTGGGTGGTGACGGCCTATCTCCTGTCCTCGACCGCCTCGACGCCGCTCTATGGCAAGATCAGCGACATCCACGGCCGCCGCGCCACGCTGATGGTGGCGATCGCCATCTTCATCATCGGCTCGGTCGCCTGCGCCCTGGCGCCGACCATGCTGGCGCTGATCATCGCCCGCTTCGTGCAGGGCCTCGGCGGCGGTGGCCTGATCTCGCTCGCCCAGACGATCACCGCCGACGCCGTCTCGCCCAAGGAGCGCTCGCGCTATATGGGCTATTTCGGCGTCGTCTTCGCGCTGTCCAGCATTTCCGGCCCGATCCTCGGCGGCGTCATCTCGCAGACCGTCGGATGGCCGGCGATCTTCTGGATCAATGTGCCGCTCGGCGCGCTGGCGCTCGTGATGACCTATACGGCGCTGAAGAAGCTGCCGCGCCACGACCGGGCGCATGCGCTCGACTATGCCGGCGCACTGCTCCTCGTCATCGCCGCCGTGCTGCTGCTGCTCGCCCTTTCCTGGGGCGGCGTGGTCTATCCCTGGGATGCGCCCGAGATCATCGGGCTCTTCGCCGGATCGATCGTCGCCTGGGTGCTGTTTGGCTGGCGCATGATCGCCGCGAGGGAGCCGTTCCTGCCGATCGCCGTGCTGGCCGACCGCGTGATCGCGACCGCGACGCTTTCCGGCTTCTTCGGCATCGGCACCATGGTCGGCCTCTCGATCTACCTGCCGCTGTTCTTCCAGTCGGCGCTCGGCATGTCCGCCGCCGCCTCGGGCTTCGCGCTCATCCCGCTCTCCGTCGGCACTGTCGCCGGCGCGCAGGCCTCGGGCCGCGTGATGGCCAAGACCGTGCACTACAAGCGCGCGCCGCTGATCGGCGTCGCCGTCTCGATCCTGGCCATGATCGCCATGACGGTGTTCGCCGCCGGCCTGCCGCTGCTGGCGATCGAGGCGCTGCTGGTCGTTGTCGGCGCCGGCCTCGGCACGCTCTTCCCGGTGACGGTCGTCGCGGTGCAGAACGCCGTCGCGCCGCATCACATGGGCACGGCCACCGCGACGGTGAATTTCATGCGTGCGCTCGGCAGCGCCATCCTCGTGGCGACCTTCGGGGCGATCTTCCTCGCCGGCGTCGGCGCGACCGGCGGCTCCTCGGTCGAATCGCTGATCGCCAACGCGGCGGAAAGCGGCCGCTCGCTCGGCGGCGCCTTCCGCGAAGTGTTCGGCGCGGCGACGATCTGCATCATCCTCGCCTTCCTGCTCCTGCTCGCGATGGAGGAGCGGCCGCTGCGCGGCGGCAGCGCCAAGCCGCCGGTTCAGCTGGAATAGGCGACACATCCTCGCGGAGGGTTGAAGGCCGGGTCCAGCACCCGGCCTTTTCCTTGTCGGCCACTATAGGGTATACCCCTATCCTATGGCCCATCTCACCGACAGTTCCGCCAAGGATCCGCTCCTCGCCCGTGTCCGCCGCATCGCCGGCCAGATCGCCGCCGTCGAGCGCGCGATCGCCGCCGATGCCGGCTGCGCCAAGGTCCTCCACCAGGTCGCGGGCATTCGCGGCGCGCTGGACGGGCTGATGGACGAATTGATCGTCGACCATCTCGAGGAACATGTCGCGAAGCCGGGGCTTACGGATGCCGAGCGCGCCGCCGGCGCCGCGGAGCTCAGCGCCGTCATCCGCCGGCACAGCCGCTGAAGGAGCCTCGCATGACCTTCGACCAGGAAGCCGACGCCCTCGCCCATGAGCATATATTCCTCGGCAGCGATCATGACGCCAATGCGCGGCGCACGCTGATCGTCGTCGTCATCACCGCCGTGATGATGGTCGCGGAGATCGCCGCGGGCCTCATGTTCAACTCGATGGCGCTGCTCGCCGACGGCTTCCACATGGCGACGCATGCCGGCGCGCTCGGGGTCGCGGCGGCCGCCTATGCCTATGCGCGGCGCCATGCCCGCAACCGCGCCTTCACCTTCGGCACGGGCAAGGTCGGCGATCTCGCCGGCTTCGCCTCGGCCCTCGTCCTCGCGATCATCGCGCTCGGCATCGGCGTGGAATCGGTGCTGCGCCTCTTCCAGCCGGGGCCGGTGGCGTTCGGCGAGGCGACGGTGATCGCGGTTGTCGGCCTCGGCGTCAATCTCGTCTCAGCCCTGCTGCTCTCCGGCGGCCACGGCCACCACCATGGACACGGGCACGAGCATGCGCACGACCATCACCATGACCATGGTCACCACCATGATCACGAGCATCACGACGACCACGATCATGCCCATGAGCGCGACAACAATCTCCGCTCGGCCTTCGTGCATGTGCTGGCCGACGCGCTGACATCGGTGCTCGCCATCGCGGCACTGCTGGCCGGCCGCTATTTTGGCCTGGTCTGGCTCGATCCCGTGATGGGCATCGTCGGCGCCGTCGTGATCCTGATGTGGTCGCGCTCGCTGATCGCCGATACGGCGTCGGTGCTGCTCGATCGCACCGATCCGGCGATCGAGAAGGACCTCCGCGCGCGGCTACGGGAGTTCGGCGACACGCGGATCACCGATCTCCATGTCTGGCGCGTCGGGCCGGGCGCCATGGCGGCGATCGTCGGGGTCGTCGGCCGCGTGGATGCGGCGGCGATCCGCCGCCGTCTCTCCGGGATCGCCGGGCTGGAGCATCTTACGGTCGAGGTGCACCAGCCGCGGCAGGATCAGTCGATCAGCCCATAGGCCGGGACGGTCAGGAAGGCTTCGAAGCTCGGCGCCGTCGACAATTTGTCGAAGAGCGCGATCGCCTCGGGGAACCGGCCGGCGGCGTAGTTGTCCGGTCCGATCTCGCCCTTCACGACCTCCATCTCCTCGGCAAGGCAGCGGCGGAACAGCTCCTCCGTCACCTGGACGCCGCCTTCAAGCACCGCCTCGAAATGCAGCTGCTGCCAGATCTGCGCGCGGCTGATCTCGGCCGTCGCGGCGTCTTCCATGAGGTTGTAGATCGGCACGGCGCCGCGGCCGCGCAGCCAGGCCTCGATATACTGGACGCCGACGCGGACGTTGTGGCGCAACCCCTCTTCCGTGCGCGTGCCCTCATGGATCTCCAGCATGTCCTTCTGGCCGTAGGACACCTCCTCGCGCAGCCGCCCGAGCTGGTTCGCCGTGGGCATCAGGCGGTCGAACACCTCCATCGCCACCGGAACGAGGTCGGGATGCGCGACCCAGGTGCCGTCATGGCCAGCGCCGGCCTCGCGCTCCTTGTCGGCGCGGACCTTGGCGAAGGCGGCCTCGTTGGCGGCCGGGTTGTTCTTGATCGGGATCTGCGCCGCCATGCCGCCCATCGCGAAGGCGCCGCGGCGGTGGCAGGTCTTGATCAGGAGCTCCGAATAGGCCTTGAGGAAGGCCTTGCCCATGACGACCTGGCCGCGGTCGGGCATCAGATAGGCCTTGTTGTTCCGGAGCGTCTTGATGAAGGAGAAGATGTAGTCCCAGCGGCCGCAATTGAGGCCGACGATGTGGTCCTTCAGCTCGTAGAGGATCTCGTCCATCTCGAAGGCGGCCGGCAGCGTCTCGATGAGGACGGTCGCCTTGATCGTGCCATGCGGCAGGCCGAGCCACTCTTCCGCAAGGCTGAACACCTGGTCCCAGAGCCGGGCCTCGAGATGGCTCTCCAGCTTCGGCAGGTAGAAATAGGGCCCCGAGCCCTGCGCCAGCGCCGCCTTGGCGTTGTGGAAGACATAGAGACCGAAATCGACAAGCGAGCCGGAGGCCGGCTGCCCGTCGAACGTGATGTGGCGCTCGGGCAGGTGCCAGCCGCGCGGACGGATGATGAGCACCGCCGGCTTGTCGCCGAGCTTGTAGGCCTTGCCGGTCTTCGCGTCCGTAAAGTCGATCTTCCCGGCCCAGCGATCCTTCAGATTGATCTGGCCCTCGACCATGTTGGCCCAGACCGGCGAGGACGCATCCTCGAAATCGGCCATGAAGACCCGCGCGCCGGAATTCAGCGCGTTGACGATCATCTTGCGGTCGACCGGGCCGGTGATCTCGACGCGGCGGTCCTGAAGATCGGCCGGGATCGGCGCGACCTTCCAGTCGCCGGCGCGGATCGCAGCGGTCTCGGGCAGGAAGTCCGGCAGGCCGCCATTGTCGAAGAACACCTGCCGCTCCTTGCGGAACTCGAGCAGCGCGCGCCGGTCGGCATCGAACCGGCCATGCAGATCGGCCACGAAGGCCAGCGCCTCCGGCGTCAGGATCTCGTCGAAGCGCGGGGCGGACGGGCCGGTGACGACCAGGCGGTCGGCATTGGTGGACATGGGCGTTCTCCTCAGGCGGAAACTCGTCTGGCGACAACCATGTCATTTCGCCGTCTTCAACGAAACAAGCGCAATGATACGAGCACTCTTTCCCTCACGGAAAAGATCGGCGGCTTGCCTGCCGCGTGCCCTCGTGGCTGAATGCCCGCACGATCGGGGGATCGACCATGAGAACGACGCTTTTCGCGCTGGCCCTGCCGCTGGCGCTCTCCGCCTGTGCCGGGGCTGGCCCGGCGGTGCCTCCGGGCCAGCCGGCCTATGGCGTGCCGGCCGCGGCGACGGCGCAGACGGCATCGGCCACGCCGCCGCAGTTCGACCGCCAGGGCAACGCCAACTACGATGCCTCGGGCAACTATATCGGCCCGCATGGCGTCGGCCAGATGGTCGGGCCGGATGACAATCCGGACCGCAACCCGCAGCTCTCGTCCACCATGCCCTCGGCCGCGGACTTCCCGGCCGGCTCCTGCACGACGACGCCGATGGGCACGCAATGCCGCTCGTCGACCACGACGACCTCCTCGTCGAGCGCCAGCTGCGTCACCGTCGGCGGCACCACGCGCTGCGACCAGAGCAGCGACGACAACTGAATCAGCGTCGCGCCCGCGCGATCGTCTCGATCAGTGCCCGTGCCGCCCCGGCCGGATCGGACGCCGCCATGAGCGCTGAGACGACCGAAAGCCCGTCGGCGCCGGCGCGGATGAGCCGCTCGGCATTGGCCGGCCCGACGCCGCCGATCGCGACGATCGGCAGCTGCGTCATGGCGCGAATCGCCGCGAGGCCCTCCGGGCCGATCGGCGGCGCGGCGTTGGGCTTGGTCGCCTGCAGGTAGATCGGGCCGACGCCGATGTAATCCACCGGCGCGAGATCGGCGGGCCGCATCTCCGACGCATCGGTGATCGAGAGGCCGAGGATGCGGTCCGGGCCGATCAGCGCCCGTGCATCGGCGGTCAGCATATCGGACTGGCCGACATGCACGCCGTCGGCATCGGCGGCCAGCGCGACATCGACGCGGTCGTTGACGATGAGCGGCACGCCGAGCGGCCTCAGCAGCGCGACAAGGGCGCGGGCCGTGTCGACGAGTTGCCGTGTCGGCGCGTCGGGATCGCGCAGCTGCACCAGCGTCACGCCGCCGCTGACGGCCGCCGCGACGGTGTCGAGCAGCGGCCGCGGTGCGCCGAGGCGCGGGTCGGTGACGAGATAGAGCGTCGGGTCGAAGCCCATCTCACGCCGTCTCGACGACCGAGACGCTCGCGAAGGCCGCAACGCTCTCGGCGTCGAGGCCATAGAGCATGTCGCAGAGCGCTGCCGGCAGCAGGCCGGGCCCGGCGAGATTCTCCGCGCCGAGCGCGCCGGCCGCGCCATAGACGGCGAGCGCCGCGACGGCGGCCTCCATCGGCGGACGGATGGCGGCAAAAGCGGCAACGGTGGCGGAAAGCGCGCAGCCGAGCGCGGTCGAAAGCGGCATCAGCGCATGGCCGCCGGTGATGGCGACGACGATCGCGCCGTCGGTCACATAATCCGTCTCGCCCGTCACGGCGACGACGGCGCCCGTCTCGCGGGCCAGCGCCTGCGCCGCCGCGATAGCGGCGTCGGAACTCGTCGTCGAATCGACGCCCTTGCCGCCCGCGCCCGAAGCGCCGGCGAGGCTCATGATCTCCGAGGCATTGCCGCGGATGATGGCGGGGCGGAGCCGTGACAGCTCGACGGCGACGGCGGTGCGATAGGGCGTGGCGCCGCAGCCGACCGGATCGAGCACCCAGGGCTTGCCGTCCTCGTTCATACGCAGCACCGCGCGGCGCATGCCGTCGACCCAGCTCTCCGAGAGCGTGCCGATATTGACGACCAGCGAAGACGAGATCGCGGCGAAATCGGCGGATTCCTCGGGCGCATGCACCATGGCCGGCGAGGCGCCGAGCGCGAGCAGCACATTGGCCGAGATCGTCATCGCCACGTAATTGGTGATGTTCTGGACGAGCGGGCGGGCGGCGCGCAGATCGTCGAGCGCGGCGCCGGCGGCGGTGATGGTGAGCTGTTCGGTGGTCGACATTCGGACGTCCTCGGCTTCTGGCTCTTGGCTTCAGGCACGGGACGGAACGATGGCATTGCGCGGGATGGACCGATCGGCGTCCCGCGCTTCGCTCAATCCCTCCGCCGGCATGATCCGGATCA
>CAWZZK010000266.1:0-4779 GCA_963966455.1 Kaistia sp. | reverse complement strand
CCCGCATCGGGCTGCGCGGCTTTCACGCCCTGCAGCGGCTGAAGCGCGACTATGCCTTCGCGATCGATCTCGAGATCTGCGTCTTCCCGCAGGAGGGACTCACCAACGATCCCGGCGCCGAAGACCTGCTCGTCGCAGCCTGCGAGGCCGGCGCCGATCTCGTCGGCGGCTGTCCCTATACCGACACGGACCCCGACGAGCAGATCGCGCGCATCTTTGCCATCGCCCGGCGCTTCGATCTCGATGTCGATTTTCATCTCGATTTCGACCTCGACCCCGGCTGGACGCATCTCGACGCGGTGATCGCGGCGACCGAGAAAAATGGCTGGCAGGGACGGGTCGCGGTCGGCCATGTGACCAAGCTCTCGGCCATGCCGCGCGAGAGGCTGATGGACTTCGCGGCGCAGATGGCGCGGGCCGGCGTCGCGCTCACGGTGCTCCCGGCGACCGATCTCTTCCTGATGGGCCGCGGTCAGGATCATCTCGTCCCGCGCGGCGTCGCGCCGGCGCATCTCCTCGCGGGCGCCGGCGTCACCTGCTCGCTTGCGACCAACAATGTCATGAACCCGTTCACGCCCTTCGGCGACGCCTCGCTGATGCGCATGGCCAATCTCTACGCCAATGTCGCGCAGCTCGGCCGCCGCGCGGAGCTGGAGCTGTGCCTCGACATGGTGACGTCAGGGCCGGCGCGGCTGATGCGCTGCGAGGGCTATGGCATCGCGGTCGGCAACGAGGCCGATTTCATCGTCATCGAAGCGCATGATCCGGCCGGCGCCGTTTCGGGGATTGCGCCGGTCGTCATGGGCTTCAAGCGCGGCGTGAAGACATTCGAGCGGCCGCTGCCGCGGCTCATCGCACCGCCGCACTGATCGTCGCCCGCTGGTCCCGGCTTTCGTTGACAAGCGGCGCCGCCTCCTGTCCGATCCCCGCCATGCCGGTGGAACGAGCAGGTGACGGGACGGAGGGGCGCGGCGGCAACGCGGGCGCCATCGTGCTGGCCGTCGTCCTGGCGGCGGCCGGAATTGTCGCTGCGATCGACCGCTTCGGCACGCCGCTGCCGCTGCCGGCCTTTCTCGCCGCCGTGCCGGTCTTGGCGGGCTTCGTCGGGGCGCTCGGCGCCGCCACGCTGTCGCCGCGCCTCGTTCTGGCGCCGCCGGGAGATCCCGCCGCCGCGCTGCTGCTGAGCCCGCTCCTTCTCGTCACAGCGCCGCTCGCCATCGCGCTCGGAGGCCTGTCCGGCCTCGCGCTCGTCGCCGCGGCGCTCGCCGGCGGTGTTATGGCGCGCCGCGTGGTTGCCCCGGCGCTCGGCCGGACGGGCGCGCCGACCTTGCCCGGCGCTGTTCGCGAACGGTTCGGCGCCGCGGCGGGTCTCATCAGTGCGCTCGCCGCCGTCGGAGCGCTGCTGCTGCTCGCGGCGGCGGAAGCGCGGTTCCTGACCGAGATCATCCGCCAGACGGTCGGGCTGGCACCCGAAACCGCGACGACGCTGGTGTTGGCGCTGATGGTCGTGACCGCGCTCGCCGGCGGCGGACGCTCCGTCGCCGTGCTGGCTATGGCGCTCGTGCCGACCATCGCGTCCGGCTACCTCCTGGGACCGGCAGCCGCCGCCTGGCAGCGGGGCGACTTCCCCTTGCCATGGCTGGCGCTCTTCGGCAGCGAGGCCTTTGCCGGTCCTTCGCGGATCGCGGCCCCCGTCACGGCCGTGCTCGCGGTCCTGCTCGTCGCCGGCCTTGCCGCGCTACCGAGCCTCGCCGCGCCGAGGGTGGCGACCGTGCGAAAAGGTACCGCGCGACGCTGGCTGCTGCTCGTCGCGGCGGTGCTGCTCGCCGCGCCGGCCTATGCGCTGCAGGGACGGCTCGCCGGGATCGATGCCGCGGCCGCGCCGGCGGCGCTGGTGCTGAACTTCGCTGCCTATGCCGGGCTCGGCGCGGTGCCTGCACTGCTTCTCGCCGGCGCCCTCGTCGCGGCCGCGGCGCTGGCGCTGGCGCTGGGGTTGGCGGCGCTCGGCAGCATCGTCGCCGAGGATCTCTATGCCCGCCTCGTCGAACGGCAGGCGCCGCTCGGCCGCCGCGCCTTTGTCGGCCGCGCTGCGATGCTGCTCACTGCGGTTCTCGCCGTCGCGCTGCCGGGCGATCCGGCGCTCCTCGCGACGCTCGCGCTCTCGGCAGCGGCGGCAACGGCGCCGGTCTTGGTCGTCGGCTTCGCGGCTGGCGTTGGGCGCGCTGCCGCCACGGCCGGCCTACTCGCCGGGATAATCGTCGTCGCGCTCGACGCCGGCCTCGCGCTCGGCGCGCCCGGCCTCGGCGCGATGCTCGGCATGACGCTGCAGCCGACCGTGCTCGGCCCGACGGGCTGGATGGGCCTTCCGGTCGGCGCCAGCGGCGCGCCGGCGATCCTCGCAGGCCTCTTCGCGATGGCGGCGGTCACGCTTTACGAACGCCGCCCGCGACGCGTCCCGCCAGCCGTCGCCACCCCTTCACCCGATCCGTCCTGATCCCTATCCCGGAGCCTGACCTTGTCCACCGACGCCGCCGCGCGCGCGACCCTCTTTCCGCCGATCGAACCCTTCGCCGTGCACCGGCTGAAAGTGTCCGACCTTCACGAGATCTATGTCGAGGAATGCGGCAACCCGGACGGCAAACCGGTGCTCATGATCCATGGCGGTCCCGGCGCCGGCTGCGGCCCCAATATGCGCCGCTATCACGATCCCAAGGCCTATCGCATCATCCTGTTCGACCAGCGAGGCTGCGGCCGCTCGACGCCGCATGCCGAACTGCGCGAGAACACGACCTGGGACCTCGTGGCCGACATGGAGCGCATCCGCGCCCATCTCGGCATCGATCGCTGGCAGCTGTTCGGCGGCTCCTGGGGTTCGTGCCTGGCGCTCGCCTATGCCGAGACCCATCCGGAGCGCGTGACCGAGATGCTGCTGCGCGGCATCTTCATGCTCAGGCGGGCCGAACTGCTCTGGTTCTACCAGGAGGGCGCGTCCTGGCTGCTGCCGGAAGCCTTCGCGAATTTCCGCGACGAGATTCCCGAGGCGGAGCGGGGCGACATGATCGCCGCCTATCACCGCCGCCTCACCGGCGAGGATCCGGCGACGCAGCTCTCCGCAGCGCGGGAGTGGAGCATGTGGGAGGGCGGGGCGCTGTCGCTCCTGCCCGATCCCGGTCGCGTCGCTGCCTTCGGCTCGCCGCACTATGCCATCGCCTTTGCGCGCATCGAGGCGCACTACTTCGTCAATGCCGGCTTCTTCGAGCGCGACGACCAGCTGCTCGCTCATGCCGGGCGGCTCAAGGGCATCCCCGGCGTCATCGTGCATGGCCGCTACGATCTCTGCACGCCCGCGAAGAATGCCATCGACCTCCACCGCGTCTGGCCGGAGGCGGAGCTTCAGATCATCGCCGATGCCGGCCATGCGATGTCGGAGCCGGGCATCCTCGACGCGCTGGTCCGCGCCGGCGAGCGCTTCAAGGGTTAGAGCCTTCGGCGGACGGTGCGCCCTTCCAGTGTCGGACGAGGCTGAACAGCCGTTCGATCGCCTCGCCGCCGACGCTCGCGGGAGGGGCTGAGACTTGTTCCGGCACCGGCTGAGGCGGGGCCAGCAGCTTCCTGAGCGCGCCCAGTTCCGCCGAGAGCCGCGCCACCTCGGCCTCCAGCGCATCGAGCCGTTCGGCGAAGGGGCTTGGCGGTGGAGACGCGGCCGGGTCCGGCGTCGAGACGGGCAGGCAGTGCCAGGCGGATGGAGCGGCATCGCCCTCGCGCAGGCACTGCGTCACGATCCCGGTCTCGGTGTCGAGGCGCACGAAGCCGCCTTCGGAGGGGAGCATGGTGTAGCGCCCGGCGCGCGGCGGCGCCTCGGCGGCACGCCCGGCCTGGACGATGCCGACGGCGAGGATCAGCGCTGGAACCAGCATGCCCCTCATTTGCCTCTCCGCGGCCCCAGGCGCGGGCCGTTCATGCGGCAGGTGATGCCGATGCCACGTCGCCTCAGCCGCTCGCCTCCTTCTGCCGGATCAGGCCGTTGACGACGCTGACCGTGCGGCGGAGTTCCTCCAGCGCCTGCTCGATGTCGATCTTCTGGCGTTCGAGGATCTCGATCTGCTCGTTGAACTTGGACAGCGCCAGCCGCATCTGCCCGACCTGCCCGTCCTTCAGGTCATAGAGGTCGAGCATCGCCTTGATCTCGGTGAGCGAGAAGCCGACCTTCTTGCCCATCAGCACCAGCTTCAGCCGGCCGCGGTCGCGCCGCGAATAGATGCGGTTCGGCCCGTCGCGGCGCGGGCTGAGCAGGCCCTTGTCCTCGTAGAAGCGCAGCGTGCGCAGCGTCACGTCGAACTCGCGCGCGAGATCGCCGATGGTGAAGCTGGTCTGCCGGTTGTTGTCGGGCAGGCCGGAGCCATCCACATCGTCCCGCGAGAGGTCGGCGACCCGCGTCACGCTCATCGATTCGTCATTCCCTGTTGGTCCACGGCGCATGCGGCGCAGCCCCAATCTCGTCATCTGCGGCCATCGTGGCAAGTGGAGGAAGGCAAGCGCCGCGCGCGGCCCGTCATCGGGCGCCATCCCGGGGCCGCGTTAAGGGATGTTACCCGCCTTTGAACAGGCAGAGGGCAGATTAACTCCGTGTTTACCATGATTTGGCAAAGCTCGGGGGAGGCGAGCCGCAGCACCGCGCTGCAGCGCCGCGACGGGCAAGGGGAGTCCGTCCGCGGCGGAGGGGCGACGCCGATGAACGGGTCGGGGATCGAGCGGCGATGATCACGGGAACGAAGACCG
>CAWZZK010000265.1:0-9943 GCA_963966455.1 Kaistia sp. | reverse complement strand
GCGACAAGCGCGGCCATGACGGCGCGGGGAACTCAAAGGCGAGGCCCCGCCACCGCCTGTCCTCCAAGAGCACCGGCCCGTCTACGCCTCTCCCTCAGGGCGAGGCCGACGCGCCAAGCGCGTCGAGTGAGGGCCTTCGGCCCCTCCGGATGGACCGAGCCCCCGCAACCGGACGTGCGGACGACCTCCCCCAAATGCGCCTCCCCCGCCACCACCCTCTCAGCCCGTCATGGCCGGACTCGACCCGGCCATCCACGTCTTGCTTGCGGACGATCAACCAGGAAAGACGTGGATGGCCGCGACAAGCGCGGCCATGACGGCATGGCGGATTTTCGGGACCTCGTGACGGCCGCGGTCTCGCAGATGGATTGCAGAAGCCGACGCCGATCCCCCTGGATCCGTTGCCCAGCCCTACGTCAAAGGACGACAACCCCTCCAGGGAGAGGACGATGCGCAAAGTGCGGCTATTAAGAGCCTGCGGGTTCTGATGCTGATCTTACTGTCAGAATAGTCGCAATTGACCGCTCTCAGCGAGCCGAATTACTCCCAGCAGTTGCCATGTCTGCGGTCGTTTGGCCATGTTGCCAACTGCGAACACCATTCCTCGGCGCGGATATTCTTCATTATAAACTCGATCTAGATGCTGGAGGGCTTCCCGCTCTGAGTATTGATTTCGCAGTTTGAAAAACGTCGCGTGAGTTTCCCAATCCCCACATCGCCAAGTGTGCGCTCCGGCTGCATCTGAGAACGTAAAGGCAAACTGATACGGGCTGGGCTCGAACGCAGCTAATTCAGTGTCAAGGATATCTCGTTGGGACGAAGCCGACTTATATGCAGATCTTTCCGCATCGAGTGCAGTCGGTGACTTCACCTTCCAGACGAACTTTGTATTTGATGGTCGAATCAGGGCCAGTGACGCTCCCTGAGCGGCGGCAGCCTTAGCCGACGGAAGGATCATTGGTGCAAGTAACGCAAAGCGGTCCTTCTCGGCTAGTTCTCCGCCTGAGAATATGCGGTCCTCATAGACGTGACAGCTTTCTATTCGGGTATCGCTGGTTGGCCGCCGATGGTCGAACTCAAGCCATTGCCAGCGCCTGAAACGCTGATCGCTCTGGAGATAGCGGAAGCGCACCGGGTAAAGGCGTTTCCATTCCCGATTCGCCGTCACTCCTGCGCAACAAACCGTCTCACCGAACTTCTTGCTCGGTTGCGGAAGCGCCTTGATCAGAATTACAGTGCGGGATCTTGTTAGCTGCGCGGACATACCGTCGAGCATCATCAGCATACAAATCAAAGGTGGCAAGGCCCCTTTTGTGCATCTCCTCAGCGATGACGCTTCGGTGGCAGACTTTTGGCTCCCACTCGAAGCAGAGCAGGCATATTGCATGCGTTGGGACCAGCGATAGAAGTTCTCCAAACGCCGATCGAGCATCATCTGTCTCGAAATGCCGCCCATACACGCGCCGAAACGTGTCCATATCCCCGCGACGCGCTGCCTCTCGTCCCTCCTTGGGATCGCCAAGATCAACGAAATGGCGGTACTCGATACCAGCGTCAGCAAGTGTCTTTTGAAGGGCCTTCTTCGAGAAGCCAGCCTTTCTTGAAAGCGGCACAGCGCGGACGTCGGCCAGCAACGTGACTCCGACGCTCTTCAAAACGGCGACGAAGGTGTCAATTTTCGTTCCCTCGTAGCCGATGGTAAACACAACCGACATAGACACATCCTTGGAGGATAGGAGGTCGCAAGAGCCGCCCGACCATTTTGATACGGCTTCTTAGGCCCATAGGCGCATGGACGCAAAAGACGCCAACTCGCGTTCTGCGTTCGCGGCTGCCACGTAGCTGCCCCCTCCCCCTACCCCTCCCGCCCAAACCTCACCGGACTCACCCCCACCACCCGCGTGAACGCCGTCGTAAACGCGCTCGCCGAGCCATAGCCCACCCGCGTGGCAATTTCGGCGACGCCGGCGGCTTCGCGGCGTAGGAGGTTCTTGGCCAGTGCCATGCGCCAGGCGAGGAGATATTCCATCGGAGCGAGGCCGAGGGTGCGGGTGAAGCGGTCGAAGAAGGCGGAGCGCGAGAGGGCGGCTTCGCGGGCGAGCGCGGCGACGGTCCAGGGTTCGGCGGGGCGCTCGTGCAGGGCGCGGAGCACCGGCGCGAGGCGCGGATCGGCGAGGCCGCGCAACAGGCCGGGCGGCGCGTTCGGCCCGGATGAGGCGCGCAGCGCCTCGATGAGCAGCACCTCCATCAGCCGTTCGAGCACCATTTCGCGCGCCGGACGCTTCTTGCGCGCCTCGTCATTGACCAGCGCCACCAGCGTCGCGAGCCGCTCCTCGCCGGTGACATGGATGATCTCAGGCAGCAGCGAGACGAGCAGCGCCGCATCGGGCGAGGCGAAGTCGAAATGGCCGACGAGGAGGCGGGCATTGGGCGGCGCGTCCGGATCGCCATGGCGCATCTCGCCGTCGATGCACTGCACCGCATCGGCGCCGAGCGGCGGTCCGGAGGCATCGAGGCTGGCGACGGCGAAGCCGCAGACGGCCGGGATCAGCACGAAATCGCCGCGCGAGAGCTCCAGCGGCGCCTGCCGCTCGGCGGTCAGCCGCACGGCGCCGTCCATGACCACGGCATAGAAGGGTTGGCAGCTCGCCGGCCGCTCGATCCGCCAGGCGCCGGCCCCGCTCACCAGCTTGCCGAGCGGCGCGCGCGGCTGCAGCAGCCGCACGACATCGCCAAGGACATCGGCGGAAGCAACGTCGGCGGACGGCACATCGGCGGAAGCAACGCCGCCCGAAGCAACCTCGCTGGAGACGACATCGCCGGCGGCGGCATCCGCTTCGCGCGCGGCCTCGCTCGTTTTCGGGTGGCCGGCCAGCGGATTGTCCATGCATGCTCCCGGCCAATAACCGGACTTTCGATCATGAAAGCCGGACGGCTGATGATAGGGAGTCCGGCGCTCCCCGTCTAGGCTGCGGCCATCGTCCCCCCAAGGAGCAATCCCATGAAGACCGTCCTCGTCACCGGCTGCTCGTCCGGCTTCGGCCTCGCCATCGCGCGCGATTTCCTGGAGCGCGGCTGGCGCGTCGTCGCCACCATGCGCCATCCGAAGGAAGGCCTGCTGCCCGCCTCCGACCGCCTCACCCTCCTCCCCCTCGATGTCACCGACGCCGACAGCATCGCCCGCGCCGTCGCCGCGGCCGGGCCGATCGACGTCCTCGTCAACAATGCCGGCATCGGCTTTTTGAACGCGCTCGAGGCGACGCCGATCGAGACGGCGCGGGCGCTGTTCGAGACCAATGTGCTCGGGCTCGTCGCGATGACGCAGGCGGTCGTGCCGGCGATGCGCGAGCGCGGCGCCGGCGTGATCTTCAATATCGGCTCCAGCGTGACGCTGAAGCCCTTGGCGCTGCTCTCGGTCTATTCGGCCAGCAAGCATGCGGTGAACGGCTTCTCGACGGCGCTGGCGGAAGAGCTCGCCTCGTTCGGCATCCGCGTCGTCACCGTGCTGCCCGGCCGCGCGCCGGCGACCCGCTTCGGCGAGAATGCGATGGCGCTGCTGCCGGCCGAAAACCCGTTCCCGGCGCCCTATGCGCCGCTCGTCCACGCCTTCATGGCCGGCTTTTCCGACGCGGATGCGCCCGCGACGCGCGAGGAGGACGTCGTCGCGGCCGTGCGGCAGGCGGTCGAGGATCCCGCGGCGCCGCGCCTCATCCCGGCCGGCGCCGATGCGGTGGAACTGGCCGGCTGAGCCTCAGCCCATGACGTCGCCGCCGGAGACGTTGAGCGTCGCGCCGATGAAATAGCTGGCCTCGTCGGAGGCCAGCAGCAGCGCGGCGCCGGTGATCTCGTCGACGCGGCCGAAACGGCCGATCGGCAGCGCCCCGGCGACGCGCGCCTTGATCTCGGGCGGCACGCCGGCGCTCATCGGCGTCTCGATGATGCCGGGCGCGATCGCGTTCACCGTCACGCCCTCACGCGCCACTTCGAGCGCGAGGGCGCGGGTGAAGCCGATCAGCCCGGCCTTGGAGGCGACATAATGCGCGAGCAGCGGCGCGCCCTTCAGCGCCAGTTGCGAGGCGATGTTGATGATCCGGCCATGGCCGCGCGCCCGCATGCCGGGGAGCACCGCCTGCGTCGCGAGGAAGGCGCCGCGCAGATTGACGCCCATCACACGGTCCCATTCGCCGACGGTCATTTCGGCGATCGGCGTGTCGCGCAGCACGCCGGCATTGTTGACGAGGATGTCGACCGGCCCGAGCGCCGCCTCCGCCGCCGCGAAGCCTTCCGCGACGCTCGCCTCGTCGGCGACGTCGCAGACGAAACCCGCCGCGCTCCCGCCGGCCGCGGCGATCTCCGCCGCCACCCGTTCCGCGCCCGCTGAGTCTCGGTCCAGCACCACGACGGCGGCGCCGGCTTCGGCGAAGCGCAGCGCGATGCCGCGGCCGATGCCGCTCGCGGAGCCGGTGACGGCGGCGACGCGTCCCGAAAGCCGCGTCATGCCGCGGTCCAGCCGCCGTCGATCACCTGCAGCGCGCCGGTGATGTTGCGCGCGCCCTCGGTGGTCAGGAACAGCGCCAGCCCGGCGATCTCCTCGACGGTGACGAACTGGCGCGTCGGCTGCGCGGCGAGCAGCACGTCGCGCTTCACCTCTTCCTCCGTCATGCCGCGCGCCTTCATCGTGGCGGGGATCTGCTTTTCGACCAGCGGCGTCCAGACATAGCCGGGCGAGATGGCGTTGACCGTGATGCCGCTTTCCGCGACCTCGAGCGCCACCGTCTTGGTGAGCCCGGCGATGCCGTGCTTCGCCGCGACATAGGCCGCCTTGTAGGGCGAGGCGACCAGCGCATGCGCCGAGGCGGTGGAGATGATGCGGCCCCAGCGCTTCGCCTTCATGCCGGGGATCACGAGCCGCATGGCATGGAAGGCGGCCGAGAGGTTGAGCGCGATCACGAGGTCCCATTTGTCGGTCGGGAATTCGTGCACGGGCGCCACATGCTGGATGCCGGCATTGTTGACGAGCACGTCGACGGCGCCGAAGGCCTCGACCGCGCCGGCGACCATGGTCTCGATCTCGTCGACGCGGGTGAGATCGGCGGCGCTGTAGCGGACCTCGACGCCATGCTCGGCGGCGAGATCGGCGCGCATCGTCTCGATCGCCAGCGCATCGCCGAAACCGTTCAGCACGACATTGGCGCCGGCGCTCGCGAAAGCCCGTGCGATGCCGAGCCCGATCCCCGATGTCGAGCCGGTGACGAGCGCGGTCTTGCCGGCGAGATGGCGGTCGTTCGGCATGAGAAGAGGCTCCCGCATGAAGAAGAGGGGTGAGAAGCGCCGCGCCCGCGACTATATTCCGGGCGAGACGGGCGCGCGCGAGCGGCCTCGCTCATGGTAGAACGCGGCGCCGCGGCAAGGGAAGACGACCCGCGCGCGGCCATTTGAGGCGGAACGCGATGGACGAGGCCGGGCTCAGCAGCGAGGCGGACACGCCGCAGCAGACGCCACACGAGCATGGCGAGCACGACCATGACAGCTGCGAGCGCGGCGCCATCGCCCATGCCGAGGCGGTGTCGGCGGCGACCGGGCTGCGCTTCACCGAGCAGCGGCGCAAGGTTCTCGCCGCCCTCGCCGAGAGCCATGTGCCGGCCAGCGCCTATGAGGTGATCGACCGCCTCGCCCGCGACGGCCCGCGCCCGGCGCCGGTCAGCGTCTATCGCGCGCTGGAATTCCTCGTCGACAACGGCTTCGCCCACCGCATCGAGAGCCGCAACGCCTATATCGCCTGCACGCGCGGCCAGGCCGGCCACGACCATGATCACGCGCACGCCGCCCATTCGAGCGCGCATGACGGGCCGACCGTGTTCCTGCTCTGCGAGGGCTGCGGCGCCGCGGCGGAGGCGTCCTCGCCGGCGCTCGCCGGTGCGCTCGCCGCCATCGCCGACAGCGCCTCCTTCGCCCCGCGCGCGCCCGTCATCGAGATCCGCGGGCTCTGCGCCCGCTGCCGGCAGGCCGGGTGATGGACACAGAGCGCTCTTTGCTTTCTTCACCTCTCCCTGAGGGAGAGGTCGACGCGCCCCCGGCGCGGCGGGTGAGGGGTTACGGCCTCACCGCATCTTTCCCTCGCCTCCCCCAGGCACCCTCACCCCAGCCCTCTCCCGCCTGGCGGGAGAGGGGGAAAACCCTGTGGTATCCCTCATGAACCTCGCCGCCCCGATCACGTCCTTTCGCGTCGCCGATATCCCGGACGGCCCCGCCGCGCGGCGGCCGAGCGTCGGCGTCGCGGTCGGCAAGGTGGTGATCGGCGGCCAGGCGCCGGTCGCCGTGCAGTCGATGACCAACACCGACACCGCCGATATCGAGGCGACGGTGAAGCAGGTGGCGAGCCTCGCGCTCGCTGGCTCGGAACTGGTGCGCATCACGGTCGACCGCGACGAGGCCGCCGCCGCCGTGCCGCATATCAAGGAGCGCCTCCTCGCGCGCCGCATCGACGTGCCGCTGATCGGCGATTTCCACTATATCGGCCACAAGCTCCTGACCGATCACCCGGCCTGCGCCGAGGCGCTGGACAAATACCGCATCAATCCCGGCAATGTCGGTTTCGGCGAGAAGCGCGACCGCCAGTTTGCGACGCTGATCGAGCTCGCGATCCGCTACGACAAGCCGGTGCGCATCGGCGTCAACTGGGGCTCGCTCGACCAGGACCTCCTGACGCGCCTCATGGACGCCAATGCCGCGTCGAGCGCGCCGCTGACGGCCAATGCCGTGATGCGCGAGGCGATCGTGCAGTCGGCGATCCTCTCCGCCGAGAAGGCGGAGGAGATCGGCCTTGCCCGCGAGAAGATCATCCTTTCGGCCAAGGTCTCGGGCGTGCAGGATCTCATCGCCGTCTATCGCGATCTCGCGCGCCGATCCAACCATGCGCTGCATCTCGGCCTCACCGAGGCCGGCATGGGCACCAAGGGCATCGTCGCCTCCTCGGCCGCGATGGGCATGCTGCTGCAGGAGGGCATCGGCGACACCATCCGCGTCTCGCTGACGCCGGAGCCGAATGGCGACC
Organism: Kaistia sp.; assembly: GCA_963966455.1. Lineage (GTDB taxonomy): Bacteria > Pseudomonadota > Alphaproteobacteria > Rhizobiales > Kaistiaceae > Kaistia > Kaistia cartagenensis. The sequence goes on along the minus strand of CAWZZK010000265.1, from coordinate 2,889 downwards.
GCACGCGCGAGGTCCAGGTGGCGCAGGAACTCCTGCAGACCATGGGCTTCCGCGCCTTCCTCCCCGTCGTCGCCGCCTGCCCCGGCTGCGGCCGCACCACCTCCACCGTCTTCCAGGAGCTCGCCAAGACCATCGAGGAGGACCTGCGCAAGGCGATGCCCGAATGGCGCGCCCGCTATCCCGGCGTCGAGGCGCTGAAGGTCGCGGTCATGGGCTGCATCGTCAACGGCCCCGGCGAATCCAAGCACGCCGATATCGGGATTTCACTGCCGGGCACCGGCGAAACCCCCACGGCGCCAGTCTTCATCGACGGCAAGAAGGCGGCCACGCTGAGGGGGCCGGGGATTGCGGAGGAGTTCCGGCGGATGGTCGGGGCGTATGTCGAGCAGCGGTGGGGGTGAGACGCTTCACTACACGCTCAAACCTAGCCGGACCGCAAGACGGCCCGCCAGAGCTATCGAAGGATTCTGACTAGAGATAAGCCTCTATCTCCGCCTTCTTCTTTATATTTAACGAAATTGCCACACCCTTGCTTATTAAGTCCAAATCGCGAAGCGTCTGCAAAGACGAGTCGAAGGTTATTACGTTTCTTGCAAAATGATTTCGAAGAGTATCGATAGACATGTACTTCTTTCCCCAAAATCTCTTTCTAAACAACACAAGAAGTATTTGTCTAGATCCCACATCGATATCAAGACGCGATTTAAACCCGACAATTGATTGATCGAGACTCTCAAGTATATTGTCTATCTTTTGTATTCCAAAATAGTGACTATGCGTCTGTCTCACCGTAAGAATATCCGACGATCCGATCATCACGACCTCAAATCCATTCTCCGACGAAAACTGCCTTTCATAGCTCACGTATTTTCGATTCGCCTCCTCGACGTTTCTTCCCACCGCCTCCCAGGTGACAAACTCACCGGTCTTCCAGTCAAAAACGATAATCCAGTTACTTAATCGATCGACTCCCTTTTGAACCTCTTGTAGAGTCCTAACAATATCTTCGTTTACATAACTATCAAATATTCTATTACGGTCAGACGCATATATTATATTCTGAGCAACCTCTCTTTTCCTCTCCAGATCTATCTTTTCCCTTGTTGATATGGCTCTCGAATTCTCTATATCATAGAAGATATCTGACAAATTGCGAAAATATGAAATAACATCTTGGTGCCCCTCCATCTCTTTCAAATGATACCCATATATAATGGAGCTTCGCTCTATCGACTCTGCCCAATAGTGCTGTATTCTGCTTCGTAACTGAAGCTCAAGAGTCTTATCGCCGCGCTCTAGAATCAAATGGGCCCCTCGATACCCCGTCTGGTCTCGCCCTTTTTCACGATAATCCACCTTTCTCTTTAAGGAAAAATCACCACTTCTGGCTATCTGTTCTTCAATAAACATAATTAATTTATCGACATCAGAATTTCTATCGACAATAATCCTCGTTCCACCAATATCTTGTAACTGAGTCAGTCTTACACTCAATCTCTTAAGTTTGCGTATTATTTGCGGCTTTCTCTTTAATCTTTGAGCTATATAGTATTTGCCGCCATACTCCTGAAGCCAATCTTGTATCTCGAGAGTCGTATTACATAAGGGCTCCAGATGCTCAGCTCTATACTGATCGAATAGATCTTCGAGTTCGATCATTTCCTCCGTTAGCGGCTGTCCGCTTGATAGGAGCCGCCCTGCCCGATCGATCCGATTTTTCGAAGACCCTCCCACCGTGAAAACTCCCTTTCATGTAAAACAGCAAAACGCGTTGGGGCCACTCCCGTCGAAACCGACTCACGGCGCCTCAAATTGAATCGAGCCGAAGGGCGCAACTTTGGCAAGAAAACACTTCTTTGTCCCGTCAGGTCATGGCCGTAATGTTGCGGTCATCCACGTCTAGCTCAACGGGCGTCTAGGCGAAGTAGGAAGAAACAGGTCCCCGGGGACGAGCCCGGGCGTGACGGCCGAGGGGCCAGTGCACGACAAGATTGGCCGACGAAGACCCCGTCTGCCTCCCGAGCCCATCGCCCCCTCCGCCGTCATGGCCGCACGTGTTGCGGCCATCCACGTCTTGCTTGCGGGCGGTCGCTGCGAAGTAAGCAAGTCGTAGATGGCCGGGACGAGCCCAACCATGACGGCTGCGGCGGCGTCGCCTCAGTGGCTGTCGCCTGAGCCGAGCGCAGCACGTCGGTCTACCCGTTCAGCACTTCATAGAGATCATCCCAGTCCGGGTTCGTCTGGTGAATGAGGCGGACCTTCCAGGCGCGCGGCCAGTGCTTCATGCTGCGCTCGCGCTGGATCGCCGAGCGGATGTCGTCGTGCCATTCCGCCCAGACGAGCCGGGCGATGCCGTAGCGCTTGGTGAAGCCTTCGAGGAGGCCTTCGCGATGCTCGAAGGCGCGGCGGGCGATGTTGTTCGTCACGCCGAGATAGAGCGTCCCGTCCTTGCGGTTCGACATCAGATAGACATAGCCGCCCATGCCCTCAGCGGAGCGCAAGTCGGGGCCCATTGCAAGCGGAGGTTGGGGCACGTTCTCCGCCATCGTGATCGCGACCCGTCGCTCGAAGCAAGACGTGGATGGCCGGGTCAAGCCCGGCCATGACGGGCTTTGAGGCCGGTGCAAGTCGCGTAACGCAGAGAAAGGCAATTCCCCTTTCCGACCCCGAACATCCCCTCCGCGCGTCATAGCCGCACTTGTTGCGGCCATCCACGTCTTGCTTGCTGATCGCATAGGGAAAAGGCGCTGCACTTCACGGGCGAAGGCGGAGGCTCGTCGCCCATCGGAGGGATGGAGCGCCATCGCTCACCGTAAGGCGGCAGCGTCGAGGCCCTGCCGCAGCCTGCCCTCTCCCCCCTTGTGGGGGAGAGATGGAGAGGGGGGTGCG
>CAWZZK010000264.1:0-23442 GCA_963966455.1 Kaistia sp. | reverse complement strand
CGGCGGCTTCCCGGATCTCTTCACCGCGCTGCACATCCTCAACCGCGCCCTCGATCCCGCGATCCAGGCCGCCATCGACCGCAATTTCCGCAGCCTCGGCATCGACGCCGCGACGATCCATATATGGGACGCGAAACGGCTGCAGCAGCGCGAATTCCCCCATACCGACATCGCCTTGACGCTCGATGGCGGCGGCACGGTGAAAGCGAGCTTCTCGACCTCGGGCTATTCAGGCCGCTGGGGCATCGTCGGCGAGCGCGCCGTCGATGCGAAATCCGGCGAGCGGACGCTGTCGATGTCGTTCTCGCAGCTGACGATCGCCGATATCGAGCCGAATTTCGGTCGGCCGGAGAGCCTGGTCCAGTCGGACATTCCCCTGTTCGGGCGGGCGACCGTCGTTCTCAAGGCGGATGGCGACGTCAAGGATGCGCAGCTGCGCTTCGATCTCGGCGCCGGGCAGTTCGTCTCGGGTTTCGGCAAGGACACCGTGCTGCTCGACGAGGCGACGATCCGCGTCCACTGGGACGTGGCAAAGCGCACCCTCGTGCTCGAACCGTCGCAATTCCAGTTCGGTCCCACCCACGCCATCCTCACCGGCGAGATCAAGCCGCTCGGCGAGGAATCGGACGGCCGCTACAGCTTCGATTTTGAATCGCGCGGCGCTTATCTCGCGGCGGATTCGAATTCGCCGCCGATCGTGGCCGACCGTATCGCGCTGGTCGGCAAGGCTGACCTGCCCGGCAAGCGCATCGACATCACGGATTTCGACATCACGACGCCGGTCGCCTCGGTCGCGGCCGCCGGCACGATCGGGCTCGATGGTCCGTCGCCGTCGCTCGCCCTCTCGGCATCGTTCACGCCGATGTCGATCTCGGCGTTGAAGCAGATCTGGCCGCCGACCCTCGCCGGCCCGGCGCGCAAATGGGTCATGGAGCATGTGAGCGGCGGGCATGTGGAGGCGGCGCGGTTCGAATCGGCCGTGCCGGGCGGCGTGCTCTTCACCGGCGAGCGAGTCACGATGCCCGAGGATTACATGCGCCTCGACGCGCGGCTCGAGGACGTGACCTTCACGACCGTCGGCACGATACCGCCCATCACGGGCGTCAGCGGCAATGCCGTCGTCGCCGGCTCGACCTTCGGCATCGACATCGACCGCGGTTCGATCACGGCGCCGAACGGCAAGACCGTTGCCATCACCAACGGCATCTTCGCGGTGCCGAACACGGCGCAGCCGAACGCCGAAAGCCGGATCGAGGCTGAGTTCGAGGGCGATGTCGGGGCGATCGCGGGCATCGCGAATTCCGAGCCGATGCGGGCCCTCTCGCGCAACGGGCTCGATCCGGCCGACCTCTCCGGTAGCGGCAAGGGCAGCCTGTCGATCAGCATGCCCCTCAAGCCCGGCCTCTTGCCGAGCGATATCCAGTGGCGCGCGACCCTCGACACGACCGGTTTCGCCAGCGCCGCGCCGATCGAGGGGCGGAAGGTGGCCGGCGGCGCCTTCACCATGGTCGCGACGCCGCAGGCCTTCTCCATCGCCGGCAAGGCGACGATCAACGGCGTTCCGGCGACGATCGACCTCACCCAGCCGATCGGCGACCAGGACGGCGACGGCAGCAGCGACGAGGCGCGCAAGAGCGTGCAGCTGATCCTCGATGCCGCGGCCCGCAAGCGGCTCGGCATCGGCCTCGACAATGTCATCGGCGGCACGCTCGGCGCCTCGATCACCGACCTCGCCGATGGCCGCAAGGGGCAGCACTATGTCTTCGACCTGAAGCAGGCGCGGCTCGTCCTGCAGCCGCTCGGCTGGTCGAAGGGTGTCGGCGTGCCGGCCAAGCTGGAATTCGACCTCCTGCCGCGCGACCAGGGCGGCTATCTCGTCGACAACATGGTCGCGACCGGCGACGGCTTCGGCTTCCGCGGCGAGGCCGTGCTCGATGCGAAATACGGCGTCGTCTCGGCCGAGATCGAACATGTCGCGCTGCGAAAGGGCGACGACGTGGCGGTGTCGCTCACTCGCAAGGGCGGCGGCTACGGCATCGTCGTGCGCGGCGCGTCCTTCGATGCGCGCGGCCTCATCGCCAGCTTCAAGCAGGGCGGCGCTTCGCCGAATGAGGCCGCGCCCGACCTTGCGATCGACGCCCGCATCGACCAGATCGCCGGCTTCGGCAAGGCGACGCTCGCCAAGGCGGCGCTGGTCATCGAGACCAGCGGCGGCACCGTCGACCGCGCCACGCTGAAAGGCTCGCTGCCGGGCGGGCCCATCACCATGACCTATACCGATGCGGGCTCGGGCGGCGCCTCGCTCGACCTGCAATCGGCCGACGCCGGTAACACGATCGCCTTCGTCGATCTCTACCGCCGCATCAGCGGCGGCCAGTTGCGGCTGACCGGGACGCGCAACGGCGCGCGGGGACCGATGAACGGCGTCTTCGACATCGCCCAGTTCGCGATCGTCGATGAGGCGTCCATGCGCAAGCTCGTCTCGGCCAGCAACGGCACGGGCGAGAACGCCCAGCCGAGCGGTCTCAATCCCGATCACGTGCCCTTCGACCGCGCCCGCATCGATTACACCAAGCGCGGCTCGGTGATCGTCATCAATGACGGCGTGCTGCGCGGGGCGACGGTCGGGGCGACGCTGAACGGCACGATCGATCTCGGCCGCCAGGTGGTGCAGATCGCCGGCACCTATCTGCCGGCCTATGCCGTAAACAACCTCTTCGGGCGCGTGCCGCTGCTCGGCCTTGCGCTCGGCGGTGGCAGCCAGGGCGGGCTGTTCGGCGTGACCTTCAAGGTCGAGGGCCCGATCGCCAGCCCGAACCTCACCGTGAACCCGCTCTCGATGATCACGCCCGGCATCTTCCGCAAGATCTTCGAATTCCCGATCAACTGACCGGGCCGAAGAGCGGGCGCGATTCCGCGTCGCTCAGCTCGGGCGGACGAGGATGTGTTTCTTGCGGCCGAGCGAGAGCTTGACGACGCCCTCCGGCGTCAGCGCGCCGGGGCCGACCATCGCCTTCTCGTCCTCGAGCGCGACGTCGTTGACGCGGAGACCGCCGCCCTTGATCTGGCGGCGCGCCTCGCCGTTCGAGGCGACGAGGCCGGCGCGGACAAAGAGCGCCAGCGCCCCGATCCCCGCTTCGAACTCGGCGGCCGGCACCTCGACGGTCGGCAGCGACTCGGCGAGCGCGCCCTGCTCGAAAGTCTGGCGCGCCGTCTCGGCCGCGGCCTCGGCCGCCTCGCGGCCATGCACGACGGCGGTCGCCTCGGTGGCGAGGATCTTCTTGGCCTCGTTGATCTCGGAGCCGCCGAGCGCCGCGAGCTTCGCGATCTCATCGAGCGGCAGGCGCGTGAAGATCTTCAGGAAGCGGCCGACATCCGCGTCCTCGGTATTGCGGAAATACTGCCAGAAGTCATAGGCGCTGAAGAGGTCGGCATTGAGCCAGACGGCACCCTTGGCGGTCTTGCCCATCTTGGCGCCGGACGCGGTGGTGAGCAGCGGCGTCGTCAGCGCATAGAGCTGCGGGCGGTCCATCCGGTGCGCGAGATCGACGCCGTTGATGATGTTGCCCCACTGGTCGGAGCCGCCCATCTGCAGCACGCAGCCATAGCGGCGGTTGAGCTCGACGAAGTCGTAGCCCTGCATGATCATGTAGTTGAATTCGAGGAAGGACAGCGACTGCTCGCGGTCGAGCCGGAGCTTCACCGAATCGAAGGACAGCATCCGGTTGACGGAGAAGTGCCGGCCGACATCGCGGAGGAACTCGACATAATTGAGCTTCAGCAGCCAGTCGGCATTGTTGACCATGATCGCATCGCCCGGCGCATCGCCGAACCGCAGGATCTTGGCGAAGATCTGCTTGATGCCGGCGATGTTGCGCTCGATCTCCTCGACGGTGAGCAGCTTGCGCTGGTCGTCGCGGAACGAGGGATCGCCGACCATGGAGGTGCCGCCGCCCATCAGCGCGATCGGCCTGTGGCCGGTCTGCTGCAGCCAGTAGAGCATCGTGGCCGAGATCAGGTTGCCGATATGGAGGCTGGTCGCGGTGGCGTCATAGCCGACATAGGCGGTGATCGGACCGGCGAGTGCCGCGGCGTCGAGGCCCTCGGGGTCGGAGATCTGGTGGATGAGCCCGCGCTCAGAGAGGACGTTGAGGAAGTCGGACTTGAACGCGGTCATCGAGAATCCCGGACGTGAGAAGACTTGGATTGCGGCCCCTTTAGCAGCCGCCGCCGAAAAGATCATCAGCGGCGGCTTGCGGGCGCGAAGGGTTCAGCCGGCGAGGGCGATCGGCTCGGCCGCGCGGCGCTGGCGGACGGCTTCGGCAAGACGCTCCAGCACCGCTTCCGACGTGGGCCAGTCAATGCAGCCATCGGTGATGCTCTGGCCATAGACGAGCGGCTTGCCGGGAACGAGGTCCTGCCGGCCGGCGACGAGATTGCTCTCGATCATCACGCCCATGATGCGCGCGTCACCCGCCGCCACCTGCGCGGCGATCTCGTCGACCACGCGCGGCTGGTTTTCCGGCTTCTTGAGGCTGTTGGCGTGGCTGGCATCGATCATGATCGCCGGCGCCAGCTTCGCCTTGACGAGTTCGGCCGCCGCCGCCTCGACGCTGGCGGCGTCGTAGTTCGGCTGCTTGCCGCCGCGCAGGATGATGTGGCAGTCGTCATTGCCCGTCGTCGCCGCGATGGCCGAGCGGCCATCCTTGGTCACGGCCAGGAAATGATGCGGCTGCGAGGCGGAGAGGACCGCATCGACCGCGATGCGGACATTGCCGTCGGTGCCGTTCTTGAAGCCGACCGGGCAGGAGAGGCCCGAGGCGAGCTCGCGGTGCACCTGGCTCTCGGTCGTCCGCGCGCCGATGGCGCCCCAGCCGACCAGATCGGCGAAATATTGCGGCGTCGTCATGTCGAGGAACTCGCTGCCCGCCGGCAGGCCGAGATCGTTGATCTGGAGCAGGAGGCCGCGGGCGAGGCGCAGGCCCTTGTCGATGTGGAAGCTGCCGTCGAGATCGGGATCGTTGATGAGACCCTTCCAGCCGACCGTCGTGCGCGGCTTCTCGAAATAGACGCGCATGATGATCTCGAGCTCGCCCTTCAGCCGCTCGCGGACGGGAAGGAGGCGCTTCGCATAGTCGATCGCCGCGACGGGATCGTGGATCGAGCAGGGGCCGATCACGACGGCAAGGCGGTCGTCGCTGCCATGGAGGATCGCGTGCAGGGCGCGGCGGGCACCCGAGACGGTGCGGCTCGCGGCGTCGGTGCGGGGGAATTCGGCCATGACCTCGGCGGGACGCGAGAGTTCCTTGATCTCGCGGATGCGGAGGTCGTCGGTGGTGTCGGGCACGGTTCGGGCTCCTTGGAGTTTCCCGGCCGGCGGCAAACAAAAAAGCCGCCAACTCGGTGTGGCGGCTTCGGGTCGGGTGCTTCGCTTGGTTAGTTCGCGCGCGCTCCTGCCTTCGCCGCCGGGGACGAATAGCTAAAGTACCAGCCGAAGAAGAAGGCGCGGGCAGAGATGTTCATGAGCGTGCCTATAGCCGAGCCGTTCCGCTTTGTCACCTCAAAGATTGACGCGCCGTCCCGCCGCCGCGAAAGAGGACGCGACGTCAAAGGACAAAGACCCGAATCATGCGCAGGATCGTCGCCCTCGGCCTCATGAGCGGAACGTCGATGGACGGCATCGACGCCGCGCTGATCGCGACCGACGCGGAGGAGGTCGAGGCCTTTGGCCCGACGGCGTTCCGGCCGTATTCCGAGGCGGAGCGGGCCGTGCTCCGCGCGGCGCTGGCCGCGGCGACGACGCTCGATGACCGCGACGCGCGGCCGGGCGTGCTCGCCGAGGCGGAGCGGATCGTCACCGACGCGCATGCCGAGACGGTCGAGAGCCTCTTGGCGCGATCCGATGTCGATGCCGGGCGGGTATCGCTCGTCGGTTTCCACGGCCAGACGGTGTTTCACGCTCCAGACCGGCGGTTGACTGTCCAGATCGGCGACGGCGTGGCGCTGGCCCGGCGGCTCGGCATTCCCGTCGTCTATGATTTCCGCGCGGCCGACGTCGCGGCCGGCGGGCAGGGCGCGCCGCTGGTGCCGATCTTCCATCGCGCGCTGGTCCGCGCGGCAGGGCTCGCGGGTGATGTCGCCGTGGTGAATATCGGCGGCGTCGCCAATGTCACCCGCGTCGGCGCCGACGGTTCGCTCGTCGCCTTCGACACCGGCCCCGGCAATGCGCTCATCGACGATCTCGTCCGCGAGCGCACCGGCGCAGCGATGGATCGCGACGGCCGCCTGTCGCTCGCCGGCAGGGTGCAGGCGCAGACCCTCGCCGAGCTGATCGCGCATCCCTGGTTCGACCTCCCGCCGCCGAAATCGCTCGACCGCGACGCCTTCTCGCGCGCGCCGGTGGCCCGGCTTTCGACGGAGGATGCAGCGGCGACGCTCGCCGCCTTCACCGCAGAGGCGATCGTCCGCGCGATCCGGCTTGCCGGCGGCGCCGATGCGATCGTCGTCTGCGGCGGCGGCGCGCACAATCCGGCGATCATCGAGAACCTCGCCAGAATGAGCGGCGTCGCCGTCTCGACGGCCGATGCGCATGGCTGGTCCGTCGACTTCATCGAGGCGCAGGCCTTCGCCTATCTCGCGGCACGCCATGTCGCCGGCCTGCCGATCAGCTTTCCCGAGACGACCGGCTGCCCGCATCCCTTGACCGGCGGAATCCTCGCGCGGCCTTGACAGCGGGCGCCGCGCTTGTTGCGCTGATGATCGAACCACCCGGTTCGGCCACATTTTCAACGTCTGCCGGCCTATTCTTCACCTGATGCTTCGGTGGGGTCATGGCACGTTCAGGATTCGGCCGGCCGACCCACGAGAGATGCGAGGAGAGCGGGGCCGCCGCCCGACATGATCGAGACCACATACCTCGCCATTCTGATCGGATCGCTGCTCGTCGGCGTCGCGGTCTTCACCTCGATCTTCTCGACGCGCTTCGGCGCGCCGCTGCTGCTCGTCTTCCTACTGCTCGGCCTCGTGGCGGGCGAGGACGGGCTCGGAATCCGCTTCGACGATGCGCGCGTCGCCTATTTCATCGGCTCGATCGCGCTCGCCGTGATCCTCTTCGAGAGCGGCTTCGAGACGCGGCTATCCTCGTTCCGTGTCGCGGCGCTGCCGGCGCTGACGCTGGCGACCGTTGGCGTCATCATCACGGCGGTCATCGTCGGCGCCGCCGCTCATCTCGTCTTCGGCTGGGGCTGGATCTCGGCGCTGCTGCTCGGCTCGATCGTCGCCTCGACCGATGCCGCGGCGGTGTTCTTTCTGCTGCGCGTCGGCGGCATCACGCTGCGCGACCGCGTCCGCTCCTCGCTCGAGGTCGAATCGGGCTCCAACGACCCGATGGCGATCTTCCTCACCATGGCGCTGGTCGGCCTCGCCACGGCGGCGGCAGGCGAGGGCGAGGCGGTCCTGAACCTTCTGCGCTCGTTCTTCCTGCAGATCGGCCTCGGGACGATCACCGGCCTCATCGGTGGCTATGTCATCGTGCGCATCGTCAACAGGGTCGAACTCGAGGCTGCGCTCTACCCGATCCTCCTGATCGCGCTGGTGCTCGCCCTCTTCGCCGCGACCGGCATGGCGCAGGCGAGCGGCTTCCTCGCCGTCTATGTCGCCGGCCTCGTCGCGGGGAATATGCGGATGCGGCAGGTGCTTGCCGTCCGCCGCGTGCTGCAGGGCATGAGCTGGCTGGCGCAGATTGCTATGTTCCTGACGCTCGGCCTGCTCGCGACGCCGCATGAATTCGGCCAGGTGCTGCTGCCGGCGATCGCGGTCGCGGCGGTGCTGATCTTCATCGCGCGGCCGGTCGCCGTCTGGCTGTCGCTGATCCCGTTCGGCTTCTCGCGCAACGAGACCGCTTTCATGGCCTGGGTCGGCCTTCGCGGCGCTGTCTCAATCCTGCTGGCGATCCTGCCGATGGTGGGCGGCGTCCCGCATGGCCAGGCGATGTTCAACGTCGCCTTCATCGTCGTCCTCTGTTCGCTGGTGCTGCAGGGCTGGACGATCGCGCCGGTGGCGCGGTTCCTCGGCCTGGTGGTTCCCGCCCGCTATGGCCGCGTCGAGCGTATCGATCTCGAACTGCCCGGGCGCGGCGATCATGAAGTCGTGACCTACCGCGTCGCGCCGGACAGCGCCGTTGCCCGCGGCCGGCGCATCCCGCGCTGGGCGCGTCCGGCGCTCATCCTGCGCGACGGTCGCTCGCTGCGCTTCGAGGCGGCCGGCCCGCTGCAGCCGGGCGATCAGGTCTATATCGTCGCGGCGACCGAGCATATCCGCCTGCTCGACCAGCTCTTCGCCAGACCCTCGGGTGGCGACGACACGGCCGCGCTTTTCGGCGATTTCACGATCGATCCCGACATCCGTTTTGCCGACCTCGCCGAGGCCTATGGCTTCGAGACCGGCGAGGCCGAGGGCGGCGAGACCGTCGCGGCCATGATGCGGCGCAATCTCGGCGGCGATCTCGAAGAGGGCGACCGCGTCGCCGCCGGTCCGGTCGATCTCATCATCCGCCGTCTCGACGATGACGACGAGATCGCCGAAGTCGGCCTCGCGCTGGAGCGGCGGGCGCCGCCGCGCAAGCTGCCGGTCTTCCAGAACTGGCGCGACATCGTCGCCTATCTGAAGGCGCGCAAGACCCGCCGCGCCGCGGCGCAGGCCGCGGCGCTCGCCGCCGCAGTCGGCGGCATTGCGCGGGACGATGGCGCCGACGACGTCTAGAGCCTTTCCTGGCTTGCTGGCAGCGCTCTAGCCCGAGGCCAGCCGCCGCTGGTCGCGCGCGAGGAGCCCCATCGCGAGCGGGAAGGTCACGAGCCACAGCGCGCCGATCCAGATCAGCCCGGGCCAGGCGGTCTGTAGTATCAGGAATGGTGCGATCAGGCCGTTGGCGATCATGGCGAAGCGCGTCGAGCGCTCCCTGATCGCTGGCGCCGCGACGAGGGTCGCGAGGCTCATCAGCGTGTAGCCGGTGAGATCGACCGCGGTGAGCGGCTGCCCCTGGCCGCAGCAGGAGAAGAGCGTCGCGATCAGGCTGTCGCCGGCGAGCTTGCCCGGGATCACGGCGGAAAGCTGGATCGCATAGACGCTGCTGACAAGCGTCGCATACATGATCGCGAGGCCGAGGGCGCCGAGCGTCCGCGGATCGCCGGCGGGCGCGCGGGTCGCATGCAGCCCGGCCATCGCCAGCACGAAGCTCGGCGCGAGCGCCAGCGACGGCGCGAAGATCAGGATCTCGTCGAGGGGGAAGGTGAGGACGCCGACGACCTGCAGGATCTGCGGCACGCCATAGGCGAGGCTGAACACCAGCGCCGCCAGCGCCCACCAGTAACCGAGACGGGCATATTCGGATTGAATTGCCATGGGGTGCCTCCCTGAGGAGGCACCATCCTGGCGTGTGGCGAGCGCGCGGCCTTGATCGAGCGCAAGCGCCGCCCGCCACTCACACCGTCGCGATCACGCGGCTTCGGTGATCGCCTTAAGCCGCTTGTCGACATAGGTACCGCAGCTGTCGATCAGCGTCTCGACCTGGCCTTCGAAGAAGTGTCCGGCGCCCGGCATGATCTGCTGCTCGACGGTAATGCCCTTCTGCGTCTTCAGCTTGTCGACGAGGGTCTGCACATCCTTCGGCGGCGCCACCTTGTCCTGGTCGCCATGGATGATGAGGCCGGAGGAGGGGCAGGGCGCGAGGAAGGAGAAGTCGTAGAGATTGGCCTGCGGCGCGATCGAGATGAAGCCCTCGATCTCCGGGCGGCGCATCAGGAGCTGCATGCCGATCCAGGCGCCGAAGGAATAGCCGGCCACCCAGCAGGCGCGCGCGTCCGGATGCACGGTTTGCACCCAGTCGAGCGCCGAAGCGGCGTCGGACAGCTCGCCCTCGCCATGGTCGAACTCGCCCTGGCTGCGGCCGACGCCGCGGAAATTGAAGCGCAGCACGGCGAAGCCGCGCTTCGCGAACATGTAGAACAGCTGGTAGGTGATCGCGTTGTTCATCGTCCCGTTAAACTGCGGGTGCGGATGCAGGATGATGGCGATCGGGCCATTCTTCGTCTTGGACGGCTGGAAGCGGCCTTCGATGCGGCCCGCCGGGCCGGTGAAGATGATTTCGGGCATGGAGTGCGTCGCACCTCTCGCATGTTCAGCCGCCGGACACGCCCCCGCGCGGCCGGTCTTTGAACTTGACTATGATGTTCAGGGTTTCTAGAACACCTTAGAACAATTCGAACGGAGCCGGGTCGACCCGGCCTTTGAAGCCGGCCTTGTAGCATGATGCAGGGCTCGGATTTCAAGCATAATGAGACATGCGGCCGCCCGGCGGGCGGGCGGCATCCGCGCCGGGGTCACCGGCGCCTGGAGGCGGGTTTGACGCGGGCGCGCATCTATCTCGATCACAATGCCGGGGCGCCGCTTCGGCCGGAGGCGCGCGCCGCCATGATCGAGGCGCTCGGTTCGGCGGGCAATGCGTCGTCGGTGCATGCCGAAGGACGCGCCGCGCGCGGCCGGATCGAGACGGCGCGGCGCCAGGTCGCCAGCCTCGTCGGCGGCGCGGCGGATCGCGTCGTCTTCACCGCCGGCGGCACTGAGGCGAATGTCACCGTGCTCTCGCCGCGCCAGCGGGTCGGCGCTGGCATGCTGGACCTCGATGCGCTGCTCATCGGCGCCACCGAGCATCCCTCCGTCATGGCCGGCGGGCGTTTCGCGCCCGAGGCCGTACAGACGATCGCGGTCGATCGTGAGGGCGTCATGCGCCTCGACGATCTCGAGACCAGGCTGACGGCGCTTGCTGGCGAGGGCGGGCGGGCGCTCGTTTCCGTGATGCTCGCCAACAACGAGACCGGCGTCATCCAGCCGGTCGCGGACATTGTCCGCCTCGCCCGGCGCTTCGGGGCTCTGGTGCATAGCGACGCGACGCAGGCCGCCGGCCGTGTTGCGGTCGATATCGCCGCGCTCGGCGTCGACTTCCTGACGCTCTCGGCGCACAAGCTCGGCGGTCCGCAGGGCGTCGGCGCGGTGGTGCTCGGCGGCGATCTCGTTTCGCCCGCACCGCTCTTGACCGGCGGCGGGCAGGAAAAGAACGCGCGCGCCGGGACGCAGAACGTCGCCGGCATCGCCGGTTTCGGCGCCGCTGCCGAGGCGGCGGCCGGCGATCTCGCCCGCGCCGCGGAGTGGCGGGCGTGGCGCGACGGTCTCGCCGCGCTGCCGGGTGCGGTGCTCGTTGGGGCCGGGTCCGAGCGGCTGCCGCAGACGGCGGCGCTGGCGCTCGAAGGCGCACGGGCGGAAACGCTGGTCATCGCCTTCGATCTCGAAGGCATCGCGATCTCGGCCGGTTCGGCCTGCTCCTCCGGCAAGGTGCAGGTCTCGCATGTGATGAAGGCGATGGGGCTCGGCGATGCGCTGGCCGCATCGGTTATCCGCGTCAGCTTCGGTTGGGAAACCGGCCGCGACGACATAGATAGGTTCGGTGAGGCGTGGGGCAGAATCGCGCGGCGGCTGGTGCCGGGCGCGACGAAGGCCGCATAGATCATCGCGGAAACCGCGGTCCTTCAAACCGCGGCGACGGAGTTGAAAATGCCTGCAGTTCAGGAAACGGTGGATCAGGTCCGCCGCATCGATGTTGACCAGTACAAGTACGGTTTCGTCACCGAGATCGAATCGGACAAGGCGCCGAAGGGCCTCTCCGAGGACGTGGTCCGCTTCATCTCGGCCAAGAAGAACGAGCCGGACTGGATGCTCGAATGGCGCCTCGACGCCTATCGCCGCTGGCTGACCATGACGGAGCCGACCTGGGCGCGCGTCCACTATCCGAAGATCGATTTCGAGGAGCTCTATTACTACTCCGCGCCGAAGAGCACGCCCGGACCGAAGTCGCTCGACGAGGTCGATCCGGAATTGCTCGCGACCTATGAGAAGCTCGGCATCCCGCTGCGCGAGCGCGAAATCCTTGCCGGCGTCGAAGGCGCGGGCGACCGCCGCGTCGCGGTCGACGCGGTGTTCGACAGCGTCTCGGTCGTCACCACCTTCAAGGAAGAGCTGAAGAAGGCGGGCGTCATCTTCTGCTCGATCTCCGAGGCGATCCGCGAATATCCCGACCTCGTGCGGAAATATCTCGGCTCGGTCGTGCCGACGACGGACAATTTCTACGCGACGCTGAATTCGGCGGTCTTCTCCGACGGCTCCTTCGTCTATGTGCCGGAGGGCGTCCGCTGCCCGATGGAGCTCTCCACCTATTTCCGCATCAATGAGCGCAATACCGGCCAGTTCGAGCGTACGCTGATCATCGCCGACAAGGGCGCCTACGTTTCCTATCTCGAGGGCTGCACGGCGCCGCAGCGCGACGAGAACCAGCTCCATGCCGCCGTGGTCGAACTCGTCGCCCTCGACGATGCCGAGATCAAATATTCGACGGTCCAGAACTGGTATCCGGGCGACAAGGACGGCAAGGGCGGCATCTACAACTTCGTCACCAAGCGCGGCGATTGCCGCGGCCCGCGCTCCAAGATCTCGTGGACGCAGGTCGAGACCGGTTCGGCGATCACCTGGAAATATCCGTCTTGCATCCTGCGCGGCGACGACAGCCAGGGCGAGTTCTATTCGATCGCGGTCTCGAACGGCTATCAGCAGGTCGACAGCGGCACCAAGATGATCAATCTCGGCAAGAACACGAAGAGCCGGATCATCTCGAAGGGCATCGCGGCCGGCCGGTCGGACAACACCTATCGCGGCCTCGTCTCGGCGCATCGCAAGGCCAGCGGCGCGCGCAACTTCACCAATTGCGACAGCCTGCTGATCGGCGACCAGTGCGGCGCGCATACCGTGCCCTATATCGAATCGAAGAATGCCAGCGCCGTCTTCGAGCACGAGGCGACGACCTCGAAGATCGCCGACGACCAGCTCTTCTATTGCCTGCAGCGCGGCCTTTCGTCGGAAGAGGCGGTGGCGCTGATCGTCAACGGCTTTGTCAAGGACGTCATCCAGCAGCTGCCGATGGAGTTCGCCGTCGAAGCCCAGAAACTGATCTCGATCAGCCTCGAGGGCAGCGTGGGCTAGGCGATGGCGGGATTGATCACCGCGGCTGCTCTGGACCGCCGCCCCGTCGCGCTCGTGCTCAGCACGGGCGAGGCGATGGGCGATGCGCTGACGCGGATCGCCGGCTATCGCGCGCTCCGGATCGCGTTCCCGCGCCACCGCGTCGTGCATGTCTGCCGCTGGTCGTCGAGCCTCCTCGGGCCGCTGGCCTCGCTCGCCGCGGAACTCGTGGACGAGATCATCGACGGCCAGTCGCTGACGCGCGGCCCGCGTCCGGTTCGCGATATCATCCGCGGCATCGGCAATGTCGAGGTCGTCATCGATCTCCGCTCCAATATGGGCGCCGCCTGGAGCTTCGTCGCCACGACCGGCACGCGCGTCCGCTATGTGGCGAATGTCGCCCTCTACGGATTGCGTCGCGGCTTCCGGGCCTCGTTCGAGGCGCGGCCTGAGACGAACAGCCGAAGGTTCCATCGCGCGGTGGAACTGGCCGCCGGCCGGCTGCTGCCGTTCGATCCGTTCGTCGCCGTCAGCGAGGCGGCGGCTCTCGCGGCGGACCGGGTGGTGCCGCCCGGCGCGCGCTTCGTCATGCTGGCGCCGGGAACCTCGCAATCGCCGAAGGCCTGGCCGGCGGCGAACTGGGTCGCGCTTGCCCGCCATCTGGCGACGCGCGGCGTGCAGCCGCTCTTCGTGGTGGGTCCGCAGGAGCTGGCCGAGCGCAACTGGATCGAGCGCGAGCTGCCGGGAACGGCCGTGGTCGATATCCGTTCGGTCCGCGGGCCGGCGGATCTCCCCTGGCTCTTTCACGCATTGGCCGCGCGCGCCGTCGGCAGCGTCACGGTCGAAGGCGGCATCGGCCACCTCGTCGCCACGACAGGCCAGCCGCTCGTCACGATCTCCGGCGCCACCGACATTCGGCGATGGCGTCCGGTCACGCTTTATCACTGGTCGGCATCGGCGCGCGAATTCGGATCGCGCCGGACTGCGAATGTGCCGCTCGAAGCGGTCGTCGCCCGTGCCGAGGAAATGATCACCTTCGCGGACAGGACCCTGCCCGCCACCTCCATCCTGCCGGCCGCGCCCGTCAAGCGCATCACCGGCTGAAGAAGACCAGGAACGACGTCCATGCTCTCCATCAAGAACCTTCACGCCTCGATCGACGGACGCGAGATCCTGCGCGGCATCGACCTCGACGTTCCGGCCGGCCAGGTCCACGCCATCATGGGTCCGAACGGCTCGGGCAAGTCGACGCTCTCCTATGTCCTCGCCGGCCGCGAAGGCTACGACATCACCGACGGCTCGATCCTCTTCGACGGCGAGGAGATCGTCGAGACGCCGGCCGAGGAGCGCGCCGCCAAGGGCATCTTCCTCGCCTTCCAGTATCCGCTGGAGATCCCGGGCGTCGCGACCATGACCTTCCTCAAGGCCGCCATGAACGCGCAGCGCAAGGCGCGCGGCGAGGCGGAACTGACCACGCCGGACTTCATGCGCCGCGTGAAGGCCTCGGCCGAGAAGCTCAACGTGACTCAGGAAATGCTGCGCCGGCCGCTCAATGTCGGCTTCTCCGGCGGCGAGAAGAAGCGCAACGAGATCCTGCAGATGGCGCTGCTGGAGCCGAAGCTCGCGATCCTCGACGAGACGGACTCGGGCCTCGACATCGACGCGCTGCGCGTCGTCTCGGACGGCGTCAACGCGCTTCGCTCGCCGGATCGCTCGATGCTGGTCATCACCCATTACCAGCGCTTGCTCGACCATATCGTGCCGGATGTCGTGCATGTGATGGCCGCCGGCCGCATCGTCCGTTCGGGCGGGCCGGAACTGGCGCTGGAGCTCGAGGCCAATGGCTATGCCGATTATGTCGGCGCGGCCGCGTGAGGGCATCATGAACGCCGAACTCCGCAGCCTTCGCACCGAGGCCGAGACCGCGCTCGCCGAGAGCTTCGCCGCAGCGCGCGACAGCCTGCCGGGCAGTGCGACCGTGAAGGCCGCCCGCGAGCGCGCCTTTGCCGCCTTCGAGGGCAAGGGCCTGCCGCATCGCCGCACCGAGCCGTGGCGCTATACCGATCTCCGCGCGCTGATGCGCACCGTCCCGCCGCGCGCTGCCGGCGCCGCTGCCGCGATGGCGCTCCCCGCCGATCCGCTGCCGGGCCTCGACCGCGCCCGGCTCGTCATCGTCGACGGTGTCTGGCGCCCCGAGCTTTCCGACCTCGCCGGCCTCGACGGCGTCACCGTGACGGCGACGGAACGGCTCCTCGCCGAGGGCGACGAGCGTCTCGGCGGCCAGGCCGGGCGTCTCGACGACGCCATGGTCGCGCTGAACACGGCGCTGATGGCCGGCGGCGTCGCGATCGACGTGCCTTCGGGGGTGGATATCACCCGCGCCGTCGAGATCGCCCATGTCACGACCGGCGCGGTCGCGACCTATGTGCGGAACCACATCTCGGTCGGTGCCGGCGGTTCGCTGCGCGTCGTCGAGACCTTCGTCGGCGCCGATGCCGCCTACCAGGCGAATGTCGTCACCGAGGCGGTGATCGGCGACCGCGCCAAGGTCGTCTGGGCCAAGCTGCAGGCCGAGGGCGCCACGGCCGTGCATATCGGCACGCTCGCGGCCGCGATCGGCGCCGAGGCGCAGTTCGACCACCTGACGCTGATGACCGGCGCCGCGCTGTCGCGCTCGCAGAGCTTCGTCAGCTTCGGCGGCGAATTCGCCCGCGCCGGTCTCTTTGGCGCCACCATGGTCGGCGGACGCCAGCATGCCGACATCATGCTCGGGGTCGACCACGCGGTGCCGAACGGCGCCAGCCGGGAGCTCTTCAAGGCGGTGATGGACGGTCGCGCGGAAGGCGTGTTCCAGGGCCGCATCGTCGTTCGCCCCGGCGCGCAGAAGACAGACGGCCGTATGATGACGCAGGGCCTCCTGCTCTCCGAGGAGGCGACCTTCTCGGTGAAGCCCGAGCTTGAGATCTTCGCCGACGACGTGCAGTGCGCCCATGGCGCCACCAGCGGCCAGATCGACGAGGACATGCTGTTCTACCTGCTCGCCCGCGGCATCCCCCGCGCCGAGGCCGAGACACTTCTCGTCACCGCCTTCCTCGCCGAAGCGATCGAGGGCCTCGGCGACGAGGCGATCGGCGAGGCGTTCGAGGTGGTCGCGCGCGACTGGCTGGCGCGGCGCGGAAGGACGGTTGCGCCATGAGCACGCCCTCCTTCGCGACGCCGGGCGCCCCTTACGACGTCGAGGCGGTGCGGCGGGATTTTCCGATCCTGTCGCGCCTGATCCATGGCAAGCCGCTCGTCTATCTCGACAACGGCGCCTCGGCCCAGAAGCCGAAGGCGATGCTCGACGCCATGATGAAGGCCTATTCCGAGGACTATGCCAACGTCCATCGCGGCCTGCACCATCTCTCGAACATATCGACGGAAGCCTATGAAAAGGCGCGAGAAACAGTCCGCCGGTTCCTGAATGCCGGATCGGTCGACGAGATCATCTTCACCAAGTCGTCGACCGAGGCGATCAACCTCGTCGCGTCCTCGCTCGGCGTTGCCGAGATCGGCGAGGGCGATGAGATCGTGCTCTCGATCATGGAGCACCATTCCAACATCGTCCCTTGGCATTTCCTGCGCGAGCGCAAGGGCGCGGTGATCCGCTGGGCGCCGGTCGCCGACGACGGCACCTTCCTCATCGACGAATTCGAAAAGCTCATCGGCCCGCGCACGAAGATCGTCGCGATCACGCATATGTCGAATGTCACCGGCACGGTCGTCCCGGTGAAGGAGGTCGTGCGCATCGCGCATGCCCATGGCGCAAAGGTGCTGATCGACGGCAGCCAGGCCGCCGTGCATCTGCCGGTCGATGTCCGCGACATCGATGCCGATTTCTACGCGATCACCGGCCACAAGCTCTATGGCCCGACCGGTATCGGCGTGCTCTATGGCAAGCGCGAGCTGCTCGCCGCCATGCCGCCCTTTCTCGGCGGCGGCGAGATGATCCGCGACGTGACGGAGGACCTCGTCACCTATGCCGAGCCGCCGCATCGCTTCGAGGCGGGCACGCCGCCGATCGTCGAGGCGATCGGGCTCGGCGCCTCGCTCGACTATATGGACGGGCTCGGGCGCGAGGCGATCGCGGCGCATGAGGCGGATCTCGCCGCCTATGCCCATGAGCGGCTTTCGGCCATCAACAGCCTGCGCATCTATGGCACGGCCCGCGGCAAGGGAGCGATCCTGGCCTTCGACATGGCCGGTGCGCATCCGCACGACATCGCGACCGTGCTGGACCATGAGGGCATCGCCGTCCGTGCCGGAACGCATTGCGCCCAGCCGCTCTTGCAACGCTACGGCGTCACCGCCACCTGCCGTGCGTCCTTCGGTCTCTACAACACGCGCGGCGAGATCGACCGTCTCGCCGAGGCGCTGCTGAAGGCGCAGCGCCTGTTTTCCTGATCCCGAGCAATCTCCCCAAGCATCGGACACAGCCATGACCAGCGAAACCATGGACGAGAAGGCGGCGGAAGCCGCGTTGCCGCTGGCGACCCCCGGCGCCATTCCTGCTGAAGAGCTGGAGCGGCTGACCGGCGACATCGTGGCCGCGCTGAAGACGGTTTACGACCCCGAGATTCCCGCCGACATCTATGAGCTCGGCCTCATCTACAAGGTCGATATCGACGACGACCGCAACGTCGCTATCGACATGACGCTCACCGCGCCGGGCTGCCCGGTCGCTGGCGAGATGCCGGGCTGGGTCGAGAACGCGGTCGGCGCCATTCCCGGCATCGGGCGGGTCAATGTGACGATGGTGTTCGATCCGCCATGGTCGCAGGACCGGATGTCTGACGAGGCCCGCGTCGCGCTCGACTGGTACTGAGGACAAGCCATGGCCGCGCCGCGCATTTCCGGCGTCCTGGAGACCGCGCTCTATGTCGACGACATGGAGCGGGCGGTTCGCTTCTATCGCGATGTCGTCGGCCTCAAGCTGATGGTCGGCGAAGGCGATCCGCGCTTCGCGGCCTTCGATGCCGGCCCGTCGAGCGTGCTGCTGATCTTCCGCCGTGGCGGCACGCTCGCCGACATCGCGCTGCCGGGCGGCCGCATTCCGGCGCATGACGGCAACGGGCCGCTGCATTTCGCGCTCCGCATCGCCGATGCGGATTACGCGGACTGGCGCCGCCATCTCGAGGAATCGGGCGTCGCTGTCACCGCCGAGATGATGTGGCCGCAGGGCGGCCGTAGCCTTTATTTCGCCGATCCGGATGGTCACGTCGTCGAACTGGCGACGCCGGGCATCTGGGCCAACGATCCCTTGAACGATTCCTGAATGATCGCCGCATCTTGCGATGGCGGGTGCGATCGCCGATCTTAAGGGCACGAATTGAAGCGCGGCCTTGGTCGCGGAAGTGGAGAAATCCGATGGGCGTCCGTTCACGCTTTGCCGTCATGTCGCTGACCGAGGCCGCCGCCGACCGCATCCGCGAGATCGTCGAGGACAGCGACGAGCCCGTTGCCGGCCTCAGGATCGGCGTCAAGAAGGGCGGCTGCGCCGGCATGGAATATACGATGCTGAAGGTGGCCGAGCCGGATGCGAAGGACGAGCGCATCGATGCCCACGGCGTCAGCGTCTTCGTCGATCCCTCGGCCGTGCTGTTCCTGATCGGCACCACGATGGATTTCGAGACCACCAAGCTCCGCTCCGGCTTCGTCTTCCGCAATCCCAACGAGGTCTCGGCCTGCGGCTGCGGCGAATCCGTGATGCTGAAGCCCGGCGAACTGCCGCCTGTGCCGGCCGCCTGAGCCGACATGGTCGCGGTTCTGTTCGAGCGGCTGAAGCGGGACGCCGCGCCTGCATGGTCCGCCTATACCGACCATGAATTCGTGCGCGGTCTCGGCGACGGCTCGCTGCCAAAGGCGGCGTTCCAGCATTATCTGGTGCAGGACTATCTCTTCCTGATCGAGTTCGCGCGCGCCTACGCGATCGGCGTCTACAAGGCGCCCGACCTCATCGAGATGCGCAAGGCGGCCGACGGCATCGGCGCGATCCTGGGCGAGACTTCGCTGCATTTGCGCCTTTGTGCGTCCTGGGGCCTGTCGCCGGATGTCGTCGCCGCGACGCGTCAGGCGCGGGCGACCATCGCCTATACGCGTTTCGTCCAGGAGGCGGGCCTGCGCGGCGACATGCTCGACCTCGTGGTTGCGCTCTCGCCCTGCGTCGTCGGCTATGCCGAGATCGGCGCGGCGCTGGCGGCGCGCGGACAGGGACTCGCCGACGGCTCCAATCCCTATGGCGCATGGATCGCCGAATATGCCGGCGAAGGCTATCAGGCGCTGGCCTTCGACAGCCTGGCGCAGATCGACCGTCTTGCCGCGCGATCGCTGACCGAGGCGCGCTATCCCGCCCTGCTGGCGCTGTTCGAGGAGGCTGCGCGGCTCGAGGCCGATTTCTGGCAGATGGGTCTCGACGGATCGATGTGAGGCGCCATGGCCGACCGCGAATTCCTCGAGGAACTGTTCGAGCCGGTCGGGCGTGTCGAGTTGAAGCGCATGTTCGGCGGCCTCGGCGCCTTCCGCGACGGGCTGATGTTCGCGCTCGTGCTCGAGGATGCGATCTATCTGAAGAGCGACGCCGAAACGCGCGCGCGCTTCGAGGCCGAGGGCTGCGGTCCCTTCACCTATGCGAAGAAGACGGGGCAGTCCGTTTCGCTCAGCTACTGGCGGATGCCGGAGCGGCTGATGGACGATGCCGAGGAATTCAGGAGCTGGGCGCTGGAAGCCGTCGCGGTCGCGCATCGCGCCGGAGCGGCCAAGGAAGCGGCCAACCGATCCGCGAAAACCACGAGCCCGCGGAAGCGCAAATCTCCGCCATAGAAACCGGCCCGGTCATCGTCGATGCCGGGCCGTATTTCTGTTCCGGCCGAACTCAGCCGTTCGGGCACATCACCGGCGCGCTGACCGACGAACCGGCCTGGTTGCACGAGCCGGGCGAGCCGAGCTCCTGGTTCGACTGGCAGCCCGCGAGGGCGAAAGTGGCGACGATCAGAGCAAAAGCGATACGCATGGCAATCCCCAGCAAGAATAGAGCGAGACTAGCGGTGGCCACCCCGCCTGTCGAGACGGGCGGCCGAAGGCTCGGTTCCTGCAGTATGGCTGCAACGGATTAAGGATTGATGGCGACGGCTGCGCTCGGCACGCCGCCGCCTTCGCCCGCCCGCGCCGCGAGCGCAACCTCGCGCAGCGCGCCGAGATCGATTTTGCCGGAGCCGAGCAGCGGCAGCTTGCCGACGGCGACGACGGCTTTCGGCAGCTGGATATCCGAGAAACCCTTGGCGCGGCCGAAGCGCTGCAAGTCGCCGAGATCGGGGTGCGGGCGCTCGGTCACGAGCACAATCTCCTCACCCTTGCGCTCGTTCGGAACCGCGGTCGCCGCGCTCGCATGCTCGGGCCAGAATTCCCCGGCCAGCGCCTCGATGGCGGCCAGCGACACCATCTCTCCGCCGACCTTGGCGAAGCGCTTGGCGCGGCCGGCGATGGTGATGAAGCCGCGGCCGTCGACCGTCACGATGTCGCCGGTGTCGTACCAGCCGCCCGCGGGCGGCTCGAGCCGGCCCGGCGCCTCGGCGCGCAGATAGCCGCGCATGACATTCGGGCCGCGCACCAGCAGCCGTCCGCCTTCCGCAATGCCCGCGACCGGTTCCAGCTTCAGTTCGATGCCGGGCAGCACGCGCCCGACCGAGCCGGGCCGGTTGGCCATCGGCGTGTTGATGGCGATCACCGGCGCTGTTTCGGTCGTGCCATAGCCTTCGAGAATGCGGAGTCCGAATTTCTCGGCATAGAGCCGTCGCGTCTCCGCCTTCACCGCCTCGGCGCCGGCGAAGATGTAGCGGACGCTGTAGAAATCGTAAGGGTGCGCCATGCGCGCATAGCCGGAAAGGAAGGTGTCGGTGCCGAACAGGATCGTCGCGTTCACGTCATAGGCGATCTCGGGAACGATCCGGTAATGCAGCGGCGAGGGGTAGAGCATCTGCCGGACGCCGGAATAGAGCGGCAGCAGGCAGCCGGCCGTCAGCCCGAAGGCGTGAAAGAGCGGCAGCGCATTGAGCACGACGTCCTCGCGCGAGAAGTCGATGACGCTCGAAATCTGCTGGCGGTTGGATTCGATCGCGGCATGGCTGAGCGAGACGCCTTTCGGCAGCCCTTCCGAGCCGGAGGTGAAGAGCACCACCGCCTCATCCTCGGCGCCACCCCGGCGGCCGAAGCGGAGGCGGCTCATCGCGAGCGGCGCGATGCCGCCGAGAAGGGCGAGGAACTTGGCGAGGGGACCGATCTCGCCGCGCACGTCCTCCAGATAGAGGATGGTGCAGGACGGGGCGAGGGCGCCGATGAGAGGCTGGAGCCGGCCCTTCTCGACGAACTGGCGCGAGGTGATGACGAGCTTCAATTCGGCGGCGCGGCGCGCGGCGTCGATCGCCGCCGGACCGGCCGAAAAATTGAGCATCGCCGGGACGCGGCTTCCCGCCTGCAGCGCGAAGAAGGTGACGACGGCGGCGATCGTGTTGGGAAGGAGCACGCCGACCCGCTCGCCGGGGCTGGTGCGCCTCGAAAGCGGCCGGCCGAGCGCGAAGGCGCCGCGAATGATCTCGCGATAGCCGACGGGCGAGCGCGTCACGTCCTCGAGCACCGGCCGCGCCCCGTTGAGACTGCGGGCATGGACGAGGCTTTCGAAGAGCGTGCGCGGCGGCTCGCTGGTCGAGAACACCATTTCGGTCATGATGTCCTGGAGATGGGCGCCCGCCTCGGCGCGGCGACGGCGGCCGACGAGGCCGGCCGGGAGCTCGATCGTGCGCGGCGGCAGGACGGTGAGGTGCATGCGCGGGAAAAGGCGGCGCTTCACCTTGCCCTTCAGCCGCGAGAAGATCGAATATTGCGCGCCCGATATGCGAAGCGGGATGACCGGCACCCCGGCCAGCGCCGCGATCATGGCCGGGCCGTCATAGACCTTCATCAGCGCGCCGGTGACGGTGATCCGCCCCTCGGGGAAGATCACCAGCCGCCGCCCTTCCTTCACCAGCTTCACCATGGTGCGCACGGTGAAGGGGCTGGTCGGATCGACCGGCACCAGATCGAAGAAGCGGAAGGCCGGCCGTACCCACCAGCGGTCCGCGATGAAGCGGTTGATCGCGAAGACGGGTTTGCCCGGCAGCAGGCAGCCGATCAGCACCGCGTCGAGAAACGAGGTGTGGTTGACGACGACGACGGCCGACCCTTCGCCCTCGCCATAGTTCTCGATCCCCTCGACGCGGGCGCCGAAAAAGAGCTGCAGCAGGCGATGGCCGAAGGCCTTGATCACCTCGTCGGGGATGAGGCGCAGGCAGATGATCGCGGCCCCGATATTGGCGATGCCCAGCCAGAAGAGAAGCTGCAGCGTCGTGACGCCGGCGGCCAGCAGCGCGGCCGAGACCACCGTGCCGCCCACCATCAGCGCCGCGTTCATGATGTTGTTGCCGGCGATGGCCGCCGAGCGCTCGTTCTCCGCGGCGCGCGATTGCAGCAGCGCATAGAGCGGCACGGTGAAGAGGCCGCCGCCGAAGGCGATGCCGACGAGATCGAGCAGCACGCGAAGGCCCGCGGCCGAGGTCGCGAAATCGACGACGCTGAGGAGGTCCGCGCCGGGCAAACCGCCGAGCGCCGGTGCCGAACGCGCGAGATCGATCATGAAGAGGGCCATGACAAGCCCGCCGATCGGCGTATGCCGTGCCGAGATATGGCCCGCGAGCAGCTTGCTCGTCGCCGCCGAGCCGAGCGCGATGCCGACGACGAAGGCCGCGACCAGGAGATTGGCGACCACTTCGTCGACCCGGAGCGTCGATTTCGCGAACTCCGGGAAGAGCGACATCACGACGAGGCCGATCATCCAGAACCACGAGATGCCGAGCACCGCGAGGAACAGCGACTTTCGCCTCCGGATGGCGGCGAAGGCGCCGCGATTGGCCTCGACGAAGGAGAAGCGGAAGGGCGGCGCGTCGGCGGCCGGCGGGGCCGGGGGCACGAAGAAGGCCGCGACTGCGCCGGCCACCGCTGCGCCCACGAGGCCCGCGACGGCGATCCATGTGCCGCCGAGGCCGATGGTCAATCCGCCGAACAGCGTGCCGAGCAGGATCGCCACGAAGGTCGAGCCCTCGAACAGCGCATTGGCGGCGACGAGACGCCGGCGCTCGACGATCTGCGGCAGGATCGAATATTTCGCCGGCCCGAAGATCGTCGACTGCACGGCATAGAGGAACATCCCGAACAGCGCGAGCGGTGCGGAATGGATGATGATCGCGGTCGATGAGATGAGCGCGAGCACGATCTCGGCGAGACGCGTCCAGCGCACGACGAGCCGCTTGTCGA
>CAWZZK010000263.1:0-16480 GCA_963966455.1 Kaistia sp. | reverse complement strand
CGCCACCCCGTCGCTTGCCGCAGGCGCACCGACTGTCGGGCGCCTGCTCCATTCTTGATGACCGAGACTGACGAGCTCCACAACCCTTTGCCGCGCGGCGAAAGCGCCTATCGGCCTTGCGGCAGCGCATTTCTTCGCTTCGGTGGCTCACGCCCGCCCTGCCCCATCGCTCGCCGATCGTCGGCCAAAGGGCGGCAGCGTGCTTGACCTCCATCCAAGGCGATAGTAGCATCATCTTATCGGACAAGTCGATAAGCATATAAG
Organism: Kaistia sp.; assembly: GCA_963966455.1. GTDB lineage: Bacteria > Pseudomonadota > Alphaproteobacteria > Rhizobiales > Kaistiaceae > Kaistia > Kaistia cartagenensis. The sequence continues at coordinate 16,216 of CAWZZK010000263.1, read as the reverse complement.
CGCTGCACACAGCGCGGTCCGATGCTCGCACTGGCCGTCCCGGCCGTGGGGAGGAGCAATGCCCGTTTCGCCGATGCCCAGACGCTCTCGTCAGCGTTCGCGGCCGCCTGCGCCGTTCATGGCCGATTCCCGCTCCGGGCGACACGCCGCGGCCCCGTCACGGCCGTCCGGCGCACGCCGTCACGGCCCGCCGCCGCGCGAGGCCTGCCCCGCATCTTGAGGATTCCCCGTCGCCGCCTTGGAGGAGCTCGGCGGCAGCGGGCGATGTCAACGAACCGAAAAAAGGGAGGTTACGATGTCCATCAGGCTCACGAGGCGTGGATTCCTCGGGGGAAGCGCCGCCGTCATCGGCGGCTCGACCCTCGCCGCGCCCTATATCGCGCAGGCGCAGAACGCCGACGAGATCCGCGCCCTGCTCATCACCGGCGGCCCGCTCTATCCCAAATACTGGGAGAAGGTCGTCGCCGACTTCACCGCCAAGACCGGCATCAAGGTCAAGTACGACCTGCTCGAATTCACGCCGCTCACCACCAAGATCGTCACGCTCGGCGCCGCCCGCAGCCCGCTCTATGACGTGTTCAGCACGCATACCGCGCAGATCGACTCGTTCTTCAACTATTTCGGAGCGCTGAACGAGTATTTCACTGCCGACGAGCTGAAGGATTTCTATCAGGTCGGCGTCGACTATCTCGTCGATCCGAAGACGAAGAACCTCGCCGCGATCCCGCGCAACATGGATGCGCGCACCCAGTATTACCGTTCCGACGTCTATGCCGAGCACGGGCTGAAGGCGGCGGTCACCTGGGAGGATCTGGTCGCCGTCAGCCAGAAGCTGACCGGCAACGGCTATTACGGCCTCGTCGTCCCCGGCCAGGGCGATCCGGCGCAGCGCACCTTCTCCGACTATCTGTGGCAGGCGGGCGGCGACTGGGTCGATGACCAAGGCAAGCCGGCCTTCAACGCCGCTCCCGGCATCGAGGCGCTGACCTTCTATCGCGACCTCATCCAGAAGTGGAAGGTCGTGCCGCCGGACGCGGTTTCCTACCAGTGGAACGAGAACTCGACGCAGTTCTCCTCCGGCGCGGTGATGGACACGTTCGACTGGCCTGGCGCCTTCGCGACGCTCGCCAATCCCGAGACGTCGAAGGTGGTCGGCAAGTGGTCGACGGCGCCCTATGTGCGCAACAAGACCGCCATCTCCTGCGCCATCTCGCATGCCATGGCGCTCAACAGCATGTCGAAGCGCAAGCCGCCGGCCGTCGAGTTCATCAAGTATACGGTGAGTCCCGAGGCCCAGCTCCTGAACTTCAACGAGTATTCGAACTTCCCGAGCCGTCTCTCGGTCGCCAAGCAGGTCGTCTCGGAAGCGTCCGGCGCCAAGGCCGAGTGGCTCGCGCAGCTCGAGCAGACCATCGCCACCGGCAAGGAATGGCCGAAGCTGCCCGGCTTCTCCCGCGTCTGCACGCTGATGTTCTCGACCATCGAGCGCGCGCTCAGCAATCAGCAGACGCCCGAGGAGGCGCTCAACCAGGCCGCCGCCGAAGCCCTGCAGATCATGACGCAGGCGGGGGCGTACAACTAGCATGACCACGGCCGCAAGGCCGGCGGGGCGCCAGCGGCGAGGTTCGTCGCTGGCGCCGAGCTGGCAGAAGGGTTACCTGCTCGCCAGTCCGGCGCTGATCGCGATGATCGCGATCCTGATCTATCCGCTGGGCTATTCCTTCGTGATGAGCTTCTACCGGTGGGATCTCGCCTCGCCGTCGCAGTATTTCGTAGGGCTCTCCAACTATCGCGACACCTTCAACAGCCTCGGCTTCCAGCAGACGCTGCGCGTCCAGCTGATCTTCTCCTTCGTGACCATCGCCGTCGAGGTGGTCGCGGGCATCGGCGTCGCCGTGCTCGTCAACAGCAAGCTGCGCGGGCTGAAGCTCGCCCGCACGCTGCTGCTCGTGCCGCCGATGATCGCCCCCGCGGTGGTCGGGCTCAATTTCCGCTGGCTGTTCAACGGCCAGTACGGGCTCGTCAACGCCATCCTTCGCTATCTCGGTCTCCCCGAGGCGCCCTGGCTCTCGGACCCGAACTGGGCGCTCGTCTCGGTGATGATCGCCGATATCTGGCAGAACACGCCGCTCCTGGTGCTGCTCTTCCTCGCCGGCCTGCAATCGCTGCCGCAGGAGCCGATCGAGGCGGCGCAGGTCGACGGCGCCTCCCCCTGGGGCATCTTCTGGCACATCACGCTGCCGCTCCTGCGGCCGGTGATCATGATCGTGCTGATGCTCCGCATCATCGACACGTTCCGCACTTTCGACGTCATCTGGCTGATGACGCAGGGCGGTCCGGGCGGCGCCACCAACCTCGTCACCGTCAACGCCTATCTGCTGGCGTTCCAGAGCGCGTCCTTCGGCCATGCATCGGCCGTCTCCTATATCGCGCTGTTCCTCTCGCTGATCTTCCTGGCGATCCTCTACGGGGTGCCATGGATGCGGCGCAGACTGAGGAGGACCTCATGACCGCTTCCGCCACTGCCTCCCCCGTCCGCCGGCGGCGGGGCCGGCCGGCCATGCGCGACGGCATCACGGCGGGTCTCGTGATCCGCTACCTGGTGCTGATCTTCACCGTCCTCCTCACCGTCTTCCCGCTGATCTGGCTGGTGCTGACCTCGCTCCGGAGCTCGGCCGACATCTTCGCCGTGCCGGTGCGCGTGCTGCCGGAATCGGTGACCTTCAACCAGTATGTCGCCGTCTTCAGCCAGTACGGGCTCGACAACTATCTCTGGAACACCGTCATCGTGTCGGTGGCGACGGTGGTGCTGGTCATCCTCTGCGCCGTGCCCTGCGCCTATGCCATGGCGCGCTTCAACCTGCCGGGCGCCAAGGTCGTGGTCAGCATCCTGCTGATCATGCGCATGATCCCGGTGGTGGCGCTCGCCATCCCGCTCTTCGCGGTGTTCGCCTCGATCGGGCTTCTCGACACGCTGACGGCGCTGGTGCTCGCCCATACCGCCTCGAAGCTCCCGGTCGCGATCTGGCTGCTGATGGGCTTCATCCAAGACCTGCCGAAGGAGATCGAGGAATCGGCGCAGATGGACGGGGCGAGCACGCTCCGCATCATCGTGCAGATCGTGTCGCCGCTGATCGCGCCCGGCATTGGCGCTACGGCCGTCATCACCTTCCTCTTCACCTGGAACGACCTCCTGCTCGCCTTGACGCTGTCCTCCTCGGAAGCGGCGCAGACGCTGCCGGTCGGGCTGACGAATTTCGTGTCGCAATTCGGCATCGACTGGGGCGCCATGTCGGCGGCCGGCGTTATGATGGTCATCCCGACGCTGATCTTCGTATGGTTTGCCCAAGGCCTCCTCGTGAAGGGCCTCGTGACGGGCGCCGTGCGCGGCTGACGGAAAAGAACGGGCGACCGCGGCGCAGGAGGCGACCGCGGCCGCTAAGGCACAAAAGGGACGGACATGAAGATCACCGAGATCATCCCGTGGCTCGTGAAGGTGGACCGCGTCTATTGGGGCGAGTTCCTCTTCGTCGAAGTCAGGACCGACGAGGGCATTTCGGGCTGGGGCGAGATCACCACGACGACGAAGCCGGCCAACCGCGCCGTCGCCGCCATCCTGCGCCAGTTGAACGACCTCGCGGTCGGCGACGACCCGACCCGCATCGAGCAGATCTGGCACAAGATCTTCCGCTCCTTCACCTATATGGGCTCGCGCGGCGCGGCCTCGCATGTGGTGAGCGGCATCGACATCGCGCTCTGGGACATCGTCGGCAAGCTGCGCGGGGTGCCCATCTACGAGCTGCTCGGCGGCGCGGTGCGCGACGACGTCCTCATCTACACCCATCCCGACCAGTCGAAATTCACCTCGAAGGAAGGTGTGATCGCCGAGATCAAGCGCATCACCGATTCCGGCCATACCGGCATCAAGTTCGATCCTTTCCCGACCTATGAGCAGCGCGCCAGCGAGCCGCATGGCTATCTCGACGGCTATCTCTCCAAGAAGGGCGAGCGCGAGGCGGCCGAACTCACCGAGCTGATCCGCCAGACGGCCGGCCCCGAGGTCGAGATCCTGATCGACGCGCATGGCCGCTTCGACGTGCCGACAGCGGTCCGGCTCTGCCGCTCGCTCGAGGAGGCGGGCCAGATCGACTGGTTCGAGGAGCCGGTGCCGGTCGAGAGCTATCACGCGCTTCGCCAGGTGCGCGAGAAGGTGTCGGCGGCGATCTCCGTCGGCGAGCGGCTGCACACCCGCTGGGAGTGCATCCCGATCCTCGAGAACGAACTCGCCGACTACCTGATGCCCGACGTCACCTGGACGGGCGGCATCAGCGAACTGAAGAAGATCGCGACTTTGGCCGAGGCCTATTACGTGCCGATCAGCCCCCATGACGCCAGCGGCCCGATCAACGTGACCGCCGGCGCGCATGTCATGATGACGGTGCCGAATTTCTACCGCATCGAGACCAGCGACTGCGATCTCTCGCATTACGACCCGATCATCGAGACGCCGCTCGACAACAGCGGCGGGCGCATCCATTTGAGCCGCGCCCCAGGCCTCGGCATCACGATGAACATGGACTATCTGCGCGCCAACGTCTTCGAGGGCTTCGGCGAGCGGACGTAAGGATCAGTCGTCCCGCATCAGGGCAAGCATCTCGCCGGCGACGGGCTTCACGATCGCCGGCGAGGCCGCTTCTTCCGCGGCGCGGTCGATCGCTGCTTCGTCGATGGTATTGAAGGCGAAGAGGCCGAAATGGTGCGGCACCAGCCAAGCGGTGCCGGCCTGCCGGGCGAGGTCGACCGCTTCCGCGAGCGTCATGTTGCCCGGAATGCCGGCCGCGAGCCGCTCGGCATCGCGGCCGTTCACCGGCAGAAGGGCGATATCGGCCGCGAAACCCGCGATGCGCCCGGCGAGACCGTCGAAGGGTATCGTGTCGCCGGAATGGTAGAGGCGGAAACCGTCCGCCTCGATGCCGTAGCCGAGGAAGAGATCGCGCCCTTCGCCGTCGCGCTCGCGCGTTTCATGCGCGGCCGGGAACACCGTCACCGCGACGCCGGGAACGGGCTCGATGCGCGTATCAGCCTCCGCCGGCAGCAGCAGCGCATCGGCGCCGATCCGCTCGCGGGCAATGGCGAGCTTCGCCGCCGGCACGACGAAGGGGAGGCCCGGATAGCGCTCGGCGAGCGGCCGCAGCGTCTCGCCGTCCATGTGGTCGGTATGGGCATGCGTGACCAGCACGAGGTCTGGCCGCGGCAGATCGGCGACCTCGACTGGCGGCGGCATCATGCGGCGGTGATCGTTGGCGCGGCCGGCATATTTCACGGCCAGGCTGTCCGAGAGATAGGGATCGATCAGGATCCGGTGGCACCCCGTCTCGATCCAGAAGCCGGCTTGGCCGAGCCAGAAAAGGCCCGGCTCGCCAGGCTTTGGAAAGCCCGGCCTCCGCTCAATGCGCATCGTGCCGTGCATTCTGGCCGAGCGCGTCGATGAGATTGGCCACGGCGCGGACCGTGCAGCGCTCGACAGAGGCGTCGGTGTAGCCGCCGATATGGCTGGTCAGCACGACCCGCGGATGGGCGAGCAGCGGCGAGGGATCGGGCGGCTCCTTGTCGAAGACATCGGTCGCATAGCAGGCGACGCGCCCGCTCTCGAGCGCGGCGAAGAGCGCCGTCTCGTCGACAAGACCGGCCCGCGCGGTATTGACCAGCACCGTCCCCGGCGCCATCGCCGCGATGCGGCCGGCCGTCAGCAGCGGCCTTCCATCCTCCGGCATCGGCGCATGCAGCGACACGGCATCGACGCCGGCGATCGCCTCGTCGAGATCGACGCGGGTGAAGTTTCGATGCGTGACGCGGTCTTCATTGGCGAAAGGATCATAGCCGCGCACGCGCGCGCCGAGATCGAGGCAGAGCTGCGCCAGCGTCGCGCCGACGGCGCCAAGGCCGACGATTCCGACCGTGGCGTCGCACATCTCGCGGCCCATCAGACGCGGCCAGCCGCCACTCCGCATGCCCTCATGCGTCCAGACGATCTGGCGAAGCCCCGCCAGCGTCAGCGCCAATGCCAGTTCGGCGACGCCGCGGGCATTGGTGGCCTCGGCCCGGCGCAGTTCGATGCCGCGCGTCTCCAGGGCCTTCAGCGGCAGATTGTCGACGCCGGTGCCGTTGCGGCTGATGACGCGCAGCCGGTCGGCGGCGTCGAGGACGCGCTCGCTGACCGGCTCGACGCCGGCCAGCCAGCCGACGCAGCCGGGCAGCGCCGCCATCAGCGTCTCCTCGTCCGGCAGCGATCCGGGCGCCGGCATCACGAGGCTGTAGCCGGCCTCTTCCAGCATGCGCAGCGCCGGATGGCCGCCGCGCGACAGCGAGCGGGGGGTCACGAGGATGCGGTCCATCAGCCGCGCCCCGTCGCCCTGGCGGCGATGGCCGCGATGTCGTCGAAATCGGGACCCGAGGTCGGGATCGCGACGTCGAACACTTCGGCGATCACCTGCGTCCAGCCATGGATGAAATAGGTCCAGCCATCCTCGACCTGCAGGCGGCGCTCCGTCTCCTGAGCGCGGGCCTGATCGAGGAAGACGAGATCGCCGCGATAGTTGAGCTCCCAGACGACCGCCTCTTCGGGAAAGCGCGCGGCATCGGTGAGCGGCGAGCCGGGCGCGTCCTTGCCGAGGCCGGTCGCGTTCACGACGAGGCTGCCCGGCTTCATCGTGGCGAGGATCGCGTCATTGTCGCGAGGATCGGGCGCCAGGCGATACTCGACCGGAATATCGGCGCCGATCCGGCGATGGATATCGGCGATATGGTCGAGGCGCGCCTGCGAACGGTTGGAGACGACGATGCGCGAGGGCCGGTCGGCGCCGCGGTCCTTCTGCATCAGATGCCAAGTGATGGCGATGGTCGAGCCGCCGGCGCCCATCGAGAAGAGCTCCGCGCCGGTGCGGGCGAAATGGCCCGGCGCCAGGAAACCGTCTATCGAAAGGCCGGATGAGATCGGATCCTTGGCGTGGCAGGCGAGGCGCCCGTCCCGCTTGGAGAGGCAGCTCGTTTCCGCCATCAGCGCCGCATGCGGATCGATCTCGTCGAAGAGACCGCGGCACGCGTCGTAAAGATCGAGCTTGTGGGTCGTGACCAGCGCGCCGAGCGACAGCGGGTCGTTCTTCAGGAAAGTGACCGCCTCGCGATAGCGAGCGGGATCGTCATGCGGCACGAAATCGATGCCCTTCATCTCGACATCGCCGAGGCGGAGATGGCGCGCCCATTCCGGGAACACCTTCATGATCGAGGATTTCGCCGTCGTCACGCCGATGAAATAGAAGGTCGGCCGGGTCGCGGGCGAATAGGGCGCAGACACGGTGCTCATGCCTTCCCCCGGATCGCGGCGACGCGGGCGACGGCCGCGCGGGCATTCTCGGCGATCTTCGCAAAATTGCCGGCGGCGATGTCGGCGCGGGTCGCGATCCAGGTTCCGCCCACGGCGGCGACTTCCTTGAGCGCCAGCCAGTCGGCGAGATTGTCGAGCGTGACGCCGCCGGTTGGATTGAAGCGGATGCCGGTGTGGAGATAGGGCGCCGCGATGTTCTTCAGCATCGACGGCCCGCCGGCCGGCATCGCCGGGAAGAACTTCACCATGCGGCAGTCGGCCCGGAGCGCCGCCTGCAGATCGCTTGGCGTCATGATGCCGGGCGCAAACGGGAGGCCGCGCTTCGCGGCATGCGCCAGCACCTCGCGGTCGAGCCCCGGCGAGAGCGCGAAGCGGGCGCCCGCGTCCAGCGCCTCGTCGACCTGCGCCTCGCTCAGCACCGTCCCGGCACCGATCAGCATTTCCGGCCGCGCCTTGGCGATGGCCTCGATCGTGGCGCGGGCGGCGCTGGTGCGGAAGGTGATCTCCGCGACGGGGAGCCCGCCCTCGATCAGCGCATCGGCGAGCGGCAGCGCGGCCTGCGGGTCGTCGAGGGCGATGACCGGCACCACGGCATGGGCGGAAAGGCTGTCGAAGATGGACATCGGCTGTAATCAGTCCTGCGTGGCGAGAATGGCGTCGATCTCGGCCGCGCTGCGCGGCCGGTACTGGGCGTTCGGAACGGCCTTCCAGCCGGTGCCGTCGGCGAGGATGCGCGTCGCCATGCCGCCGGAGCGGGCGATGAGAGCGTAATCCTGGCCGGCATCGGCGGGGTAGCAGAAGCTCATGACAAGCGGCTCGGACCCGGTATTCACCGAACGGTGGATCCAGAGCGGCGGCACATAGACCATCACGCGCGGGCTGACCTCGAGGATGCTCGTCTCGCCTTCGGGCGACTCCATCAGCATCAGCCCCTCGCCCGACTCGCCGTAATAGGTCTCCGGCCGGTTGGCGCGGGCATGGATATGGCCGCGCGTCACATAGAACTCGTCGCCGATCCGGCCGGGCTCCATGAAGGTCGTGCCGAAGATGAGATCGCCGCGCGAAGCCGCCGGACGGACCTCGTGCACCCTGTAGACGACGCTCTCGCCGCGCTCGGCGCAGGCGGCGGCGAAGGCGCCTTCATCGGCATAGATGCCGCCGAGTTCGACAAGGCGCTTCTCGTAGCGACCCGTCGCGGCGCTGAGCACGCCGGTCACCGGATCGATGCGATGGGATGTCGGGGGAACAGCCATGGGAATCTCCATTGGGAACCTCCATTCGGTAGCAAAATTACCGGTTTGGACGTCATATGCAACAGGACTGAGCGATATCGCGACTAATTTCGGACATCGAAGCCTAAAATCTGGCTTGATGCTCCGAATGTATGTAGTATCAGTACATCACCGATCGCAGGGTCGGTGCCAGCGGGAGGAGAGGCCGCCCCCAATCGGGCCACGGTCCCGCCGGGCATTCCCAACGCCAAACTGGCCCGTCCCGCGTGTCGCGCGCGGCGATCGAGGCCGACTTATTCGGGAGGATTTCGCATGACCGTTTCGTTCCGCACGCATGCCTCTGGCCTGCGCGCCTCGATGCTGGCCCTCGCCTCGGCCGCCGCGCTGGTCGCGGGCACGAGTGCCGTGCTCGCCGAAGACATGGCACCGATCGCCGGCCGCCCGGAGCCCGTCGCCAACGAGGCGGGCACCAAGGCCAAGATCGCGATCATCGGCTTCGCCAACAATCCTTATTGGGTCGCCGTCCAGAAGGGTGCCGAGACCGCCAACGAAGTGCTGAAGTCGCGCGGCGGCGAGGTGAAGTGGATCGTCGCCGGCGCCAATATCGACGTCCCCACCGTCAACCAGGCGATCAACGCCGCCGCGACGCAGGGCTATAACGGCATCGGCTTCTTCATCGCCGGCGAGGGCAACTGCGCGCTGGTCAAGAAGCTGACCGACGAGAAGAAGATCTCGCTCGGCGCCTACAACACGCTGTTCCCCTGCGTGGAAGAGGCCGGCGGCGTCATCGACTATGCGCAGGACCAGGTCGCGGCCGGCAAGAACGCCGCCGCCGAGCTGATCAAGGCGGTCGGCGACAAGGAAGGCAAGGTCGGCATCATCGTCAGCCAGTTCACGGCGCCGGGTTCCGAGCAGCGCCGCAAGGGCTTCGTCGAGGGTCTCCAGGGCAGCAAGCTCACCGTGATCGGCGAGGGCGTCGAGGCCAAGGATTCGGCCGGCGCCACCTTCGCCGCGGCCAAGGACTTCCTCACCTCGACGCCCGATCTCGTCGCCATCTATGCGACGGCCGGCGGACCGTTCGGCGCCGCGCAGGCGGTCAAGGCGGCCGGCAAGCAGGACAGCGTCAAGGTGATCGGCTACGACTTCACCAAGGAGAACATCGCGGCGATCCGTGATGGCAGCATGTATGGCGCCACGGGCCAGGACGAGTTCGGCCAAGGCTACAATGTCGCCGTCGCGCTGTTCAACAACATCGTCGCACAGCAGAAGCCTGCCGAGATCCTCCAGCCTGCGGTCAGCCTGTTCATGACCAAGGAGAATGTCGACAAGCTCGATCCGGAAATGCAGCCGCTCGGCGCCGTGCCGAAGCTCTGACGCAGCACGCATCGACCGGGTCGAAGCCATGTCCACCGAAAAGCCCATCGCCCTCGAAGTCGTTTCGGTCGACAAGAGCTTCGGCTCGGTCCATGCCCTCTCCGATGTCAGCATGCGCTTTCGCCGCGGCGCGGTGACGGCGCTGCTCGGAGAGAACGGCGCCGGCAAGTCGACGCTGATCCGCGTCTGCTCCGGCGTCCACCAACCCGATCGCGGCGAGGTCCTCGTCGCGGGGTCACCCGTCCGCCTCGCCGGCTCGCTCGCCGCCAAGGCGATGGGCATCGCGGTCGTGCATCAGGAGCCGCAACTCGTCACGCAGATGACGGTGGCGGAGAACATTTTCCTCGCGCGGCTCGGCAGCCGCTCGGGCAGTGCGCTGCATCGCGGCGGCGCGCTGGTCGGCGAGGCGAAGGCGCTGCTCGCGAGCCTCGGCCTCGAAAACGACCTTCCCGATCTCGGCGGGCGCTGCACCGGCCTTTCCGCGGCTGAACGGCAATTGGTCGAGATCGCCCGCGCGCTCGCCGCCGATCCGCATGTCCTGTTCCTCGACGAGCCCAATTCCAGCCTGACACGCAAGGAAACCGACCGGCTGTTCGACATCGTGCGGCGGCTGCGCGATCGCGGCACCGCCGTCGTGCTCGTCAGCCATCGCCTCGGCGAGGTCTACGAGATCGCCGACGAGGTGATCGTGATGCGCGACGGCCGCAAGGTCGGCGAAGGCCCGGTCGCGGCACTGCCGAAGGCGCGCGCGATCCAGCTGATGGCCGGCGAGCGGCTCAAGGCGGCCCTCGACATCGCCGAGGCCGAGGCGCGGCCCGCGCCGAAGGCCGATGCGGTGCCGGTGCTTTCGGTGCAGAAGGCGAGCGGCCTCGCCTTTTCCGACGTCTCCTTCGACATCCATGCCGGCGAGATCGTGGGCATGGCCGGCCTTGTCGGCTCCGGCCGCACCGAGATCATCCGCGCCATCATCGGCGCCGATCCGCTCACCGGCGGCGCGGTCAGCCTCAACGGGCGCCGCGTCCGCTTCTCCTCGCCGCGCGACGCGCTCAAGGGCGGCATCGCCTTCATCAGCGAGGAGCGCCGCACCTCCGTCTTCTACGGCCACGACATCGCGTTCAACCTGACCTCGAACGTGCTCGACCATTTCGGCAGCTTCGGCTTCTTCTCGGACCGCAAGCGCCGCGCCTTCGCGCAGGCGAGCGCCGACGAGATCGGCGTCAAGGCGGAGACGGTCGACGTGCCGATCCGCACGCTTTCCGGCGGCAACCAGCAGAAGGTGCTCCTGGCGCGCGCCCTCGCCTCCAATCCGTCGCTCGTCATCCTCGACGAGCCGACGCGCGGCGTCGATGTGCGCACCAAGGCCGACATGTACCGCCTCATCCGCTCGCTGGCGCATGAGCGCGGGCTCGCCGTCTGGTTCGTCTCGTCGGAGCTCGACGAGATCCTGCAGCTCGCCGACCGCATCGTGGTGGTGCGCGGCGGCACGATCGCCGACAGCCTCGCGCGCGGCCCGGAAGCGGCGCGCGTCGTCGCCTCGGCGCTCGGCGAGAAGATCGAGGACGCCGGGGCGACCGCCCTTGCCTCGGACCTCGCCCCGACCTTGAGCCCCACCTTAGGGCACGACCTGACATGAGCAGCATTTCCAACGGACCCGCGGCAGGCGGCGATCCGGCAACATCGCGTGAGGGACATCGCATGGGTTTCGCCAGGCTGAGGCGCCTGCCTTTTCTCAAAGGCCAGGAAGCGGGGCTCGTCGGCGTCATCGTCGTGCTGTCGGTCGCCTTCTCCTTCGTCAACCCGAACTTCCTGACGACCGACAATCTCCGCAACGTGCTCGTCGCGGTCGCGGTGGTCGGCATCATGTCGATCGGCCAGTGCTTCGTGATCATCGCCCGCGAGATCGACCTCTCTGTCGGCTCGGTCATGGGCCTTTCCGGCCTCTGCGGCGCCTGGCTGATGGCGGCCGGGCTCAATCCCTGGGTCGCCGTGGCGCTCGCGATCGGCGTCGGCGCCGCGGCCGGCTTCGTCAACGGCCTCATCGTCGTGCTCTTCCGCGTCAACTCCTTCATCGCGACGCTCGGCATGCTCTCGGTCGCCCGAGGCCTGACGCAGGTCATCTCCGGCGGCCTGCCGATCATGGTCGACCCGCAAGTGATGTTTCTCGGCCAGGGCAGCTTCCTCGACATCCCCGTCCAGGTGCTGATCTTCATCGGCCTCGTGATCGTCGGCCAGTTCATCCTGAAGCGCAGCGTCATCGGGCAGCGCATCGTCGCGGTCGGCGACAATGACGAGGCGGCGCGGCTCTCGGGCATACCGATCGCCTCGACGCGCATCGCGGTGTTCGTCGTCTCCGGCGCGCTCGCCGCCATCGCCGGCATCGTCTACACGGCGCAGGTCAGCGTCGCCGAGGCACAGGCCGGCACGGGGCTCGAGCTCGACGTCATCGCGGCGGTGGTGATCGGCGGGGCCAGCCTCTCCGGCGGCCGCGGCTCGATCCTCGGCGCCATGCTCGGCGCCTATCTGCTCGGCGCGCTGCGCAACGCCTTCATCCTGCTCGAGCTTTCGCCCTTCCTGCAGCAGATGAGCGTCGGCCTCGTCATCGTCCTCGCCGCCATTTTCGACCAGGTCCGGCAAGGCTCTTTCCGCAATGCCGGCATCGTGCAATCGTTCATCGGCGTCTTCCGGTCGCGAACGCGGTAGAGAAGCCGCGGCGGGGGAGCGTTCGATCATGCAGCCACATGTTTCCGCCTTTGTCGGCGGCACGGGAAATATCCTCGAGGTCGCGCGCGCCATGCGCGCCGATCTCAGGAAATCCGACCGCAAGGTCTGCGACACGATCCTCGCCGATCCCCGCCGCATCCTCTCGGCGACCGTCGCCGAGACGGCGCAGCTCGCCGATGTCAGCCAGCCGACGGTCATCCGCTTCTGCAACGCCGTCGGCTGCGACGGCTTCCAGGACTTCAAGCTTCGCCTCGCCCAGGCTTTGGCGCTCGGCGTGCCCGCGACGCATTCGGTCATCACCGACGCCGACAGCCCGGACGCCGTCGCCCGCAAGATCTTCGACTACACGATGACCAGCCTCGACTGGGCGCGGAACCGGCTCGATTCGGTGGCGCTGTCGCGCGCGGTCGACGTGCTGCTCGCGGCGCGGCGGATCGAATTCTTCGGCTTCGGCGCCTCGGGCATCGTCGCCATGGACGCGCAGCAGAAATTCCCGCTGTTCGGCGTCCCCTGCGGCGCGGAGATCGACTCGCATCAGCAGGTGATGGTCGCCTCGATCCTGAAGCCCGGCGATGTCGCCGTCGCGATCTCCAACACCGGCACGACGCGCTCGACCGTCGAAGTCGCGAAGCTCGCGCGCGAGAACGGCGCCACCGTCATCGGCATCACCGGCAACGAAGGCCCGCTCGCCGACGCGTCCGACATCGTGCTGCTCACAGAGACGCTCGAGAACACCAATATCTACACGCCGACCATCTCGCGGATCGCCGCGCTGGTCGTCGTCGACATCCTCTCGACCGCCGTCGCGCTCCGGCGCGGCGAGACGCATGTCGAGAGCTTCAAGCGCATGAAGCGCACGCTCTCGCATATGCGCTCCACCTCGAGGATCTGATCGCCGCCGGACCCGGCCGGGGCCGAATGCCGCGCCGGCGCCCGATGTAGCAACAGTACAGGACCTTCGACGCCCATGACCGCACGTCCCGCCAGCCTCGGCGCAGCCGACCTCGCGCAGATGATCGATATCAGCGCCGTCCAGGCCTTTCACACCGAAGAGGATGTGCGGGGGCTCGCCGACCTCGCAACGGCACAGGGCTTCATCGCCGCGCATGCGCTGCCGAATTTCGTACCGCTGCTCCGGTCGCTGATCCCGGCAGGCGGCCGGACGCTGGTCGGCGGGCCGATCGGCTTTCCCGCCGGCGGCCATATGACGGCGACCAAGGTCGGCGAGGCGAAGGCGCTGCGCGAGGCCGGCGCCGACGAGCTCGACCTCATGATGAATGTCGGCCGCCTGAAATCGGGCGATCTTTCTTACGTCCGCGACGAGGTGGCGGCGGTGATCGCGGCCGCGGCGCCGGTGCCGATCAAGGTTATCATCGAACTGCACCATCTCACCGACGCCGAGATGGAAGCGGCTGCCGAGATCGTCGCGGCGAGCGGCGCCGCCTTCGTCAAGACCGGCACCGGCTGGACCCCGGCCGCGGCGACGCTGCCGCGCATCCGCCGCATCGCTGCCGTCGTCGCCGGCCGTGCCGGCATCAAGGCCTCGGGCGGCATCCGCGATCTCGAGACCGTCGCCGCCATGGTCGCGATCGGCGTCACGCGCTTCGGCATCAACACGGCTTCTGCCACCGACCTCGTCGCAGAGGTCCGCGCGCTGCCCGGCGGCCGGCTGCCGATCCCGGCGGAGGCATGAGCCGATGACGCGCACGGTGCTCGCGCTGGATCTCGGGACCGGTGGCGTCAAGTCGGCGCTCTATGACGCGTCCGGCGCCTGTCTCGCCGAGCGGGTCGAGGCCTATCGCACCCATTATCCGGCGCCCGGCTATCACGAGCAGGATGTCGACGACTGGTGGAACGCTGTCGTCGCCAGCATCGGCGCGCTCGTCGCGAGCGAGGGCGTCGATGCCTCCGCCATCGGCGCGATCAGCATCTCCGGCCACAGCCTCGGCTGCATCCCGCTCGGCGCCGACGACGAGCCCTTGATGCGCCGCGTACCGATCTGGTCCGATGCGCGGGCTGGCGCCGAGGCCGAGGCCTTCTTCCGCACCTTCGACGCCGACCGCTGGTACGGCCTTACCGGCAACGGCTTCCCGGCCGCGCTCTACCCGCTGTTCAAGATCCTGTGGCTGCGCCGGCATCATCCCGAGATCCTGGCCCGCACCCGCCAGGTCGCCGGCAGCAAGGACTATATCAATCTCCGCCTGACCGGCCGGCACGCCACCGATCCCTCCTATGCCTCGGGCAGCGGCGCCTATGACCTCGAGCGGCGCGCCTTCTCGGACGAGATCCTCGATGCCGCCGGCGTCGATCGCGCCCTCTTTCCGCAGGTGGTGCCCTCGACCGAGATTCTCGGCACGCTCAAGGCCGATATCGCTGCCGAGCTCGGCCTTCCGCGCGACGTCGTCGTCGTCGCCGGCGGCGTCGACAATTCCTGCATGGCGCTCGGCGCCCGCACCTTCCGCGAGGGCGACTTCTACTGCTCGATGGGCTCGTCGAGTTGGCTGACCGTGTCGTCCGCGAAGCCGGTGCTGGATGCGCGGGTGCGGCCCTTCGCCTTCGCCCATGTCGTGCCGGGCCAGGTGATCTCGGCGACGTCGATCTTCTCCTCCGGCACCAGCCTCTCCTTCGTGAAGGACGTGCTGACCGGGCAGGCGGCGGCGAGCTACGACGCCTTGTTCGCCGAAGCGGGCGAAGCGCCCTTCGGCGCCAGCGGGCTCGTCTTCGTGCCGACGCTCGGCGGCGGCACCAGCCTCGAAGGCGGACCGGACATCCGCGGCGCGCTCATCGGTCTCGATCTCGGCCATAGCCGTGCCGACATCGCGCGCGCGACGATCGAGGGCATCGCGCTCGGGCTCCGCATCGCGCTCGACGAACTCAGGAAGCTCACATCGGTCAGCGAGACCATGACGATCGTGGGCGGCGGCGCCCGGCATCCGCTGATGCGCCAGGTGATGGCCGACATCCTCTCCTGCCGCATTGTCAAGACCTCGGTCGACCAGCAGTCGGCCTCGCTCGGCGCCGCGACCCTCGCCATGGTCGCGCTCGGCAACTGGCCGGATGTCTCCGCGGTCATGCAGGCGCATGGCGGCGCCGAGGAGCATGCGCCGGAGGAAAGCCGAAGTGAGCGGGTGGCGGCGATGGTCGCCGCCTATCGCGCCAGCGCCGCCGCACAGGCAGCGCTCGCCCCCCTCCTCGCGCCGCTTCGGCGCTAGATCACACCCGCGAGCCAGTCGAGCTCGGCACGATCCTGGAAGGCGCCGCCGCCCTCGTGGTCGTTGAAGCCATATTCGCGGATCGCCTTCTCGGCGCCCGCATGGGCGTTGTAGGCGGCGAAGATCGTCGAGGGCGGGCAGATCGTGTCCATGATCGCCACCGAATAGAGCGCCGGCGTCGCATCGGTCGACGCGAAATTGACGCCGTCGAAATAGGCGAGCGTCGTGAACACCCGCTCCACCTTGTCACGATGCACGGCGAGGAAGCGCGAGATCTCCGGGAAGGGATCGCG
>CAWZZK010000262.1:0-9974 GCA_963966455.1 Kaistia sp. | reverse complement strand
GCCTCGCGATACATCGAGCGCCCACCAACCGGAGTGCCGGCCGCGCCAGAGCCCTCTCCCCCCTTGTGGGGGAGAGCTGGAGAGGGGGGTACCGTCGCCGGCGCCGCCTTAGGTGATCCGAGGGAGCCCCCTCACCTCTCGATGCTGGCGGCGATCAGGCGGTCGGCGATGGTGGGGAGGGAGCGGGCGGGGCCGTCGGAGCGGAAGATCTGGCCGGCGGCGTTGGCGCCCTCGAAGAGCATCAGAAGGCCGTCGGCGAGTTCGGCCGGATCGCGGGCGCCCATCTCGGCCGCCATGGCTTCCAAGCGCCGGCGCAGCTCGCGCTTGTTGGCCTCGCTGACTGCGCGGGCGGGCGAGTCCGGCTCGGGAAACTCGACCGCGGCATTGGTGAGCGCGCAGCCGCGATAATCCGTCTCGGACTGGCGGCGGCCGACACGGCCGAGATAATCGACGATCTGCGCGCGCGGATCGCCGGGATGGGCGTCCACCGCGGCCTGGAAGCGGCGCCAGAAGCCGTCCTCGTAGTCGCGCAAGTAAGCGGCGGCGAGTTCGTCCTTGGACGGGAAGCTGCGATAGAGGCTCGGCTTGGTCACGCCGGCGCGCTCGACGATTTCGTCGACGCCCACCGCGCGGATGCCCTCGCGATAGAAGAGGCTGCGCGCCGCATCGAGGATGCGCTCGGCCGCGCGCGGCTTGGTCGCGCCCCGCTTGCCCGCCGCCCGATCCGCCGTCCCGCTCATCACGCTCCTTCGCCGCATTCACCGCTTGCAATGTAACAGACCGGTACGTAACATCCAAGCACGATACGGATCGGTGAGTCACATGAGCACCATCATAAGGCGGCCCTTCGGCCAGAACTACGCCTTCGTCGTCGCAGGCGTCATCTTCCTGTCGCTGCTGGCAGCCGCCGGCCTTCGCGCGGCGCCCGGCGTGCTGATGCTGCCGCTGCAATCCTCGCTCGGCTGGGACCGCGCGACGATCTCGCTCGGTGCCGCCATCGGCATCTTCCTCTATGGCCTCGCCGGTCCCTTCGCGGCGGCGCTGATGCAGAGTTTCGGGCTGAAGCGCACGCTGGTCTGCGCGCTGCTCCTGATGTCCGTTTCGACGGGCCTCTCCGCGATGATGACGGCGCCCTGGCAGTTCATCACTCTCTGGGGCGTCCTTTCCGGCATCGGTTCCGGCGCCGTTGCGCTCGTCATGGGCGCCACGATCGTCAACCGCTGGTTCGTCAGCAATCGCGGTCTGATGATGGGCATCTTCTCCGCATCGACCGCGACGGGAACACTGATCTTCCTGCCGGGCTTCGCGGCGCTCGCCGCCTGGGGCGGCTGGCAGGCGGTCGTGCTCACCATCGCGGCGATCACCGCCCTGCTCATCCCCCTCGTGCTGCTACTGGTGCCCGAGAGCCCGAAGGCGGCAGGGCTGCGGCCCTATGGCGCGACCGGTGCGGAACCACAGCAGGCCCCGACGACCGGAAATCCCTTCGCCAATGCGATCCGCGCGCTGGTCGAGGCCTCGCGCACCCGCACCTTCTGGTATCTTTTCGCCACCTTCTTCGTCTGCGGCTTCACGACCAATGGCCTCGTCGGCACACATATGATCGCCTTCTGCGGCGACATGGGCATCGGCGAGGTGCAGGCGGCGAGCATGCTGGCGATGATGGGCATCTTCGATCTCGTCGGCACCACGGCCTCGGGCTGGCTGACCGACCGCATCGATCCGCGCAGGCTGCTCTTCGTCTATTACGGGCTGCGCGGCCTCTCGCTGATCTACCTGCCCTTCTCGGATTTCTCGGTCTGGAGCCTGTCGATCTTCGTCGTCTTCTACGGCCTCGACTGGATCGCCACCGTGCCGCCGACGGTGCGTCTCGCCAACGAAGCCTTCGGCGACCGCAAGGCGCCGGTGGTGTTCGGCTGGATCGCCGCCGGCCACCAGCTCGGCGCCGCCTCGGCGGCCTTCCTCGCCGGCTGGCTGCGCACGGAACAGGGCAACTATTTCGACGCCTTCATGATCGCCGGCGCCACCGGCGTCGTCGCTGCTCTGCTGGCGCTGATGATCGCGCGGCCGCGCCGCGGCGCCGTCGTCGAAAGCGCGGCCTGACAATGAGCGACGCCTTGTTCGCGCCCTGGCTGGAGCGCTGGAGTCTCGTCGCCGACGGAGCGCCGATCGAGACGCCGACCAGCAACCTCCTCCCCGTCACGCAGGGCGGCGCGCCGGCGATGCTCAAGCTGCTCAAGCCATCGAGCGACGAAGGGCCGGGCATCGCGGCGCTTCGCTGGTTTGCCGGCGACGGCGCCGTGCGCGTGATCACGGCGGAAGGCGACGCCGCCCTGATGGAGCGCGCGGTCGGCCAGGGCTCGCTGACGGCGATGGCGGTCGGCGGCGAGGACGAGGAGGCGATCCGCATCATCGCCGGCGTCGCCAGGGCGCTGCACGCGCCGCGACCGGAGCCGCCGCCCGAACTGCCGACGCTCGCCCGGCGTTTCCGCGCCCTGTTCGAGGCCGGGTCGGAGCATCCGGTTCTCGCACGCTGCGCTGGAACGGCTCGCCGGCTCGTCGCGACGTCGCAGGAGAGCGTCGTGCTGCATGGCGACTTGCACCACGAGAACGTGCTCGACAGCCCGCGCGGCTGGCTCGCCATCGACCCGAAGGGCGTCGCAGGCGAGCGCGCCTACGACACCGCCAATCTCTTCCTCAATCCGGCCGGCGTCGAACGGCTGGTGCTCGACCGGGCGCGGGCGCAGCGCCTCGCCGCGATCGTCTCTGAAGAACTCGCGCTCGACCCGGCCCGCGTGCTCGGCTTCGCCTTCGCCCATGCCGGCCTTTCGGCCGCCTGGTGCACCGAGGACCGCATCGACCCGCGAATTGCGATCGAGGCGGCGGAGATGCTGGAGCCGCTGGCTCAGCCGTCCGCCGGATAGACCGGCGCCTCGCCGCCGATCTCGTAATAGTCGCCCTTGTCCGCCGCGAAGATATGCGCGCCCATATGCGTGCCGGTCGGCGTCTCGAAGCCGCCCATTGCGATGGCGATGCGGTCGGTTTCGGGTCGGCGCCAGAAGAGGACCGAGCCGCAGATGCCGCAGAAGCCGCGCTCGGCGACGTCGGACGAGCGGTACCAGCGGACGCTATCCTCGCCCTCGATCGAAAGAGCGGCGACCGCGACATTGGTCGTGGCGAGGAAGTGGCCCGTCTGCCGCCGGCACTGCGTGCAGTGGCAGCCGCAGACCTCGGACAGCGGGCCGCTCACGGCGTAGCGGACGGCGCCGCAGAGGCAGCGCCCGCGATGCAATTCGCCGCCCACTTCAGAGGCCACCGGCTGCCGCCAGGCGGTGCTCTGCGACGCGCGTCTTCTTCAGGAGTTCCGCGACGAGGAAGGCGAGTTCGAGCGACTGGTCGGCATTGAGGCGCGGATCGCAATGGGTGTGGTAGCGGTCCGAAAGATCCTCGTCGGTGATGGCGCGCGCGCCGCCCGTGCATTCGGTGACGTTCTTGCCGGTCATCTCGATATGGATGCCGCCCGGGAAGGTGCCTTCGCCCTGATGCACCTCGAAGAAGGTCCGGACCTCCTTGAGGATCAGGTCGAAGGGCCGCGTCTTGTAGCCGGTGACGGCCTTGATCGTGTTGCCGTGCATCGGGTCGCAGGACCAGACGACCGAGCGGCCCTCGCGCTCGACGGCGCGGATCAGCTGCGGCAGGTGGTCATAGACCTTGTTGGCGCCGAAGCGGCAGATCAGCGTCAGCCGGCCCGGCTCGTTGTCCGGGTTGAGCGCGTCGATGAGCTGCAGGAGGCCGTCGCCGGTCAGCGAGGGGCCGCATTTGAGGCCGATCGGGTTCTTCACGCCGCGCATGTATTCGACATGGGCGTGGTCGGCCTGCCGCGTGCGGTCGCCGATCCACAGCATGTGGCCCGAGGTGGCGTACCAGTCTCCGCTCGTCGAATCGACGCGGGTCATGGCCTGCTCGTAGCCGAGCAGCAGCGCCTCATGCGAGGTGAAGAACTCGGTGGAGCGCAGCGACGGCGTCGTATCCGGATTGATGCCGCAGGCGCGCATGAAGGCCATGGTCTCGGAGATGCGGTCGGCGATCTCCTGATAGTGGTGGCCCTGTGGGCTGTCCTTCACGAAGCCGAGCATCCACTGATGCACATGCTCGAGATTGGCATAGCCGCCCTGCGCGAAGGCGCGCAAAAGGTTGAGCGTCGCGGCCGACTGGCGATAGGCGTCCTCGACGCGGCGGGGGTCGGGGATGCGGGCCGCCGGCGTGAACTCGATGCCGTTGATGTTGTCGCCGCGATAGGACGGCAGCTCGACATCGCCGATCTTCTCCATCGGTGCCGAGCGCGGCTTGGCGAACTGGCCGGCGATGCGGCCGACCTTCACCACCGGCATCTGGCCGGCAAAGGTCAGCACCACCGCCATCTGTAGAAAAACGCGGAAAAAGTCGCGGATGTTGTCGGGATGATGCTCGGCGAAGCTCTCGGCGCAGTCGCCGCCCTGCAGCAGGAAGGCCTCGCCGCGCGCAACAGAGGCGAGCCCCTTCTTCAGCTGCCGCGCTTCGCCCGCGAAGACGAGCGGCGGATAGCTGGCGATGCGCGCCTCGACCGCGGCGAGCGCTTCCCTGTCGGGATAATCCGGCACCTGCTGGATGGGCTTTTCCCGCCAGCTCGCGGGGCTCCAGCTCGTCTTGGTCATGGTCGGCTCCACACGGCGTCCGGCCATATCGGCGCCCGAGCGCCCGGCCGTCCGCTTCTCGAAAAGGTGGAGCCTTATACACGCCCCGTCCCCGCCTCGCCAATCGAAGCCGTTGCTGCCCCGCATCACGCCGCGGCAAGGGCGCGCATGCGGGCGGCGGTTTCCTCGTCGGCCGGAAAGAAGGCCTCGATGGCGATCTCGGACAGCGTGACATCCGCCGGCCCCCCAAAGACCGTCGTCGTCGAGAGGAAGGAGAGCTCGCCATCGCCATGGCGAAGGCGCAGCGGCACGGCGATGCCGGCGAGTTCGTCGCCCTTCCGCTGCTCGCGGGCGAGCGGGCGCGGCAGCGCCTCCATCTCGGCAAGGAGGCCCGCGAGCACCGCATCGCCCGTCAGGTCGACCTCATGCGCCAGGCGGCGCAGCATGTGGCCGCGCCAGCTCGGGAAATCCACGATGCGCGGGGCAAGGCCGGCGGGATGGAGCGACAGACGCACCACATTCACCGGCGGCACCAGCAGTGCCGGATCGACCCCGTCGATGAGCGCGCCCACGGCAGCGTTCGCCTCGAGCATCGTCCAGTGCCGGTCGACCGCCAGCGCCGGATAGGGCATGTGGCCGCCGACGATGCGGCGCACCGCCTCGCGCGCCGGGCCGAGGCCGGGATCGTCGAGCCGCCGGGCGGGATGAACGGGCGCATAGCCGGCGGCGACGAGCAGCAGGTTCTGCTCGCGCAGCGGCAGCTCCAGCTCCTCGGCGAGGCGCAGCACCATGGCGCGGCTCGGCTGCGAACGGCCGGTTTCGAGAAAGGAGAGATGCCGCGTCGAGAGGCCCGCCTCGCCGGCGAGTTCCATCTGCGACAGCCGCCGGCGGCGTCGCCATTCCTTCAGCTCCTCCCCGAACGATGCTTGCGACAGGCTCATCGGTTCCTCCTCGACCGGAACCCTAGCCGGCCGCAGGCGGCCGACCAATGACCTCGGAGGTAATCGACCAGCCGCCACCGCTCATCCACCGTCCGGAGCGTCACAGCCGGCCCGATGCCGGCCCAACCCCCGGAGAATCACGATGACCGACACGATGACCGCTTCCGACGCCGCCACGCTCGCCGCCCGCTATCTCGCGGCCTGGAATGCCACCGACCCGGCCGACCGGCGCCGGCGCATCGCCGAGGCCTTCACGGCCGATGCGACCTATGGCGATCCGCTCACCAGCGTTTCCGGCCATGACGGGCTCGATGCGCTGATCGGGGCGATGCAGCGGCGCTTCGCGGGCCTCTCCTTCCGTCTCGCCGGCAAAGCGGACGGTTACGAGTCCAATTTGCGCTTCAGCTGGGAACTCGCGCCCGGCGATGGCCCGGCATTGGCGGGCGGCACCGATTTCGCGACCGTCTCGGACGGCAGGATCGACCGCGTGACCGGCTTCCTCGACTTCGTGCCGGACGGCGTCGCCTGATCGGCGAGGCTCGCCCAGAGGTGAACCGTGGCGAGGCTGCGATGCGGCGCGAAGGCCTGCATCGCGGCCTCCTGTTCGGGCGGCGTCGGACGGCGATCGAGCCCATGTAGCCGCTGTAGCCCGGTCGCGAGGCCCGAATCGCCGATCGGCGCCGTATCGGCATGGCCGAAGCCGCGCAGCAGCACGTAACGCGCCGTCCACGGGCCGATCCCCGGCAAGGCGACCAGCGCCGCCTCGATGGCACCGGCACTTTCATTGGCGAGTGCGTCGAGATCAGGCTCGCCCGCCGCCACGGCCGCAGCGACGCCGGTGAGATAGCGCGCCTTGGCGCGCGAGTAGCGGCGGGCCGCCAGCGCCGCCGGTTCGATCGCCGCCACCTCGGCAGGACCCGGATGGGCGACGAGGCCGCTCGGCGCATGAGGGATACCGGCGAGGTCGACCATCTCGCGGCGAAGCGCGGCCGCGAAGGTCAGGTTGATCTGCTGGCCGATCACAGCCCAGCAGAGCGCCTCGAACACCGTCGCTGTCAGGGGGATGCGCAGACCGCTGCGCGCACCGACGAGCGCTGACGCCCCCGGATGCGCCTCGAACGCCGCGGGGTCGATGACAAGGCCCAGCATCCGCCGCGCCATGGCCTCGACTGCGCCCTCCTCAGCCTCGGATAGAGGATGGTCCACGGAGACCCGCGCCGCGTCGCCCGCGATATCGATCGTCAGGAGGACCGGCTTGCCGGTCACGAGCACGGGCTTCTCGATCCGCGTGCCGGTGACGCGCTCCGAAAGGCTCGCCGGATCACGGCCATGATAGGCGAGGATATCCGCCGCCCTGTAGCCGGGCGGCAGCGGGATGGTGCGTTCCATCAGGCCGCGCGATTCGGCCGGCAGCGGAGGCACGCGCGATAGCCCGCGGCCTCGGCGCCAGCGGCATCGGCGAAGAAGCGCACATTCTTCGGCAGCGGCGGCCGCGACGGGCAGGCGGGCCGGCAATAGATGCTGGTCGTCGCCACCGCATAGAGCGTCGCGTCGTCCGGAAACGCCACCGTGGTCGTCATCGCCTGCCTCGCCGCTTTTCGTTCGTCGGCGTTAGGATGCCGCCGAGCCGATCGCGGCGACACCCGTTTCCTGATCGCGTCAGTGGCGGTCCTTCGCCCAGAGATACAGCCCGATGCAGACACCCATGGCCGAGAGGAACACAAGGTAATGGGCATGTGCCATCGGGTCGGATTTCAGCGCCACGGTGACGAGCAATGGCGTCAGGCCGCCGAAAATCGCATAGGCGATGTTGTAGGCGAATGAGACGCCGGTGAAGCGCACCGCCGGCGGAAAGGCCTTCACCAGCACATAAGGCACCGCGCCGATGACGCCGACCGAGAAGCCGGCGACCGCCTGGAGCAGGAAGAGGTTCGACGGGTCGCTCGCGACCGACGAATAGAAATACCAGGTCGCGGCGCCGAGAAAGACGCTGCCGAAGGTGAAGAAACGGCCGGCGCCGATGCGGTCGACCGTGAGTCCGGCGAGCACGCAGCCGACCGTCAGGAACAGGGTCGCGATCGAATTGGCGGTGAGCGCCTCGCCGGCCGGGATCTTGTAGAGCGTCTGCAGCAACGTCGGCGTCATCAGGATCGCAACGACGATCGCGCCCGACAGCATCCAGGTCAGCAGCATCGAGAGGATGGTCGCGCCCTTGTGGCCGCGGAGCACCTCGCCGAGCGGCAGGCCTTCCGACAGCGCCTTGGCCGCCTTCAATTCGCGGAAGACCGGCGTCTCGTCGAGCCAGCGACGCAGATAGACGGCGACGAGGCCGAAGACGCCGCCGAGCGCGAAGGGAATGCGCCAGCCATAGGCCATCACCTGGTCGGGCGTGAACACGACATTGATGGCGGTCGCGATCAGCGAGCCGAGCAGGATACCGGCGGTGAGCCCGCAGGTGAGGATGCCGCAGGCGAGGCCGATGCGATGGACCGGCACATGCTCGGACACGAAGGTCCAGGCGCCGGGCACCTCGCCGCCGATCGCTGCGCCCTGCAGGACGCGCATGGTGAGCAGCAGGATGGGCGCCGCGATGCCGATCGAGGCATAGGTCGGCAGCACGGCGATGCCGAGCGTCGAGAGCGCCATCAGGAGGATCGACAGCGTGAACATGCGCTTGCGGCCGAGCTTGTCGCCGAAATGCGCCATCACCAGCCCGCCGAGCGGCCGCGCCAGATATCCGGCTGCGAAGATGCCGAAGGCCTGCAGCTGCTGCACCCATTCCGGAATCTCCGGCGGGAAGAACAGGTGGCCGAGCACGGTCACGAAGAAGACGAAGATGATGAAATCGTAGAATTCGAGCGCGCCGCCAAGGGCGGACAAAGCGAGGGTCTTGTAGTCGCGGCCGTCGAGCAGGCGACGGCCGGGGGCGGCAACTGCAGTCATGATTGGTTCACTCCCGGCCTTTGGCGCCGGTTCTCGTTCGGGGATCGGCGTTCTTTGATCCGTCGGCGCGGGATTCACAAGCGGAAATCCGCCGCGGCCTCACGGCAGGCAAGGGACGCGTCCCCCCTTCACCTCTCCCATGGGGAGAGGTCGACGGCGAAGACGGCGGGTGAGGGTTACGGCGTGTCCGGGGTGGGCACGCCCCTCACCCGGACCTGCGGTCCGACCTCTCCCCATGGGAGAGGTGAAAGAATGAGCGGCTCCGCAGCCGGCCATCGAGCGAAGTCTGCCGGAAGGAAGAGCCCCCTCCCTACCCCTCCCTCCGCTGCGCGGGAGGGGAACAGGCCGCGCGCTTCAGCGGCGGTGGCGGATGGAGGGCTCGCGCATGGTGACGAGTTCTTCGGCGGCGGTGGGATGCAGCGCCATGGTGGCGTCGAATTGCGCCTTGGTGGCGCCGAGCTTCACGGCGATCGCCACCATCTGGACCATCTCGGCAGCGTCATGGCCGAGGATGTGGCAGCCGAGCACGCGGCCGCTGGTGCCGTCGACGACGAGCTTCATCATCATGCGCTCGTCGCGGCCCGAAAGGCCGTTCTTGAGCGGCTTGAAGCTGGTCTTGTAGATGTCGACCGCCGGGAACTCGTCCAGCGCCTCGGCCTCGGTCAAGCCGACGCTGCCGAGTTCGGGCTGCGAGAACACCGCCTTCGGCACGCCGAGATGATCGACCACGACGTTGCGGCCGCCGAACAGCGTATCGGCGAAGGCATGGCCCTCGCGGATGGCGACCGGCGTCAGATTGATGCGGTTGGTGACGTCGCCGACGGCATAGATCGACGGCACGTTGGACTGCGAATGTTCATCGACCGTGATCGCCCCGGCGCCATCCGTCTCGACCCCGGCACGGTCGAGGCCGAGGCCTTCCGTATTCGGCTTGCGGCCGGTCGCGAGCATCACCTCGCCGGCCTCGAGCGAATGACCGCCCTTCGTCCGCACCACGAGACCCTCGCCCGCCTTCTCGATCGCGGCCGGCTGGTCGCCGAGCACGAGGCGGATGCCCTTCTTCTCCAGAGCTTCGGCGAGACCCGTCCGGAGATCGTCGTCGAAGCCGCGCAGCAGCTTGTCGCCGCGATGGATGAGCGTCGTCTCGACACCGAGGCCGTGGAAGATGCCGGCGAATTCGACGGCGATGTAGCCGCCGCCGACGATCACGATCTTCTCCGGCAGCTTAGCGAGGTGGAAGGCCTCGTTGGAGGTGATCGCCAATTCGTGGCCTGCGAGCGCCGGATCGCGATAGGCCGTCGATCCCGTCGCGACCAGGATCACCTTCGCGGTCACCAGGCGGCCATCGCCGAGGCGCACCTCGTGCGGGCCTTCGAGCGTCGCGCGAGTCTGGACCAGCTTGGCCCCTGAGCGCTCGAGA